>CANQBS010000044.1 GCA_947589075.1 uncultured Acetatifactor sp.
GGGAGGCAACACCCAACAGGCTTGCCGGAACGACGCCCCACAGCCCCCACTTCTTATCCCGGATACGGTCAAAGGCTCCGTGAATGGCGTCCTTTGCGAACACTGAAACGAGGGAGCCGACGACCATGCCGAGAATCCAGTACCCAGCGATCTGCCGAAGTTGGAGCAGGAAGTAATACCACACATAGACGAACTCCCGGTGCAGAACTTGGGATATCTCATTCATCGATGTTCACCAATGTGTACGTGCGGCTGCCCAGGCCGATTTCTTCGGCGTGCTCCAGCGTGTGCAGACCGTTCCGGGATTCGATCCGCTGTACAAGGGAGGCACCGTCACCGTCTTTCTGCGCATAGACAAGATCAATACAAGCCTGATCCAGCGCCACAGGATCGGTTGAGGCCAAAATACCGATGTCGTGCATATCCGGCTCGGCGGGATTGCCGTCGCAGTCGCAATCCACGGACAGGCAGTTCATCACGCTGATATAGACGATTCTTTCGCCGTTCCCAAGATAATCGGACACGGATTTTCCCGCCTCTGCCATGGCTTCCAGAAAGGCGTCCTGATCGCCGCTCCACATACTGCCGCCTGTGCCGCCGCTGTGAATCCACGCCTTTCCTTCACTGGAGCCAAGCCCGATGGAAATATTCTTGATCGCTCCGCCGTAACCTGCCATGGCATGGCCTTTGAAGTGGGAGAGGACAAGGTAGGAATCATAGTCGGCAAATGCGGCGCCTACATAGTTTTCCGTAAGAACGCTGCCGCCCTCTACGGGCAGCGTCAAAGAGCCGTTTTCATCGAGGATCTGAAAATCCGCGATCTCAGTGAAGCCGTGATCCTCCGCCACCTGATAGTGCATGGCCGTCTCGGAGCGGGAACCGCCGTAAGCTGTGTTGCACTCCACAATTGTACCGTCCACAGCCTCCACCACATCTTTGATGAGCTGCGGGTCAAGGTAATTGCTTGCAGGAGGTTCGCCGGTGGAGAGCTTTACCGCCACATTGCCGGTGGGCGTCCAGCCCAGGGCTTCATAAACTGCCATCAGCCCCTCCGGGGAGATGTCGGATGTGAAGTAGACGATGGGAACATCCGAATCTGAATCCGTTTGCTCACCAGACGGGGTGCTGTTGTCCCCGCTGCTCTCCGTGCTGTTGTCCCCGTCACTGTCCGTACTGTCATTTTCGCTGTCGGTTGAATCGTCAATCTTTTCGGAATCTGTTCCGGACGGATTTGCATTGTACGATGTTTGATCCTGATTTCCGGAACTGTCTGTTTCCGGTTCATTCTGTGTACTGCAGCCTATGAAAACCATTGACAGTAACAGGAATGCGAGGGAAAAAAGCAAAAACCGTTTCCTCATGCTTAAAACCTCCTTGTCACAATTTTTTGCCGAGATCATACGCCATTTGCGGATATTTGGAATGCTGCGTCATAGACGGTGTGCCGCATCCTTTCCCCAAGACCATTCCCTGATCCTTCAGGCTCAAATACCGCACAAGTGTATGATAATGGGATTCCAGCGCCTCAAACGTCCATGTGTCGCTATTCCATGCGACAGCCAGAAGTGCGGACTTCATGTGCTTTCGCTGGATGCTGCTGTTGAATGCGCAGAACCGGTCGATCATCGTTTTAAGCTGCGCGCTCATCCCATAATAGTAAAGCGGCGTCACGAACACTATCATGTCCGCATCCAGTATTTTCTGCCGTATCCCGTTCACGTCATCTTTTTGAACGCACGGGCCTTCGTACCCGCAATGAATGCAGCCGATGCAGGGGTGGATATTCGCGTGGGCGACATCTACTGCCTGTACGCTGTGACCGGCTTCCTTTGCACCCCGTATGAACTGCTCCGCCAGCAGATTGGAGGAACCGTTTCGATTGGGGCTGCCCTCAAGCACTACGATATTCATAGCGATTCCTCCCATCGTTTCAGCTCGGAAGCGGAATTTAAGATTCTCCCTTCGATGATTTCGGTAGTGGCTGAAACGGATGGCGCGAGTCCTGCGACAGCTTTCCCGAACCCGCTGCCGCCGGAGGTGGCGAACAGCACGATTTTCTTACCGGAAAAATCATAGCTCTCCAGAAACGTGTTGATGATCGTCGGTGCGACGTACCACCAGATCGGGAAGCCCAGGTAAATCGTATCATAAGCGCCGATGTTGGCATCGGTGTCCGAAAGCTTAGGGCGGCTGGATTTGTCGGTCATCTCCACACTGCTGCGGGATTTTTTATCCATCCAGTTGAGGTCTGCCTGCGTATAGGGAACGGCAGGCCGGATTTCGTACAGATCGGCGTGGATGGCGCCTGCCAGGTCTTTTGCAACGCCTGCGGTCGTTCCGCTGGCAGAAAAATAGGCTACCAATGTTTTACTCATGTTTTTTCACTCCTTTTCATTATTTCATTTCTTTTTCCCAGCCGCGGATCACATCGTCTCCCGGGTGGGTGTGAAAAATCCGCCGCCGTGGGAGCAGAACGGAAAGATCGTTTTATTTCAAACCTCCATATTGTTTTTCATCCACCGGCTCCAGCCATTCGTTAGAACCGTTTTCTCCGGGGACTTCAATAGCGAGATGGCTAAACCAGCTATCCGGCGCGGCGCCGTGCCAGTGCTTCACCCCCTCAGGGATATTGATACAGTCGCCGGGTTTCATCTCCACGGCTTCTTTGCCCCATTCCTGATAGTACCCGCGTCCGCCGACACAGATGAGGATTTGCCCGCCGCCCTTGTCAGCGTGGTGGACGTGCCAGTTGTTGCGGCAGCCCGGCTCAAAGGTCACGTTGAAAATGCCCACCTGCTCTTTGGACACCGGGGCCAGGTAGCTCTGCCCGCTGAAATACTGCTTGAAGCCATCGTTGGGCGCGCCGATGGGGAAGAATATTGTGTTTTGATACCGATCTTTCTCCGTCAGTTCCGGTTCCGCCTCGTTCCAAACGTCTTTTGCAAGACGGAATACCGCCCACGCCTTGGGCCAGCCCACATAGAAGCCCACGTGGGTGACAATAGCGGCGATCTCCGCCCGCGTCACGCCGTGGGTCTTGGCGTTTTCCAGATGATAGGTCAGCGACGAATCGGTGATACCCGAACTCATCAGCGCCACGACAGTGATGATGCACCGGGTTTTGAGGTCGATGTCAGGGTTGTTCCAGTTCTCGCCGAAGAGAACGTCGTCGTTGAAGTGGGCGAAATCCGGCGCGAATGTGCCAAGCTGATTTCTGCCTGCGGTTTGTGTGATCTTTTCCATGTTGTTTTCCTCCTTCTATACTCCAATTGTTTTTTACTCTATAAGGATTTTTTGTTAAATGACATTTCCTGTCTCTGAGTGCCGGTCTTTGAGTAACGGGAATGTTCCTAAACGACATTTCCGGCCTTCTGTTTGCCGTTCTGTGCCATCACGCCAACTAAGGCATGGGGCACATATAATTCTTCGAGATAACAGGTCTCGTCCTGTGTCAGTTCCAGGTTCACGGCCTTGGCCGCACCCTCCGCATGGGAAAACTTCGTCGCACCCACCACCGGGGAGGTGACTTTTGTGAGCAGCCATGCAAGGGAAATTTCCGTCATAGACACACCGCGCTTGTCAGCAAGTTCCGCCACACGAGAGATAATACGACCGTCCGCGTCGGCTGTGGCGTCGTACTTAAATTTCGCGTAGGAGTCCTGCTCCAGCCGTTTTGAGGTTTCTCCGGGACGCTTACTGAGCCGCCCGCCCGCCAGGGCACTGTAGGGCGTCATGGCGATGTTCTGGTCGGCGCAGAAGGGAGCCATCTCCCGTTCTTCCTCCCGGGCGATCAGATTATAATGTCCCTGGATGGACACAAACTCCGTGAGGCCGTGTTCCCGGGCGTAGAAATTGGCTTTGGCAAGCTGCCACGCAAAGCAGTTGGAGATGCCGATGTACCGCGCCTTACCTGCCTTGACCGCATTGTGCAGCCCTTCCATGATTTCCTCCATGGGCGTGTGGTAGTCCCACATGTGATAGATGTAGAGGTCCACATAGTCCAGGCCCAGGTTTTTCAGGCTCTGATTCAGATAATTTTCGATGTGCTTTTGTCCGCTGACGCCTGCGTCGATCTCGTCCTGTGTCCTGGGCGTGAACTTGGTGGCGATCACAAAATCTTCCCGCTTTGCAAAGTCCCGCAGCGCCTTGCCCACGTACTGCTCACTGGTGCCGTTTTGGTAGGCAATGGCGGTGTCGTAGAAGTTGATCCCTAAATTCAATCCGTGCTTGATGATCTCGCGGGTCTGCGCCTCGTCCACCGTCCAGCTGTGCTGTCCCGTGGCGGCGTTTCCAAAGCCCATACAGCCCATACAGATACGGGAAACGGTCAAGTCGGATCTGCCGAGTTTCGTGTACTTCATTTTTCCCACCCTCCCTTATTTGTCCAGCAACTTTTTCACGCAGTTATATGTGATCTCATAAATCGTCATAAACACATAATTGACACCCGCTTCCTCCATCGCCGCCCTCTGCTTTTCGGTGACATAGGTGTAAGGATAGATCCCGAACATAAACGGAAAGAATGTGTAAATGAAATCCTGTTTCTCGGAAACCGCCATATCCGGGAAATATTTATTTAAGCCGGCCATTACAGTTCGGATCGATTCTCCATACGCCACCTTGAATGCCGCCAGATGCTCCGGGCGGCTGCCCGTTTCCATGTCGTAATGGTTCATGGACATGATCTTGAGAAGCTGGGCGCGGGCCTCCAGAGAATGAGCCATCATATCGGCAAATTCATCTTTCGTCATTGTCTCGGCTCGATCCATTCTTTCTTTCAGCGAGGCGATCCACAGCTCATACTCCCGCTTCAGCAGAGCCAGGAAGATTTCTTCCTTCGTCTGAAAATAGTTATAAATGGAGGTGCGTGTGAAGCTGGTTACATTTCCGATCTCTTTGATGGTGATTTCCTTGAAGCTCATGGTTTGATAAAGCTTTTCGCAGGCGCCTACGATTTCTTCCCTGCGGGCTTCTGCCAGTTCTGGTGATCCTTTTGGCATCTTGTGTTCTCCTGACTTAAAAATGAGTTCTGACACTGTGTCAGCATAGTTAATATAGCACTATTCTGACACGGCGTCAATACCTTGTTTCAATAAAATTAAGTTTTTCATTTTGTCAATATACAGTTCGTATTTTAAGAAATTCTGTCCCGCAGGAGAAAGGTACTCGATCAATGTCTCTGCCACACATCAATCTTTACAGCGAAAGAAGTTTATGTCATACTTTGTGCAGAAACGTGGTACAGTTACACATGATTTTTTTAAAAATCAGAATTTTTTAAAACCAACGCCCATTGGAAACGTACTGAATTGGTGAAAGCGCTTTTAAACCAAAAAGGGGAGGTGAACAGCATGGATGACCGGAAAATCATAGAGCTCTACTTTGACAGGAACGAGCAGGCCATCAGGGAGACGGATGAGAAGTATGGGAAGCTCTGCCACAGGATCGCCTATAACATCCTCAATGATCCGGAAGATTCCGAGGAGTGCGTCAACGATACTTATATGGGAGCCTGGAACGCCATTCCGCCCACAAGGCCGGATAATTTTATGGCCTTTCTCTGCAGGATCGCCCGCAATCTCTCCTTAAAACGGTTGGAATTCAGGATGCGGGAAAAAAGGTTTGCGGAGGCGGTTTTATCCCTGGAGGAGCTGGCGGAGGTGCTGCCGGACGACCGGTACGCGCCCGGCGCGGAGGACGCAGAAGTGGGGAAGCTGATCAGCAGTTTCCTGCGCGGTCAAAAGGAATCTGTTCGGGTCATTTTTGTCCGGAAGTATTTCTATTTCGATTCCGTTAAGGAGATCGCAGAGCGCTGTTCTTTTACGGAGAGCAAGGTCAAAAACGTGCTGTTCCAGACTCGAAACAAGCTGAAGGATTACCTGATAAAGGAGGGCGTTGCATTATGAAAATACCGAGAATCGCCAGTGCCGTCGGCTGTCTGGACGATGAGTTGGTGGCGGAAGCTGCCATGGTGGTGGAAGCCACCATGTATAGCAAAAAGAAAAGGAGTCTCTGGCCTGGGTGGGGAGCGGCGGCCGCCTGCCTGGCCGTGCTTATCCTTGCCGGTACTCTTCTTCCATCTCTGTTTAGAGGAACGGCTGCTTCTGATGGGAGGGACAAAAGATACCGGGAATATACGCTGGCGCAGAATGAGATCGCTGTGATATGGCCCTGGGAATATCTGACCGTTAATGAGAAATATACGGAGCTTGAAATGGACGGCGTTCCGTATCTGAGCAGGGGCAGGGTATCGGAAGGCCTGGTGGGAGAGCGCATTGGCAGTTACTCTGTGACCGGATATGATCATTTGGCCGGATTGGGTAAACCGGATGGCGCCCCCAAATATACGGAAGAATTTGAGGTATTCGCCTTGAAGGATATTGCTCCCAGTCAGTTTGTGGCCGTGAAAATGGAGGGAAGCTATTATGTATTTGAGCATGATGAGTATGCGCCGCCGGCCACCCTGGGGGAACTGATGGATGAGGTGGATTTTCCGAAGGTCGTGGAGCTGAACCGTTTCGATTATGAGGACCAGGGCGGCTATTTTGCATTGACAGACGATGATCCCATCTGGGAAATCCTGTCCGCGTGCGGGAGCGCTCCATTTGTGGAAGACCAGAGATGGATGGCGGCAGGCCGGCGTTACCTGAGCTTTACGTTCACTTCCGAAGCCCTTGGAGTCTACAACTGCGCTTTGTATGTGACGGAAGACGGGTATTTGTGGACCAATGCCTTCGGGTGGCAGTATCTCTTTGAGATCGGGGAAGAGGCCGCCGGGGAAATCCTCCGTTATGCAGAGGAAAATTCCGTGGAGGCGGCTTATGAGCCTTATTATAAATCGATAGCCGGCATCATTACGGAAATTGCGGATGACTATATCCTGGTGGACGATTCCATCCTTTGCAAAGACCCGGCCGAGGGGATCACCTATAAGGTTCTGCTGGATGACCTGCGGATTTCCCGCTATGTGGAACGCGAAATCGTCCGGGTCGGGGATACCGTACAGATTTCTTACCGCGGAGAAATCGACGAGACTGACGGCAATACCGTTACAGGGGCGGTTTCCTTAAATAAGGCATACATTTATGACGGGGATGTGATGGTTCCCGAATAAAAAAAGACTTTTAGGAAAGGAAACATGGAAAATTCCAGTTTCCTTTCTTTATTACTTTTTCTTCCTCATAGCCGATAACCTCCGAAACTTGTATTTCAAGCGATCCCTCGCTTGCCGGCTGGATCGTACCGCCGGAATGTTTGCGAAGTTTTTGATTTTTGTTTGGAAATTATTAAAATGAAATGGTATTCACAATAATCTTGATTTTGGAAGATAAATCGGGTATATTACCAATATACCCGGTGGGATAAAGCTTATGCGGGAATCTTTATAAGAAAGCAACCGATTTTGCGGCGATCCGCTGCAATGAGAAAATCTATATACAGTTATCCCTCTGTGCGGATGTCCCTGTAAATAGAAGAAGTGATATGGGAAAGGGGAAAGGCGGGTAAAAGGTGAAATATCAGGCTGTCAGAATGGATTTTACGCTAAAAGAACTTAAATATTTTCTGTTTGCGAAAAAAATTTGCCCCCGGTGCGGCGGAAAGCTGAGCAGATCAAAAGAATATCGGACCAGATATGGCTGGGAGTTCCATGAAAGCAGAGACCCGGTATTTTCTGACAATGCAAAAGTAAAATACTATTCGTATTATTTTACCTGCACAGACTGCGGAAGGAAGTTTTCTCTCAGCGAATTGGCGTAGACATTTCTCATTCCGAAGCAGTCTTAATTCTTTTGAAATCTCTGAAAGGAAAGAGGGGACATCATGATCGAACTGTATTCTGAATATCTGCGGGAGCGTCAGAGCCTGACTCTGGAGGAAATGGGGCGGCTGCATGCGGAAATGGCAGAGGAAATCGGCAATGATCCGGACGCCCTGGAACTCTATGACGAGTTGGCGGAGGCTGCCACCCGGTATGCCTCCTTCCGTGCCGGCTGGCGCCTGTGGGACAGGGCCGCAAGGATAGAAAAGGATGCCGGCAGAACCTCCTGCCACAACCTGGTCATCATAAAGTTCAACCAGCTTGCCCGCTTTCTGAAGATGCAGAATCGGGCTGCCGCATGGCGGGACGTCCTCGGACATGAGGAAGACGATCCGTATTTCCGTAAACGCATCGGGGATTTTGCCTGCTACATCGTGTTTATAAACAGCGTCAATGCCAGATAAAGCCATTGATCCGCTTCCGGTGCACAGATGATATTTTATAGCATAAGGTATACAAAGAGGGGTTTCGCTTTTGAGAAGGGGGGCTTTCTGGAATGAAGCGGAGGGAAGAAAGAAGGAATTGGAAAGGAATATTTGCCTCTCAAAAAGTAAAGAAGCAGATTATTCTTCCATTGCTGACGGTTTTGATCGGGATAGCCGTTACGGTTCTGGCTGTGACCATATATAAAAATTATGAAGAGGCCATCACCCGCTCAAAATTGGAACTGAATGCAATGACCTATGCAGAGCATATGAAGGCCGACATCGTGAATGGGATCAGCGCCACCGTCGCACTGGAAGAGATTCTTATCAGCAACGACGGCTATATCAATCGCTTTCCCGTGGTGGCGGAGGATCTGATGACGGATGTGATCCAGAGCATACAGATCGCTCCCGATGGCGTTGTGAAGGAGATTTATCCGGCAGAGGGGAACGAGGCTGGGAAGATCGATCTGATTCATGATGAAGCCCGGGGAGAAATCTCGCGATACGCCCGGGATTACCATGTGATGACCATGCAGGGACCCTTTTCCCTAAAACAGGGAGGCGAAGGGATTGCGGTCAGGAATCCGGTTTATTTGGAGCGCGAGGATGGGAGTGAGGAGTTCTGGGGATTTACGATCGTGATCATCCGGGTGCCGGATATTTTTGCGGAAGCGGTGAGCAGTCTTGCCGGCTTTGACTATGATTTCAGGCTGTCGAAGACGGTCTCGCCCTGGGATAGATCCTTTGAAGAGGTGTCCAGCTGCGGCATGCCGACGGCGGATGCGGCTTCCTACTTATTCGAAATAGGGGACAGCCAGTGGAAGCTTGAGGTTTCCCCGTCGGGCGGCTGGTACAACAAAGCGGATCTTCTGCTGCTGTTAGGGGCGGGGGTGTTCGTCGTCCTGCTCATCGCGGGTTTCCAGCATGTCCTGCTGGAGCGCAGCGATTACCGGGAAAAAGTCAAGAATAACGAAAAGCTGGAAGAGGCGCTGGCTGCGGCCCAGGTCGCCAATATAGCCAAAACCTATTTTTTAAATAATATGTCCCATGACATACGGACGCCGCTGAACGCGATTTTAGGCTATACCAGACTGCTGAAGGGTTCCGCGGAGCAGGTGGACAATTATCTTCATAAAATCGAGGATTCCGGCGAGCACCTGTTATCCATACTGAACAATATGCTGGATATGGCGCGGATGGACAGCGGTGAAATAAAGCTGGAGGAGAAGTTTTGTTTCCTGGATCCGGATATGCCCCTGGCGGATCTGTATGCCGAAGCCATTCAGGAGAAAAAGATTCATTTTACCCAGAGCGTTGAGATAGAACATCGGTATGTGATGCTGGATCTTCCAAAGGTGGAACAGATCTATACCAATCTCATCGGGAACGCGGTAAAATATACGCCGGAGGGCGGGGAGATCCATGTAGGGATCAAAGAGCTCCCCTGTGAAAAGACCGGGTACGCCGTCTATCAGGCTGCGATATCCGATAACGGCATCGGTATGAGCGAAGAATTTCAGAAGCATATGTTTGAATCCTTTTCCAGGGAGCGCAATACCACCGAAAGCAAGGTCATCGGCACCGGGCTGGGTCTGGCGATTGTGAAAAAGCTGGTGGATATCATGGGCGGCAGCATCGAGGTGGAAAGCAAACCGGGAGAGGGCAGTACGTTCCGGGTTTCCCTCACCTTAAAGATCGCAGATGCTCCTGAAGAACAGTCCGGGCAGAAACCGGAAGACAGTGCGCAGATCCTTTCCGGGAAAAGATTTCTTCTGGCAGAGGACAACGAGCTGAACGCCGAGATCACCATGACCATTCTGGAGGATCTGGGGATTCAAACGGAAAGGGCGGAAGACGGGCAGGTCTGCGTCGAGATGCTGCAGAAAGCGGAAGCGGGATATTATGATCTCGTGATCATGGATATACAGATGCCGAATATGGACGGCTACGAGGCGGCAAGGAGAATAAGGGAAATGCCGGATGCCGCGAAAGCGAGGATCCCCATCGTTGCCTTAACGGCGAATACCTTTGAGGAGGATAAGCAGAAATCCTTTGCAGCAGGTATGAACGGGCATCTGGCGAAGCCTGTGGACATCGCCAGGCTGACGGAGACCCTGGTTTCTTTCTTTAAGGAATAGGGTTATGCATACGAATCTGAGAAACATCACTTTTTCACAACCGCTTCCCTATACTCGTATCCTCGAAGGAGCTTCCCAAATATCAGGCACACTGCAATCCCCAGGATTCCCAGGATAAACATCACAAGGGCAGCTCCGGAGCCTTTTCCCATTCCGAATATGCCTGCCAGCAGCCCCTCCGGATCTGCCTGCGCCATCCATGGCTCACAGACCTTATCTACCAGGAATCCGCCGACAAAGGTGCCAATGGGTATGGTGAAAAACTGCATTGCGTTCCTGCAGGAATAAACCCGCCCCTGCATTTCCAGGGGAATGGTATTGCGCAGGATCACATCCAGGTTAGCGTTCATGATGGGAACGACGGACCAGCCGACGATTTGGGCGATGCACCACCATATTGGGGTTTTCGCAAATGCAAGAATAAAATTCTCTGTCCCTAGGGAAAACAGCATGGTCAGCAGGATCACGCGGATGCGGTTCTTGGGCGGAGGAAGCGCGGCGGCTGCCAGGCTGCCCGCCAGCGTTGCAAGCCCTGCGCAGGACATGACGATTCCCAACACCGCCCTTCCGCCGTTCTCATGGGAAAGCACATAGGGCGGAAGGGCCGCATCAAACGCGGATGCGACGAAATTCACTCCCGCAAGAAATAAGATCAGCCAGAGGATCAAACCGTTTTGGCGCAGATAGGATAAACCTTCCTTAGCGCTGGATAAAAGTGTTTCCCTTGGATCGTCCTGATGCTGTACATCCGGGGATGGGATATGCACGAAAAATGCCAATGCCGCGAAAGCTGCGGCAAAGGTGGCAAGATCCACGCCGATCACGCCATCCATTCCCACGGCTCCATAAAGGGCTGTCGCAAGTACAGGATGTAAAATCGTGACGAGGGAGTTGGAAAATGACCTTAGGCCGCTTGTCCTTTGGTACTGCTCTCTGGGGATGATCAGCGTCATCGTTACTTCGCTGGCAGGCTGCTGCACCGTATTCATCAGACCGCTTACCGCATTCAGCACATACATATGGACGGGCAGCAGAGAGCCTGTTTTTAATAGAATAAGAATCGCCACGGAACAGCACGCGGCAAAGGTATCGCAGACAAGCAAGGTCCGTTTTTTATTCCAACGGTCTGAAAGCGCCCCGGCAAAAATGCTCATCAGCACATACGGGGTATAGGAGCAGATGGAAAGAAGCGCCGTCTGCAGGGCGGAACCGGTTGTTTCATATAACCACAGCGTCAGCGCGAAGCTTGTCATGGCGCTGCCCAGCTGGGAAAAAGACTGCGTTGACCACAGGATGTAAAAAGTTTTTAAGTCTTTCTTGTGATTCTTCATTTTGACCTTATATAAAATATTATTTCTTTTTTCGTTTTATTTTATCATAGCAAAATCCGGTCACACTTTCAACCGCATAAATGCAATCCCCAACAATACCATACTTCCCAATCATCCGGCAAATACAGCAGATCCCTGCGCCTATCCGCCATGGAATGGTCTTTCATTAAATGGAAATCTAAAATTTTCTTAAAGTTAATTGACATATTTTCGTCGCCTGCGTATAATAATAGTAGTGATGAGGGAGAGATCCATCATCGAAAATATTGTCCGCTCACCGCTGGCGGTCTATAAATGAACGGTCCGAAAATATTGTTCGCCCACCGGAGGCGTCTAATAAATGTCCGGTCCGAAAATCAAGCCCTATCGAAAGGTAGGGCTATTTTTATCTGATCAGTGGGGAGACTATGATTTACCAGGAAGGATATGTTTACCATATTAAAGATGAATATTTTGAAAAAGTAAAAGAAGACAAGCTCATGCAAAATAAGGAGAACGGTGCATACCGTCCCACATTTTACTGCCTGCGGGATGAAAAGACGGGGCTTTTCTGGATGGTTCCGCTCAGCAGCCGAGTAAACAAATTTCAAGTGATCTATGATAAGCAAGTACAAAAGTACGGAAAATGTCTAACTATCGTTATAGGGGAATTTGATGGAAAGAAAGCCGCCTTCCTGTTGCAGAATATGTTCCCGGTAACAGAATACTATCTCGATCACATACATACCCGTAATAACAACCCCGTTCCTGTAAAACATTCTATTCACCGGACAATCAGCACAAATATGAAACAGCTTCGGCAGCTTCATGCCCGGGGGAAAAAGGTTGTATTTCCAGATATTTCACGTTTAGAGCGGCTTATGCTTGCTGAATTGAAAATAAAGGATACTAGTGATGAATGAAAGAAACAGACAACTTATATGAAAAAAACATTTTGCACAAATTTAAGGATGTACTTGGTGAATATTGTACCATCAATCAATTTGTCGAATTGTCAAAGAGATGTCTTGTTATGGAGCATGAATCCGAAATAGGTAAACGACAAGATTTTATTGCCCTCGCTTCTCGGTATGCCATAACATTGACCAGCTATAATGCAGAACAAATGGTTAATGCTATTTCGAGGAGTTATATTGTAAATATACATCTATGTTTTGAGACATTTCTGAAGGATGTATATTATCAAGTGAAATCATACGGTAAATACAGCTTCAAGGAGAAACAACAAACCGAATCTTGGCTAAAATGTGTCATTAAGAATACACTTGCTGAAAATATACCGGAAGACATAAAACTTTTGATTGAGCTCTGTGAGTATTATCGTCTAATTCGTAATACCGCAGTACATGATTTATACGATTTTGATTCACATTCTAAAGAATATAGTAAATTGCAAAAAAATAATTTCAAATCGAATACTAAGTTTTCTAAATTATCCGCTCCAAATAGCTATGAAAAAATTTCCTTTGATGATTTTGTAATGTTTTCGCGGTCATGCATTGAATTAGCGACGTACATATATTACAATATTTCATACGATTACAAGAAAATTGTTACAGATATGCCTAAATCAAACATCGCAACATTGCGAAGGTATAAACCACAACGACAGGAAAAATATTTACTGGCATATATCAATACACGGTTCAGAATAGACGATAGTCTAAATGATCAATTACCGAAATTATTAGATGGATTATGACCCGATAGTCTATTGGTAAGACGTCCCCCTTCATAAGTACATTTGTTAAAATGTACTTATGAAGGGGAAAAATGTGGTTCGATTCCACATCGGGTCGATAAGAAAAAGGGATGCACCCTTCCATGGGTATGTATCCCTTTTCTTACTCGCCTGCCAGCTATTGCTCTCGCCTGTCGCGAAATTGTATGAAACCTTATACATCACAAGCTTGATACAATTTCGTGGCAAACAATTTTCTGCTCATTTTTGAGAAGGCAGGTGTAACCACCCAAATCGCCCATCAATATTCATAATATCAAATGAATTTTCTCAGTCTATGAATCTTCCTAGCGAAGAAGTGAAAAGGATCGGCTATTCAAGAAATGCCTTATCTTGTTGAACTTTAGCTGTTCAATAAGCCTGAAAAAGGCCTTTTTTCGGCACCATAAAAGAATGCTATCTAATCGGAGGGGTGCAGATTGTATGAAACCTTGTCCCTTTAGACATATACATTGATATATGAAGCCTTTCCTGGGAACTCAATCACAAGATCGCTTCGCTTGGATTGCAACATTCTTAATATCCCCAAGTAAGTATTCCAGAAGCTCCTCGTCGCCTGGGAAATATTTCTGAACGAATGATTCCATTATTTTTTGCAATTCTTTTCTCACCTCATCAACGTCAGTTCCCGTCAATGCAGCCTGTATCTGTATGTGATCCTCCTTTGACCAATCAGGTTCGGCTAAAGGTCTTTTCAGTAAAATATGTCTGATGATGTCAATCAAAACGGGCTCGCACAGATTGCCTGTTTCATTTTTATGCTTTGATAATACACCAGTTACATATTCTCTCGGAAAAGCACCGAGAAATTTCTGCTCCAAATAGATACACCGGATATACTCATATATTTTATCGATCCCGGTATATTCGGAAATATCCTTTAACACAGGATAATCCAGGATCAGAATTGTATTTTGAGGTTCAAACCTGGCATCATATCGCTGAAAAAAACGGGGCAATTCTAAAACAAAAGTACGATAGAAACACTTATTCTCATAATGCCTGAAATCTGTCATGATTGAATTATATAAATCCAATGCTTTCTTTACCTTACTCTCAACACGCAACAACCCTGTCTCGTATGCCTGCTGCGCAGGTATTTTGTCTGTTGAAACTGGTGCGGATATTCCATCTGTCGATACTGGTGCGGATATTTTATCTGTTGAAACTGCAAAACTGCCTCCGTCCTGCTCCAGTTCGTGAATACAATATAAAACCGCTTCCATCAACTGATCCGCCTTTTCGTATGTGATGGAGGTACTCTCATTGGCGGTATATTTTTCCGCCAGTTTTCCAACAATCGGCACCAATTCTTCCATGGTATAATTCACTGCTTCTCACCCCCCGAAAAGCGCACTCAGAGCCTGACAATATAATTCATAATCCCATCTTTTCACTTCGTCAAATTTTGAATACTCGCCATATCCGTCCGTATCCTTATAACCCTCATATCCTGCCCGGATCGCCTGTGCAAAATTAGCAAGGCATGTCCCTTCCAGATAGTCCAAATCCCCAAAACAAATCTTTTCAAACTGCTCTTTCATCAAGTGAAGCAGTTCATCATCCGTGATTTCATCCTGCATTTCGTTCTTATATAAATAGAAGATCTCTTGAAGCCGGACTATGGTATCAACATAATTGTTCTGGTCGATATAATCCGAATCGCAGAATTCATAAATGATTTTGGGAGCAATCCCCTGCCCAAATTCCACTCTATTTTGCTCTTTCAAAACATTTTTCCGTTCTTCTAAAATGAGTTCTGCATCCTGAGCCGTCAGAGAAAGACCAAACTGTGCAGTGGCCTGATTCGTTTCCAGGACTTTCGTAAGCTGGTTCTGCTGCTGCACCAAAATCATCCAATCCTTATTCATAGACATTCCTCCCCATTTTTTATATTAGAAACAAATCATATCACTTCCCGAAAGCGAATACCAGTCTTGTATTTCAGCACTTTTTATGGTATAATTATATACGTAAAAAGGGAGCGGATATCCGTTCCCTTTCAATTTCAAATTATTCTATTTCCTGCTGCGGTAAAAGCTAAAACAAATCATACACCAAAGCCCTGGAATTACTGCATATCCTGCATTCACTTGTCCGTGATTTATAATGACATATGCAGCGCCAATGAATGTTAATATCAAGAAAATAATTCCTAAAATCAAGGTCGCTCTTTTCATGGATAATCTCCTTAACCTCCGATTTGCAGATTAGTTGCATCTTTCTGCTTAATGAAAAGTATAGCACATTCAAATCCGATAGATCCAACACAATTCTTAATGCCAATTCAACATACTCTGTATTTCTCTCAAAGCGCCTTGTGAGAAAACCATTGCCCATAAGGCGAAAACATCTAAGGCTCTGTAAATTTTTCTGATATTTTCAGTTTATTGTTTCCGTTACCGTCAAAATTCTCAGCCACTTTCTCTTTAACTGTAACGATTGTTTCTATAGGTTTACCAAAATATGTTGCAAGGGCAAGTTCATATGTAACAGACTCTCCAAAAGTTCCATCGTCTTTGGAAATGGCTATTATCCGATCTGCCGAAGCAATTTTACAAATGAAATCATAGTCGATTTCAAATAGAGTTTTATTATACTGTTCTTTCGGATAATCTATAATATTGTCAGGTGTCCTGTAATATTTCACAGCCTCTTCAATATCAGTTCTTTGTGATAAGGAAGCTAATATACAAATTCTATCACCCATTTGGTCACCTCCACACCCAACCACTCTATTTATCCACGTAATTTCGTACATCCATACTACTGTAAATCACTCGGTTTATCCATCTTGCCTATGTTTAAAGAATACGATGACACAATAAGGTTCATAATTCCGTTTCTCCTCTTTACGCCTTGACAAATTTCTGATTTGGGCTTTTCGGTTTATTCGGTATCGTCATTTTCAGTTTGCCGTTTTCGATAAGCGGGCTGACCATTTGCGACATCACATAATTTTTTGACTTACCGACAAAAGCGATGATCTCGGCTCTTGTCCGGGGAGTGGAGCAAAATTCCACAAGGGAATCAGTGCCCGGAGTCGTTTCTGTAAATAAGCCGTTTTTCATTACGACCTTGAACTCACCGTGAACGGCTGAAAACACCGGCGCCGGAAGCCCGGCATTTGCAAACTCTCTCAGCATAGTAGGAATACCTGAATATCTGTTTTCGGTTACTTTTAAAAGCTCCAGCATGTTTGCAAGAGCGGCATTTCTTGTTTCGGGACGAACTTTGCCGAGCGCATCAACAGAAATTCGACCGTATAAACCTCCGCTGTTGATGATTTCCATACGGTCACGGTACATTTCAATACGAATCGGCACATTTTCGGTGTGGATGCTGTAATCACGGTGTACCAGGGCGTTTAATATCGCTTCCCGGACGGCCTTAATGGGATACTCAGGTTTATCCGCACGGTATCCGTTATCATCTATAATCGTTTTTGTGCGGCTGTTTTTACGAACAAACTCAACTGCTTCTTCAAGCATATCCGGAATTGCGCCGGTGATACGTTTATTATCTATAAATCGCTCACCGTCACTACCCACTGTTCCCTGTTCCGTTCCGGGAAGAGAAACAGCCGTAATACAAAGCTGTGGGAAGTACGCTTGCGGATATTTTGAAAAAGTCATCAAGCCTGCAAGCGTAGGGACTCCGTCATTGGTAATTCCCATGAGCTCCAAAATTTCATTCTCCGTAACATTGTCGGCAAGATTTCTGCGTTCGTTTTTGACGGCGGTCAGATAATCCGACATACGTTTCTCATCTATCATTTTAAACTTAGCGTTATCAACTGTGCGAATATCGTCGCGGATTCTCTCGCGAAACGCTTCGTAGCTGTAAATTTCATATTCGCTCATCGGTTCATCGGATTCGCCGACACGAACATAAGATCCTTTGATCCGCCCGACGCCTTTGTAGAATACAGGACGTTCAGAAATATCAACTCCGGGTATTTCTGCGGAAACCACCGTTTTCCCGTCAATATCACAAACAGTAAACAGAGCGCGGACAGAAGGCTCCATCTGCTTGCATTGCTCTGTTATCTTCCTTTGAAGATCATGTGCATCATACACCCCTTTAATTGCATAATTTTCTTTTTCATCAACACCGAAAATAATAATGCCGCCTTCGTCTTGATTGGAAAAGGAAGAAAGCGTATCAAATAGTTTTGTAGGACAGCCCTGTGTTGCGGCTTTCAGTTCAATTGTTTGCGTTTCGGTTTTTATCTCATTGATATTTAAAACTAATTTTTTAAGAGCTTCCGTTTGCATAAACGATACCTCCATGAAAATACTAAAGATATTTTATAGTATCTTAACAGAAAAGTCAAGAATTAACGATAATGACATTGGAATGAACGATAAAATGTTGAAATTAACGATATTATTATTAAAATTAACGGTAATTACACTAAAATTAACGATAAAATGCGAGGATGAACGATTTTGTTCATCCGAATCGTTCATCCTTGCTGCTGTCATCACCGCCGGACTGATCCCATTAAAAGCCTTATTCAGTTTTCAATCTGACATTACACAATCAACTGACTATACTATTTTTCTGACAGGTCTTAATACTTGATAACCAAGAACATCAGGATAATGCCGCTGATAGTCCTGACATTCGCCCTCGTTCCATTCAAAACCAAGCGTTTTCGGATCAAAATTCCATGCTAACTCCTCAGCACGTTTCATTACCTCCGCATTTTCTTACAGGCAAGTGGAAGCGGTCTGGGTCTTTTCCGATATTCTGACGGTGCGCATCCGTAAGCATATTTTTTAAAGGCCCGTGTAAAAGTTGACTGGTCTGAAAATCCGTACTGCGAAGCAATATCAATGATAGAGATGTCGGTATCCCATAAATCGACAATCGCCATTGCCAGGCATCTGCGGAATACATACTCCCGAATCGTCATGCCCGCAAGCCTATGGAATTGTTCTGAGCAGTAGCGAGGAGAATAACCAATATGTTCTTTTCCTTTTGACAAATGAAGAAAACAGTAAATATTCGTGCAAAGTATTGTTTTTTTCGTGCAGTTGGAATATACTATATCCACCAGCAGGAAAGGCAGCAGGAAAGGAGATGATTGTATGGCTGGCACTACAACGAATATCAGTATCCGTATGGATGCCGATCTAAAGGCACAGGCAGATGCTCTTTTTGCGGAGCTGGGCATGAACCTGTCCACTGCTTTTAACATTTTTGTCCGTCAGTCGCTTCGTGAGGGCCGGATTCCGTTTGATGTCTCCCTGAATACGCCCAACAAGGAAACGATTGCCGCTATGTTGGAAGCGGAAAGGATTGCAAAAGACCCGTCCGTGAAAGGCTACACCGATCTCGACGAGTTGTTTGCGGATCTGAAAAAATGAGAAAAACAAAGTACACCGTCAAGCCCACCTCGCAATTCAAAAAAGATTACAAGCTGGCAATGAAACGTGGATTAAGAATCGGTCTGTTGGAAGATGTTGTCGCTGCCCTGGCTATGGGTGAAACGCTGCCGGACAAGAATAAAGATCATCCGCTGAGCGGGAACTGGGCAGGGCACAGGGAATGCCATGTCCAGGCGGATTGGTTATTGGTCTACCGCATTGAGGACGATGTTCTGGTGTTGACGCTGACCCGCACCGGGACGCATAGTGACCTGTTCGGGAAATAAAGATGCGTATGGGAATCGAATTTGAGCAAATATCCTTTTTCTCCCGATTCGTCATATGTAAATTCTATTTCCTGCTGCGGTAAAAGCTAAAACGAGCTCGCTAAAACAAATCATACACCAAAGCCCTGGAATTACTGCATATCCTGCATTCACTTATCCGTGATTTATAATGACATATGCTGCGCCAATGAATGTTAATATCAAGAAAATAATTCCTAAAATCAAGGTCGCTTTTTCATGGACAATCTCCTCAACCTCCGATTGAACAAAATCGCCGTGCCACAGCCTCGGCAGGTCATCGCGCAGTGCTTTTGTTCAACTGGAATTTGTTTGTTTTGATTTACAATTCTTTTCCCATACAGAGAGATTCTGGCATATCTACATACGGACCATAATTAGGAATTTTCTTAAATCCTAATTTTGAATATACATGACAAGATTCCGCCAAAAGTTCTCCTGTTTCCAAAATCATTTTCTTATATCCCAGTTCCTTCGCCCACTCTATTAGTTTGAAAACTAATTCTGTTCCTACGCCCTTTCCTTGTTCAGTTGGTATGACAAACACTCTTTTTAGCTCTGCCATATTTTCATCATAATGACGTATCGAACCACCACCAATCGGATTATTGCCTCGATAAACAACTATCGCTTCATTTATTTTATCAATTAAGTTGTATTGAGCGTATTTATCTCGTTTGATTATTTTTCCAACTCGCAAATCTAAGTCCTCGTCAAGCAGCCTGCAATTTTCTATAAAGTCTTTGTTGTTCCCATCACATCTTAAAAATACAATTTCGCTCATTTTTATCTTATCTCCTAAAAATCCAAATTTGGCTGTCGTGGCAAAATGCATGGAGGAAAACTGCATTTCCTACGTGTCCGGGAAAACCTGGACCATCGATTCCTTCTGTCGGGAGACGAGAAACGGAAAGGCCGAGGTAACGTATTGCACATACCACCTTTAAAAAAATCCGTGGGCTTAATTATGGGTTTTGTTTTATATTATCCCCGGAACCTCTTCCGCATCTCTTCCCCGGGCAGAGTTCCCAGTCTGCCGTTCTCCATCACGTAGATCTTCCGACACAAACACTCCAGGTCCTCGAAGTTATGAGAAGTCAGGAGGATCGTTTTGCCTTCCGCCTGGAGGATGCGGATGATCTCCTTCACGTCGTTGTAGGTCTTGTAGTCCAGGGCATTGAAGGGCTCGTCCAGAATAAGGATGTCCTGACCCTCCATGATGGCCTGGGCCAGAGCCAGCTTCTGCTTCATGCCCAGGGAGTAGTGCTCCACTTTAGTGCGGTTTTCCGGGTCCAGCCCCACCTTCCGCATGGCATCCCGAATCTCCCGATCGCCGATAACGCCTCGGATCGCTGCCAGATAACGGAGGTTTTGGATACCGGTGTCCAGGCCGATGAAGCCCGGGGCGTTGATGAGAACCCCGATGTTTTCCGGGAAATCCCGGCCCTTTCCCAAGGTTTCGCCCCGAACCCGGACGGTGCCGCTGTCGGGGGTGTAGAACCCGCAGATGATTTGAAACAGCACGGATTTGCCGCTGCCGTTGCTCCCCACCACGCCTATGGTAGTCCCCGCCTCCACAGTCAGGGACACCCCATCCAGCACACGGTGGCGGGAGAAGGACTTCCTTACGTTTTCCAGTTCAATGATAGCGCTCATGGGCTAACCTCCAATCTTTTCAAAAAGCCGCTTGATCCCATACCTCCGCAGCCACACCAGTAACAGGATGCAGCATCCGCCCAGGACAGCGGCGGCGATACCCGGGGAAATTGTCCCGCCCGTTTCCGACAGCGCCAGCCGCAGCAGGCTGGACAGGCCCACCGGCAGCCAGGGAAGCGGCAAAACCGCCAGAAAGTGGGACAGGATCAGGGCCGCAAATCCCGCCGCCGTCTGTCCGGTAAGGCACACAACGGCAAGAAACAGGAGAAATTGCAGGGCCATATCCAAAAGGCGCAGGGCCGTCGCTCCAATCGTCAGGTAAAAGTCTGTCGGCAGGTCGAAAATCATCACAGGCAACGCCTCCGCCGCCAGGAGCAAAATGCCCCAGAGCAAGAGCCACAGTGCGGCACTTTCCCAAATGCTCCAGAGCAGGTCTGTCCGCCGCCGGAGGCGAACCGTCAGGAACACGGACCGCCCACTGATCGCCCAAGATACCAGACTTCCCAGAGGCCACAGGGGCAAGACCTCCGCCAGCAGTAGGGCCAGGAGACCGATGGGGTAAAATTTCCCTGTGTCATATCCAGCCAGAAGGCGGACTACCCACAACCGTCCGCTTTCCGGCGTGCCGCCCCGAGCCCACGTCCAGGTCGCCAGGAGGGATGCCAGCGCCGCCGTAAACAGCAGATTCTGCCAGGTGAACAACGCTCTCCGGTAGTAGGGTAGAAGTCCCTTTGGAGTGGAACGGAACAGGCGGGAACGCTTATGCCAGCGAAATCGGACTGTGTAGAGAATGACGGCTACAACCAGGGCTGTCACAGCCGCTGTCAGCGGGAAACGCCAGGGAGCCGTCAAGTTGTGGAGCAGGAGGATCCAGTGGCTGAAACCCGTGAGATACGTCAGGGGCGGGCGGGACATAGCAGGCAACTTCATCTGGCACACTGTCAGGATATAGAGGGCAGCCAGTGCCTGGACGGCGTGAGCGCGGGGCAGGAAATGCCCCAGCCACAGGGCAAACAGAGCAGTGAGCCAGTATCCTGCAAGCAGATGGAGAGCGGCACAGAGCAGGGCTGCCTCCGGGCGGGAAAAGACCGTTTGCAGAAGGTCAAACACCTCCCGCCAGAGGCCGTGACCGTCCATGTCCGGCCAGGGGCCAGTGAGAGGCAGTCCCCAGCCGGTGTTCCCCACACTTAAAGACCCACAATCCGCCCACGCTGCAATACACCTTTAAAAATCAAATTATGGCCGCCATGCTCGGACATGACTTTTTCAAGCAAAATGCATCGACCCAAACAGCTTGTACAGCGCTATTATAAAACTTTGAGTTTATCTAAAATTCAACCCGCCCTCTGCATATCACATCAAAATTCCATGCAGAGGGCGGGTTTTAATATCAAAATCTCTTCATGCCGGCGTTACTCGCTCACAAATTCTATACTGTATAGCTCGCAGATATCGCCCGAGCGCTTGGCGTTGAAGACAAAGAACACTCCCCACTGCCCGCTTAGATTTTCGATTTCGTCCGCAGGCAGGGTGAACGTAGTCAGCTCCTGCGGCATTTCTTTGGTCAGCTCGATAGTTCCGAGCTTTTTGCTGCCCTTGCCGACCGAGATTATATTCCCGTCCTTATCCCGTTCGACTGGAGTATTGACCGCCGAGGCTGGTCTCAGATAAACGTCTACCGTCGCGGTTATTCCGAGCGGCTTGAGCTCGACCTCGAGCGATTTTTTGCCTTCAGGAGCTTCAAGGTCGAAGTTGAAGTATTTTATCCCCGCGATGACCCCGTTTTTGAT
>CANQBS010000045.1 GCA_947589075.1 uncultured Acetatifactor sp.
CCCCGAGAATATTGGAGAAATACACGGCTCTGGACATGGCGCCCTCATCCGGGCTGATGATCATCAGATGATCGTTGTCCACCCGGAAATCCGGGATATTTTTTATGAGAGCCTTCAGAAACTGATAGGTGGGGAAGAAATTGTCAAAGCCGTCCAGCGGAATGGAGTTCTGCACCCGGGGATCATGGGCGTCGAAGGTGATGAAATTGGATACGCCCATGGCGCTCAGCTCCTTCAGCGCGATGGCGCAGTCCAGGGACTCTCTCTTGGAGCGCCTGTGCTGCCTGCCCTCGTAGAGGAAGGGCATGATCACATTGATCCGCTTTGCCTTGCCGTTGCACGCCGCGATCACGCGTTTCAGGTCCTGGTAATGGTCGTCAGGGGACATATGATTGAGAAAACCGTTCATGTCGTAGGTGATGCTGTGATTGCAGACATCCACCAACAGAAAAAGATCCTTGCCCCGGATGGTCTCGTGGAAACGGGCCTTGGCTTCCCCGCTGCCGAAACGCGGAAGCTCCACATCCACAAGATAGTTATCCTCAGCATATCCGTGAAAGGCCGGATCGTTTTTTACCTTGTCATTATGCACCTGCTTACGAAACTCCACCATATACTGATTGATACGTTTCCCCAGCTTCTCCGCGGAAGGGAGAGCGACAATCTTCAGAGGCGCCACAGGCATGGCTTGTTCCAGTTCATGTAAATTAGGCATCAGGTTCCTCCATTTGGTGTGAATTTGTAAAAATAAATTAGGATTCCATACTTAATTTATCATTATGCTAGTGACACGTCAAGAAATTTCTAGTAAAATAAAAAAGATTCTGGCAAAGTGAGGTATCTATGAGAAAAAAAGGACATGTTGTACAGAAAACGGTGCCGGGAAGCATCGCCCAGGAGATGGAGATAGAGCGGGGAGACAAGATCCTGGAAATTAACGGGACTGCGATCGAGGATATTTTTGACTATCAGTTCCTGATCCAGGATACCTATATTGAGGTACTGGTGGAGAAGCCGGATGGGGAGCAGTGGCTTTTGGAAATCGATAAGGACTACGATGAGGATCTGGGGATTATTTTTGAGAACGGTCTCATGGACGATTACAGGCACTGCCGCAACAAATGTATTTTCTGCTTTATCGACCAGATGCCGAAGGGGATGCGGGAAACCCTGTATTTTAAGGACGATGATTCCAGATTATCCTTCCTGCAGGGAAATTATGTGACCCTTACCAATATGTCGGATCATGATATCGACAGGATCGTGCGGTATCACCTGTCCCCCATCAACATTTCTTTCCAGACCATGAATCCCAGGCTTCGCTGTAAGATGCTGAACAACCGTTTCGCCGGAGAAGCCCTGAAAAAGGCGGATGTGCTGAAGGAAGCGGGGATCGCCATGAACGGTCAGATCGTGCTTTGTAAGGGGATCAACGACGGAAAAGAGCTGGAGTTCAGCATCAGGGAGCTGATGAAATATCTGCCGGAGCTCCAGAGCGTTTCCGTGGTGCCCGTGGGTCTTACAAAATACCGCGACGGACTGTATCCCCTGGAGCCCTTTACCAGAGAGGACGCCTTAGGTGTGCTGCAGATGATCCATGAATTTCAGAAGGAGTGTTTTGAAAAGTACGGACTGCATTTTGTTCATGCCAGCGACGAATGGTATTTCCTGGCAGGGGAAGAGATGCCCGAGGAGGAACGCTACGACGGCTACCTTCAGCTGGAAAACGGCGTGGGGATGATGCGGCTTTTTCTCAACGAATTTGAAGAAGCCTTTCGGGAGATGCCGCGGGGTCACCGTTTTCACAGGGAACTGTCCATCGCCACAGGCTTTCTGCCCTATCCTTATATCCGGCAGTCGGCGGAGCGCATCATGCAGGCCTTCCCGGAAGTGAAAGTCCATGTTTATCCTATCCGGAATGATTTCTTTGGGGAGATGATCACCGTATCCGGCCTGCTCACCGGACAGGATATCAGAGATCAGCTTAAGGGAAAGCCCCTGGGGGAGCGGCTGCTTTTGCCCCAGAATATGTTCCGGAGCGGAGAGGACGTTTTTTTGGACGATTTGCGGGCGGGGGACTTGGAAAAGGCTTTACAAGTTCCGATTTCTATTGTAAAATCAAGCGGGCGAGATTTTATTCAGGCTATTCTGGGAGAATAAAGGTAACAGGAGGAGTTATGGCAGAAAGAAGAAATAAGCCGATCGTTGCGGTGGTTGGAAGGCCCAATGTGGGGAAATCCACCCTGTTTAACGCCCTGGCAGGTGAAAATATTTCTATAGTAAAGGATACTCCGGGAATCACCAGGGATCGGATCTATGCGGATGTGAGCTGGCTGGATCTGAACTTTACCCTGATCGATACTGGCGGTATTGAACCGGACAGCAGGGATGTGATCCTGTCCCAGATGCGCAGGCAGGCTGAGATCGCCATTGAGACCGCTGATGTGATCATCTTTCTGGTGGATGTGAAGCAGGGACTTCAGGATGCGGATTCCAAGGTGGCCGATATGCTCAGGCGTTCTAAGAAGCCGGTGGTTCTGGTGGTCAACAAGGTGGACAGCTATGATAAGTACATGGCGGATGTCTATGAATTTTATAATCTGGGGATCGGCGATCCCTTTCCCATTTCTGCGGCAAACCGCCTGGGGCTGGGGGACATGCTGGAGGAGGTCACTTCCCATTTTGACAGGGCGCAGCTGGAGGATGAAGAGGATGAGCGTACCAGAATCGCCATCGTGGGCAAGCCCAATGTGGGAAAATCCTCCATCATCAACAGACTGTTGGGGGAAGACCGCCTGATCGTTTCCGATATTGCCGGAACCACCAGGGACGCGGTGGATACGGAAATTGTATACAAGGGGAAGGAATATGTCTTTATCGATACGGCAGGACTTCGCCGTAAGAATAAGGTCAAGGAGGATTTGGAACGGTATATGATCATCCGTACCGTCAGCGCCGTGGAGCGTTCAGATGTGGCAGTGCTGGTGATCGATGCCACAGAGGGGGTAACGGAGCAGGACGCGAAGATTGCCGGCATCGCCCACGACAGAGGAAAAGCCGTGATCATTGCGGTCAATAAGTGGGATGCCATCGAGAAGGATGATAAGACCGTGAACCGCTTTACGGAAAAGGTGCGCAATACCCTTTCCTTTATGCCCTATGCGGAGATCGTCTTTATTTCGGCAAAGACCGGGCAGAGACTTCCGAAGCTGTTCGAAACCATTGACACCGTCAGCGAGAATCACGCTATGCGGATCGCCACCGGCGTGCTGAATGAGATCATGGCGGAGGCGGTGGCGATGCAGCAGCCGCCTACGGATAAGGGGAAGAGGCTGCGGCTTTTCTACATCACACAGGTATCCGTGAAGCCGCCCACCTTTGTGATCTTTGTAAATGATAAGGAACTGATGCATTTTTCCTATACCAGATATATCGAGAACCAGATCCGGGAAACCTTTGGTTTTAAAGGCACTCCGCTGCGGTTCATCATCAGGGAGAGGAAAGAAAAAGAGGATCGGTAGAGAAAATCTGCCGAGAAAAGGACTGGAGCAGTATAAATGTTCCGGAATGGAGAGTAAAATGGAACGTGTGGTTTGTTTGGTGATCGGTTATGTATTCGGACTGTTTCAGACGGCCTACTTTTATGGAATGGCCCACGGCATCGATATCAGGAAGCATGGAAGCGGCAATTCCGGAACCACCAACGCCCTGAGGGTATTAGGGACAAAGGCGGGGCTCATTGTGTTCGCCGGAGACTGTATCAAATGTATCCTTGCGGTGTGCGCGGTGCGTCTGATCTTCGGGGAAAGCCATCCGGATGAAATCTATCTCTTATGTATGTATGCCGGCGCAGGAGCCATCCTGGGGCATAACTTCCCCTTCTACATGAATTTTAAGGGAGGAAAGGGAATCGCCGCCACAGCCGGGCTGGTGCTGTCCTTTCATCCTTATCTGATCCCCATGGGTGTGATCCTGTTTTTCGGAACCTTTCTGACAACCCATTATGTGTCCTTAGGTTCTTTATTGGTATATGCGGGATTGATGATAGAGATGGTGGTCTGCGGCCAGCTGGGGGTTTTTACCGGAATGACCCAGCCTATGCTCATAGAGCTGTATGTGCTGACGGCCCTGCTTACCGTGATGGCATACTGGAAGCACAGGGAGAATATCAGGCGTCTGATCCACGGGGAGGAACGCAAAACCTATCTGTTTAAGAAAAATAAGGCGGACTGATCAGGAAAATTTTAAAATGATCATTTCGTTATTCATGAATAGCAGTTCAGAATTTGAAAGGAGAGGGTGGTATGGCAAAAATCGGTATTATTGGGGCCGGAAGCTGGGGAAGCGCCCTGACGGTTTTATTGCATAACAATGGACACGAGCTTTGTGTCTGGTCGGCTCTGCCCCAGGAGATCGCAATGCTTAGGGCGGAGCATGAGCATAAATCCCTGCCTGGGGTAAAGCTGGCGGAGGATATCCTTTTTACGGAGAATCTGGAGGAAGCCGTGAAGGGTAAGGATCTGCTGGTGATGGCTGTGGCAAGTCCTTATACCAGGCAGACGGCGAAGCAGCTTCGCCCGGTCGTCCCGGAGGGACAGCTGATCGTAAACGTGGCCAAGGGAATTGAGGAACATACCTTAATGACCCTGTCGGAAATCATTGAACAGGAGGTACCCCAGGCTCAGGTGGCGGTGATGTCGGGACCTTCCCATGCGGAGGAGGTGGGCAGGGGACTTCCTACCACCATCGTTGTGGGGGCGAAAAAGAAGGAAAACGCGGAATATATCCAGAATATCTTTATGAGCCAGGTGTTCCGGGTTTATATCAGTCCGGATGTGCTTGGCATGGAACTGGGAGGAGCCCTTAAAAATGTGGTGGCCCTGGCTGCCGGCATCGCGGACGGCCTGGGATACGGGGACAATACCAAGGCAGCGCTGATCACGAGAGGGATTACGGAGATTGCCAGGCTTGGCACTGCCATGGGCGGAAAATTTGAAACCTTTTGCGGGCTCACCGGCATCGGGGACCTGATCGTAACCTGTGCCAGCATGCATTCCCGGAACCGGAGGGCGGGTATCCTGATGGGAAAGGGTTATACCATGGAGGAAGCCATGAAGGAAGTGAATATGGTGGTGGAGGGAGTATATTCCGCCAAGGCCGCCATGGCTCTGGCTGAAAAGTACGGGGTTTCCCTGCCCATTATCGAACAGGTCAATGAGATCCTGTTCCATGGAAAGAGTGCGGAGACTGCGGTAAGGGAACTGATGCTCAGGGACAAAAAAAGCGAGATCGGAGAATTTTGGGAGTAGCGAGTTATATTCAATAAACGTATCACAGTCGATACGGAAATAGTGTCCGAAAAAAGCAGGTTAAGGGGAGATTAGCTGAAAAGAGACAGGTTGCAAGAAACAGATCAAATAGCGGGAAAGGAATGTTGGGAAGGATGGAGGAATTAAAGAATACAAATCTGAGCGGGGAAGGCTTCCGGGGACAGGTTTTTGCCGGAACGAAGGAGTATGTGGCCAGCGAGGAGCTGATGGCCAGCGTGAACATTGCGGTGGCGCTGAAGAAGCCTCTGTTAATTAAGGGAGAGCCCGGAACCGGCAAAACCATGCTGGCAGAGGCTGTGGCAAAGGCCCTGGGGAAGCGGCTGATCATCTGGAACATCAAGTCCACCACCAAGGCTCAGGAAGGGCTGTATGTATACGATACCATCCAGCGTCTGTACGATGGGCAGTTCGGTGTGGAGGGAGTGGACGATATTGCCAGGTACATTAAGCTGGGGAAGCTGGGAGAGGCTTTTAACAGCGAGGATCAGGTGGTTCTTTTGATCGATGAGATCGACAAGGCGGATCTGGAGTTCCCTAACGATCTGTTGTGGGAGCTGGATCAGATGGAGTTTTATATCAATGAGACCCACCGCACCGTGAAGGCGAAGCACAGGCCGATTGTGATCATCACTTCCAACGCGGAAAAAGAGCTTCCTGATGCTTTCCTGCGCAGATGCATCTTCCATTACATTGAGTTTCCGGACAAGGAGCTGATGGAGGAAATCGTCAGGGTGCATTTCCCGGAGGTGGAGGAGAATCTGCTCCATAACGCCATGGAAGTCTTCTATGAGATCCGTGCCATCCGGGATATCCGGAAGAAACCCAGCACCTCCGAGCTCATCGACTGGATCAACGCCCTGCAGATCGGAGGCATTCCGGCGGAGAGGATCAAGAAGGCTCTTCCCTTCATCGGCGTGGTGGTGAAAAAGGACGAGGATCTGGAGCTGGTGAAGCATCCGGTGAGATAAAGTCTGACACTTTGTGTTTAGGAAGAAAGGGAAATTTCATGTTTCAGGATTTTTTTCGTACCCTGAGGGCAAAGGGGCTGCATGTCACCTTAGGAGAATGGCTGACCCTGCAGGAGGCTCTGAACAACGGGCTGTGCGGCAGCTCCCTGACCCAGTTTTATTATGTGGCCAGGATGATCCTGGTGAAAAGCGAAACGGATTTTGATAAATATGATATGGCCTTTGAGGAGTGTTTTAAGCCTGCCCAGAAGCAGACAGAAGTGGGGGCGGAGATGCTCAGGTGGCTGGACAAGTCGGATCTTTTGGAGCTTGCTCACGAGGACGCCAGACATCATCTGAACCAGATGGAAGAGGATCTGCAGATCGACAAGGAAGACGTGGAGGAGAAGTTTAAGCAGCGTCTGAAGGATCAGGATACGGAGCACAACGGGGGCAGCTTCTGGATCGGCACCATGGGAAAAACCTCCTTCGGCAATATGGGCGGCAATGTGGGAGGCGTCCGGGTAGGAGGCAAGACCGGCTATCAGTCCGCCTTTTCCGTGGTAGGTGCCAGAAAATACCGGGATTTCCGGGATGACAGGGTGCTGGACAACAGACAGTTCCAGATGGCTTTCCGGAAGCTGCGGCAGTTTTCCAGCAGGCTGGATATCCCGGAGACGGAGCTTGACATCGACGGGACGGTGGACAAAACCTGCAATAACGGCGGCTGTCTGCAGATCGTGATGAAAAAGCCCAGGAAAAATGCGGTGAAGCTTTTGCTGCTCATGGATTCCGGCGGCACCATGATCCCCTTCAGCAGCCTGTTGAACGATCTGTTCCAGGCAGTGCATAAATCCAACCATTACAAGGACGTAAAAACCTATTATTTTCATAACTGCATTTACAGCAAGCTCTACAAGACTCCGGAATGTGAAAACGGGGACTGGATCGATACGGAATGGATGTTCCGCAACGTGGGAAGCGATTATAAGGTGATCATTGTGGGAGACGCAGCCATGGCGCCGGAGGAGCTGTATTCCGACTCGGGCAACTACAGGGGGCCAAACGGGGGTCTGTCCGGTTATGAATGGCTGCAGCTCATTAAGCGGAAATATAAAAAAGTGGTGTGGCTGAATCCGAAGATGGCTCCCGGGAGGGCGCCCTGGAGGGAAGCGGAGACCGCCATCAAGGAGCTGTTTCCCATGTATAAGCTGACGGTGGACGGACTGAACCAGGCTATGGTGAAACTTATGGTAAATAAGTAAAATATGATATGTAATATGGATTGAAATCGTAAGAATAACTGACGGATCCGAAAATTGAAAAAAATCCGGATAAGGGAAAAATTTTTGGAAATTTTGGGACAAAAGCTTTAGAGAGGAAAAGGGATTAAAATATGGGAAGACGGGGGAAGGAAGAATAAAGGAAGGATGATTACATGTCGGAAGAATTAGGCCAGGACAGGCAGGATACAAGGAAAACCATGATGCTTCGGGAACCTATTTATAAGATTATCCCGAAGATGGCGATTCCCACCATTGTTTCTTTCCTGATTACATCGATTTATAACCTGGCGGATACTTATTTTGTTAGCTCTCTGGGAACCAACGCCACGGCGGCGGTCAGCGTGAACGCCTCCCTGGATCAGATCATTATGATGGCCGGATCCATGCTTGCGGTAGGCGCCAACAGCTTTATTGCAAGACTTTTAGGGGCGAAGGAAGAAGAGAAGGCCAGCCGGGTGCTTTCCACCGCTTTTTTCCTGGCTATCGGCTTTGGACTGGTGGTGCTGCTTTTGGGGGTAAGCTTCATGCATCCTATGGTGCGGCTTCTGGGCGCCACGGATACCTGTGAGCAGTATTCCATCGATTACGCCACCTATGTGGTGCTGGTGGCGCCCTTTATGGCCTCCAGTTTTGTTATGAACCAGTGCCTGCGGGCAGAAGGCAGCGCATTGCTTTCCATGATCGGCATGGGCTTCGGCGGGGTGTTAAACTGTTTTCTGGATCCCATTTTTATCTTCGGATATTTCGGACTGCCTGCCATGGGTGTGGCAGGGGCCTCCATGGCAACGGCCATTTCCAAGCTGGTGAGCTTCGCCATTTTGATCTTCCCATACCTTGCCAAAAGAACGATCCTGCGGATCTCCCTTTCCCGATTCCAGTTTAACCGAGAAAATGTCTATGAGATCGTCAGTGTGGGTTCCTCCTCCATGTTCCGCTCCGGACTGGCGGTGGTTAGCGCCATTGTGCTGAATAATATCGCCGGAAACATTTCCGATTCCGTCCTTGCGGGCATTGGGATCTCCACCAAGATCATGATGTTCCCCTTCGGCATTATTCTGGGATTTGGGGCCGGCTTCCAGCCTGTGGCGGGCTTCAACTGGGGCGCAAAGCGTTTTGACCGGGTGCGGGAGAGCTACCGTTTTTCCGCCTGGACAGCCTTGATCGGTGCTGCAGTCATGGCGCTGGTTCTCGGGCTCTTTGCCAATCAGGTGATCTATCTGTTTTCGGAATCCGACCCGGCAGTACAGAGGATCGGGGCTTTGTGTATCAGGCTGCAGTGCCTTGCCCTGCCGATCCACGCCTGGGTAGCCGTGGTCAACATGTTCTGTGCAGGACTGGGTTTTGTAAAAGGAGCCCTGGTGCTGTCCACAGCCAGACAAGGCAGCTGCTTTTTGCCCATTGTGTTTCCATTGGCGTACCTGTTCGGGGAAAACGGCGTCGCCTCCGTGCAGGCTGTGGCGGATATTCTTTCCCTGGCTCTGGCAATCCCGATCATGCGCCATGCCTTAGGCCAGGTTAAGCTTGCGGAAGACCAGACACGGGCGGAACTTTTGGCCGGTCAAAATCAGGAGAAGGCTGTTTCGTGAGCAATAAGTAACAATTCAGCCGTGCCCAAGCCGAACAAGTTCAGAAGCCGAATAAATTCGGCTTCTGAACTGTTACAGCAATAAAGAATTATACTCCCGGGATACTTGTTTTTAAGCCGGGGTTATGATATGATGACCAAAGGAAAAACAGATGTTTCCGATAAAAGGCGGATGAGGATATCTTTGTGGGAAACAGCTGACAGGAATAAAGGAGAGCAATCGAAAAATGACTGTATTTGAGGAACTGAAGGCCAGGGGGCTGCTTGCCCAGCTGACGGATGAAGAGGAGATCAAGGAACTGATCAACAATGGGAAGGCAACCTTTTACATCGGCTTTGACCCGACGGCGGACAGCCTGCACGTGGGGCATTTTATGGCGCTGTGCCTGATGAAGAGGCTGCAGATGGCGGGCAATAAGCCCATCGCCCTGATCGGCGCGGGAACCGCCATGATAGGAGATCCCTCCGGCAGGACGGATATGCGTTCCATGATGACGAAGGAGACCATTGAACATAACAGCGAATGCTTTAAGAAGCAGATGAGCCGCTTTATTGATTTTTCAGAAGGAAAAGCCCTGATGGTCAACAATGCTGACTGGCTGTTAAACTTAAATTATGTGGAGCTTCTCCGGGATGTGGGGGTACATTTCAGTGTAAACCGGATGCTGACGGCGGAATGCTATAAGCAGCGCATGGAGAGGGGCTTAAGCTTCTTAGAGTTTAATTACATGATCATGCAGAGCTATGATTTCCTGGAGCTGTTCCAGAGGTATGGCTGCAACATGCAGTTCGGCGGCGACGACCAGTGGAGCAATATGCTGGGAGGCACAGAGCTGATCCGCAGAAAGCTGGGAAAAGATGCTTACGCCATGACCATTACCCTGCTTCTGAACTCGGAAGGAAAGAAGATGGGAAAGACCCAGAAGGGCGCTGTGTGGCTGGATCCCAATAAGACCTCGCCTTTTGAATTCTACCAGTACTGGCGGAATGTGGGAGATGCGGACGTGATAAAATGCCTGCGGATGCTGACCTTCCTGCCCTTGGAGCAGATCGAAGAGATGGCGAAGTGGGAGGGCAGCCAGTTAAACAAGGCTAAGGAAATCCTGGCATACGAGCTGACCGACCTGGTTCACGGGGAAGAAGAAGCGAAGAAGGCCCAGGAAAGCGCCCGGGCCCTGTTTGGGGGCGGCGAGTCCTCTGAAATCCCTGCCTGTGAGCTGACGGAGGCGGATTTCTTAAACGGCTCCATTGACATCCTTGGTGTTCTGGTAAAGGCCGGTCTGTGCGCTTCCCGTTCGGAAGCCAGACGCGCTGTGGAGCAGGGCGGCGTTGTGGTGGATAGTGACAAGGTGACGGACATTAAAGCGGCCTATGTACCGGAACAGTTCAGCGGAGAAGGGCTTCTGGTCAGACGCGGCAAGAAGAACTTTAAGAAAGTGAAGATATCCTAACGATCAAGGGGACGCAAAGCGTCCCCTTTTTCTATATCATTTCTCTTTTATCTTTTCTTCAACCTTTATTTTTTCTTCAATCTTTTCAGGAAATCCGGCAAAGCGGCGGTTCCAAGTTCCGTGACGGGTCGGATCCATTTGCCTGAGTAAAGGTGAATCTGCATTAAAATATAGCGGACAGGCTCGTCAATATAGCAGCAAAGGAAGACGATCCAATAAGGAAATTTGAAAACAAAGCCGGACAGCAGCACGCAGGGCAGCACCATCACATACATAAATACGATCTCCAGCACTGTTCCATAGACCGCATCCCCGGAGGCGCGGTAGGTATCATTCTGAATCCAGTTGCCCATGCGGATCACGCTGAAAAAGGCGTAAATGAGCAGAAACCGTGTTCCGGCCACATAGGATTCCCCGGACAGGCTCATGGTCGTAAGCAGGGGCTTATGCAGGGCAAGGACGCAGAGATCCGCTATAAGGATCACCCCGCTGCAAAGGTAAACCAGCCGTTTGGCCCGGGCATAGGCAGTGTCCAGCTCCCCTGCCCCCACGCATTTGCCCACCAGGATGGAGGCCGCGTTGGAAAAGCCGGCAAAGAAGCCGATGATCAGACCTTCCAGGGTACGGAACACGGCAATGGCGGCAATCACCTCTTCCGGCTGTCTGCCCAGAGTGACATTGATGACCATATTGCCGACGCCGATCAGGACTTCATTGCAGATAATGGGAAAGCACTTCACGAAATAGGCCCTTAGAGCCTTTTTGCTCCAGGCAAAATGCCCCCTGACGTGGAAGAGATATGGGTATTTTCCAAGTCCGGCCAGCAGATAAATGGTTAAAACGTTGACTGCGGCGGCGCAGGTAGTGGCCAGGGCAGCACCCTGGATCCCCATGGCAGGGGCTCCCAGATGTCCATAGATAAAGACCCAGTTTAAAAACAGGTTCGTCGCCACGGAAGCAATGGAAGCAGCCATGGGAATCTTTACCCGCTCCGTGCCCCGTAACAGACAGCTCATGGACATGGAGAATACCTGCATAAAATAGGCAAAGCCCACGATCCGCAGATACTTAACCCCGATCTCCTGTATAGCGGTCTTATCCGTATAGATTTTCATGACCAGTCCCGGGGCAAAGATCGCCAGACAGCCGAAAACGGCGGCAACCGTCATCATACATGCCAGGGTCATGCCGTAGGAACGTTCGATCCCGTCGTCCTCCTTAGAGCCCCAATACTGGGAAATGAACAGCATGCCGCCTCCCACAAAGCCCCAGTATCCGGAAAACATCAGGGAGGAAAACTGAGCGCACAGTCCCAAGGCTCCTACCGACTGCTCTCCCAGAGGAGCCACCATCATGGTGTCGATCATGCTGGCGGTGGTGGTCAGCAGGTTCTGCAGGGCGATGGGCACCGCTATGGCGGTCAGATTTTTTAAAAAAGGACCCCAGGGGAACCCGTTTTCATTTTTGCTTCTTTGAATCTGTTTTGAAAAAATACTGCTTTTCATAACAAAACTCCTCAAAGGTATTGATCTGTTATCTTTAAGGAGTGTAGCAGAGCGTAGAGGTTTTGTCAAACCTTAATGAAAGAGAAATCTGCCGATATGCCGGAGGTAATCGAAAGCATTGATTTCAAGCCTTCCAGCATGCAGGAAGATGGAGTGATGGCATCGTGACAGAAGAAGCTGGCAACGGTGCTGTTGGGGGGAATAGTTCTATCCCTTTTCGCATACATATGTAACAGCAGGAGGTTATATGTTTATGCAGAATGAGACAGCGAATACCTATGATCTCTATCATGATATACAACAAAGAACGGGCGGTGAGATATACATCGGTGTCCTCGGTCCTGTTCGCACAGGCAAGTCCACCTTTATCAAGCGCTTCATGGATGTGATGGTGCTGCCCTTTATGGAGGATGAGCACGCCCGGACGAGGGCTCAGGATGAGCTGCCCCAGAGCGCCGGCGGGAAGACCATCACCACCACGGAGCCCAAATTCATCCCCAAAGAAGCTGCGAAGGTGACCTTAAACGGGGATGTGGAGGTGTCGGTGCGCCTGATCGACTGCGTGGGCTACATGGTGGAGGGCGCAGCGGGACACATGGAGGAGGATGTGGAGCGGATGGTGAAGACACCCTGGTTCGAGGAGGAAATTCCCTTTACCCAGGCAGCGGAGATCGGCACGGATAAGGTGATGAACGACCATTCCACCATCGGTCTTGTGATCACCACAGACGGAAGCTTTGGGGAAATCCCGAGGGCCAATTATCTTGCCGCAGAGGAAAAGACCATTCTCGCCCTCAAGAAATTACATAAGCCTTTTCTGGTGCTTTTAAACAGCCAGAAGCCCTATTCAGAGGATACGAAAAAGCTTGGGGAGGAAATCGCTGCAAAATATGGTGTGACTGTGCTTCCCGTAAATTGCGAACAGCTGAAAAAAGAGGATATACACAGGATCCTGGAGAATATTTTATACGAATTCCCCATATCGGTCATGGAATTTTACATGCCGAAATGGGTGGAAATGCTTTCTATGGAAAACCCCATGAAACAGGATCTGGTTGCCGGGGTCAGGGAACTGATGAAGAATTACGACACAGTGAAGGATGTAGTGGAAAACCCCATCACTATGGACAGCGACTATATCAGGCGCATTAAGACGGATGCAGTCAATATGTCCGACGGTTCCATACGGATTCAGATGGACGTGGACGAAGCCTGTTATTACGATATGCTGACTGATATGGTTGGGGAACCCATTACGGACGAATACCAACTGGTCAGTAAACTGAAAGAGTTTTCCGCCATGAAAAAGGAATATGCGAAGGTACTGGACGCTGTCAATTCCGTGCGGGCGAAGGGATACGGGGTGGTAACTCCCGCCAAATCCGAAATTACGCTGAATAAACCTGAACTGATCAGGCATGGGAACAAATTCGGGGTGAAGATCAAGGCCGTCAGTCCCTCTATCCACATGATCAGGGCCAATATCGAAACAGAGATCGCGCCCATCGTGGGCACAGAGAGTCAGGCGGATGATCTGATCAAATACATTAACGATGCGGACGCCGGGAAGGATGGTATCTGGGATACCAATATCTTCGGGAAAACGGTGGAACAGCTGGTCAATGACGGAATCACCGCCCGGGTAGCGTCCATTGGCGAGGAGAGCCAGTTAAAGCTCCAGGATACCATGCAGAAGATCGTCAATGATATCAATGGCGGGATGGTGTGCATTATTATCTAAAAAGAAATGCTTTGTATGGTCAGAAACGGACCCTATAATGAAAGTTTTTAATGGCTAATGATCCAGATTAACAAAGAAATATAGGGTGTAAGCCTGCCCGTCAGCGGTCATATTGACAGGGCAGGCTTATTTATGTGCGCCTGGCGGCGCACGTTTTTCACTTTAAATTCGAGTTCCCCTCGAAAAACGGTTTATTGTTTTTCCCATGAATTTACGGTATGCTCATGATAACAAGAGTGCAAACCGGTTGAAAACTTGTTATCATAATTTCTTGGAAAGGAAAATCCCATGAAAAATATTGGTGAAAGAATCAAAGAATACCGTAAAATGGCAAAGATGTCCCAGGAACAGCTGGCGGCGCGCCTGAATGTAACATTTCAGACAGTGTCCAAATGGGAAACAAACAAAGCCAGCCCCGATCTGTCGTTGATCATTCCCATCGCAAGACTTTTTGGAGTCAGCACGGATGAACTTCTTGGAATGCGTGACAGCGAGACAGACAGTCGCTATGCCGAGCTGGAGGAAGGCTATGAACGCACATTCAAAACAGAGGATCTTGCCGAACGTCAGCGCATCTGTGAAACTGCCGTATCGGAATATCCCGGCGATATGCGGTGGCTTTCAGAGCTTGCATGGGTAATTTCAAACCGATCGTTTGAATACAGCGACGAGAAGGAAAGAGCCTCCCAACAGGAGAAAGCGATAAAGCTCTTTGATGCCGTGATAAAAAACTGTAACGATGAGATATTAAGGAGCGAAGCCATATTGGGCATCACCCAACTTTTGAACTGGCGCGGATGCCGTGATGAGGCGAGACGCTATGCCGAGCTTCTGCCGGAAAGACAACCTTTGACGCGTGATATGGTAATTGAAAATTGCCTTTCGGAGGAGGAGCTTATCGTTTTCAGACAGAATCGTATCATGAGCCATCTTGAGGGAATTCTGGGAGATCTGTCCTTCCTGGTGCCTCATAATACCTTTAACGACATCGGGAAGGCGGTGCTTTGCGCATTGATTCCCGACGGGAATTATCTTGAATTTAATCACACGCTCTATTATGCCGTCCAACAGAAGATAAGCGAAAAAATGAAGGAAGATAAACCTGACGGAACCGAAATCCTGCATCTTTTGCATGAGATGAAATCATACGCTGCAGAATACGACAGAATCGTATTCGAAAAGCCGGGAATCTACCGATACACCTCGCCCGTTTTTAATCAAATAGAGACCGATACCCGGGACTGGCTCGGGAACGAAGGTCAGCGGATGTCGGAGAATTTTGAAGAATTCCTCAAAGCTTTAAAGCAGCTCTTTTGCCTTCCTGGCAAGATATAGAGGCATATTTGTAATCTGTCCGTATTTAAGATAGCCTCTGTCGGAAAAACGCAGCGCATATGCAGGCTGCGTTTTTTCGTAAAATTTCAAGTGCTGTCTGTATAAAGGGAACTTAAATAAATTATCTATAAAAATCTTGCCCTACAATTATCCTTGCTATATAATGATTTTAAACCACTTCCAGGGATTATATGGACGAAGCCCAAGACAAAGTGGCAAGATTGGAGGATGGTGGAATGGAAAATAAGTTTAAATCTGCCGAGAAAAGCAGGAGGCTTTCATTATGAATGAAATATATGATAAGTTGACAAAATGTTATCAAAGGGTCAGGGAATATACGGATTTTAAGCCCCTTGCGGCAATTGTCCTGGGGTCGGGACTGGGGGATTACGCCAGTCAGATCCGGGTGGAGTCGGAACTTCCCTATGGACAGATTGATGGTTTTCCGGTATCCACGGTACCTGGTCACGCAGGAAAATTTATTTTCGGGACCATTGATGATATCCCGGTCGTATGTATGAAGGGAAGAGTTCATTATTACGAAGGCTACGATATTTCAGATGTGGTGCTGCCTGTCCGGCTGATGGGTTTGATGGGGGCGAAGATTTTATTTCTGACCAATGCGGCAGGGGGTGTGAATCCTTCTTTCCATGCAGGAGATCTGATGCTGATCCGGGATCATATCGCTCTGTTTGCCCCGAATCCGCTGATCGGACCGAATGTGGAGGAACTGGGAGTACGGTTTCCTGACATGAGCACGGTGTATGACAGGCAGCTTCAGGAGCTGATCCGTACCGCTGCGGGGGAAAACGACATTTCCCTGCAGGAGGGAGTTTATACCCAGCTTACGGGACCCTCCTTTGAGTCTCCAGCGGAGATTAAAATGCTGCGTCTGCTTGGAGCCGATGCGGTGGGAATGAGCACGGTGGTGGAAGCCATAGCCGCCAATCATATGGGCATGAGGATCTGCGGGATCTCCTGTATCAGCAATCTTGCCGCAGGAATGACGGAAAGTCCCCTGACTCATGAAGAGGTTCAGGAGGCTGCAGACCTGGCAGCGCCCCGGTTTGCAAAGCTGGTGACAGAAAGTGTAAAGAAATTCGGGGCATTGTTGTGAGATGGTTTATTCTTTAAGGCAAAGATAAGAACTTTTTTGTCGCAGGAATCAAAGGCAGGAATCAAAAAGATGCAGATGACCGGGATGACAGACAGGACGAAACCGATAAACAAGACAGAGCCTATAGACACGGCAGATACGGCAGACAGAACAGAACTGGCAGGCAGGGCAGAACCTGCTAACAGGACAGATCCAATAGACATGACAGCGCTTATACGGACAGCATTGGAAATGCGGGTGAAAGCATATGCGCCTTATTCCCATTTTCAGGTGGGAGCGGCGCTGCTTGCCGGGAGCGGGAAGATTTATACCGGCTGCAATATTGAAAACGCTTCCTATGGAGCCACAAACTGCGGGGAGCGGACGGCTTTTTTCAAAGCGGTGAGCGAAGGGGAAAGAAGCTTTTCGGCCATCGCCATTGCCGGAGGCTTGGAAGGCATGGAGCCGGAGGATTATGCTTATCCCTGCGGCATCTGCAGGCAGGTGATGAAGGAATTCTGCAGCCCCGATTTTAAGATCATTGTGGCAAAAAGCCAGGAGGATTTCCTTTGTTTTACCCTGGCGGAGCTGCTTCCGCATGGGTTTGGGGGAGAAAGTATCCTGGATTTTTAGGAACTTCATTTGGCTATTTGTGCCGGAGCGTCACAGATAGCCCTTATGGCAGATGAGAAATCGCATTCGCAAATTTCTCATCGCCCAATCGCGCAAGCGCTCCGGAACGGAGAATAAAATGAGGATTCGCCTTTATCATGCAAGAATACTGACCATGGAGGAGAATTGTCCCATATTCCGGGGGGAGGTCTGGATACAGGACGATCATATCCTGCGGGTATGCAGATATGAAGATACTGTGCCAATGCTGGCGGAAGATTCCTGGGACGAGGAGATTGATTGTCAGGACAACCTTCTGATGCCGGGTTTTAAGGATGCCCATACCCACTCAGGCATGACCTTCCTGCGTTCTCTGGCGGACGATATGCCTCTGCAGGAGTGGCTGGAAAAGCAGGTTTTTCCGCTGGAGGCAAAGCTGACCAGGGAGGATATCTATGACCTGGCAAAGCTGGCAGTGCTGGAATATCTTACCTCCGGCATCACCTCCATTTTCGATATGTATCTCGATACGGAAGCCACTGCCAGGGCATGCATGGACATGGGAATGCGCTGCGTGCTGGTAAGCGGACTGAATAATTTTACTTCCTCCTTAAAGCAGGTGGAGTCGGACTTTTGCAGATGGAATCAGGAGCACAGCCTGATCAGCTATCAGCTGGGCTTTCATGCGGAATATACCTGTTCGAAGGAGCTTCTTTCGGGGATGGCAGCCCTGGCAGAGCGTTTTCACGCTCCGGTCTATATGCATCTTGCGGAAACTGCCCATGAAGTGGAGGAGTGCAGGGGACGGTATGGAATGACGCCGGCTGCTTTTCTGGATTCCCTGGGAATATTTGCCTACGGGGGCGGAGGCTATCACTGTGTGCATATGACCGGGGAGGATATGGAAATCTTCCGCAGAAGGGGACTGTATGTGATCACCAATCCAGCCTCTAATCTGAAGCTTGCCAGCGGGATCGCCCCCATTGCGGAATATGACCGTCTGGGAATCCCCATGGCAATCGGAACGGACGGACCGGCCAGCAATAATTGTCTGGATATGTTCCGGGAAATGTTTCTGGTAACGGCTTTGAGCAAGCTTAAGGAAAATGACGCCTCCAGCATGGATGCCTCCAAGGTTCTAAGGATGGCAACTGTGGGAGGAGCCCAGGCCATGGGACTGACAGACTGCGACGTGCTGGCAGAAGGGAAAAAGGCAGATTTGATCCTGATCGATCTGATGCAGCCCAATATGCAGCCTCTGAACCATATCCCCAAGAACCTGGTTTATAGCGGCAGCAAAACAAATGTCTGCATGACCATGGTGGGAGGAAAAATCCTATACCGGAATGGCATTTTCCATGTGGGGCAGGAGCCGGAGGAGATCTACAGAAGGTGTCAGGAAATCGTAGAACGGCTGACTGCCGGAGCATGACCTGGTTAATATTTTGCATGAGCTGCAGGGCGGATATCGCAGAAAATACGGGAGAAAACGTTACAGGACAGCGGCGATACATGGCAGCGGCCAATCATAATAAGCTGCAGGAGTAGGACAAAATATGGAATATATTGTTTTTTTCGGGGCATTTATTTTGTTCCTGATCTTTATTTTCATCAAAGGCGCCTATGACGCCCGCAAAAACAGGAAGAAATTTGAACAAAAGCTTCTTCGGGATTACGGAAAGCTTCCGGAGAGGGAATATAAGCTGGAGCGCTTCGCCCGTATCAACAGCTACTACCTGAAGCATCCGAAAGAAGGGCAGATCGACGATATTACCTGGAACGATCTGGACCTGGACGAGGTGTTCCGGCAGATGAACCACAGCCTGTCCTCTGCCGGGGAGGAATATCTGTATTATACCCTCCGGACTCCGGAAATGTCCCCGGACAGACTGGAGCATCAGGAAGAGATGGTACAGTATTTTGACCGGAATGAGAGGCAGAGGGTGGACGTGCAGCTTTTGATGAATCAGCTGGGGACCATGGGAAATTTTTCTCTGTACGATTATCTGGAGTATCTGGGAGATCTTGGGAAACGCTCCAACGGAAAGCATTTCGCGGCAATCCTGGGCATCGTACTTCTGATCGTGCTCTGCTTTTTCCAGCCCTCCGTGGGAATCGTTGGGGTTGTATCCCTGATTTGCTATAATATCATGACATATTTCAGGGAAAAAAATGAAATAGGGCCTTATGTCGTGAGCTTCGCTTATATCATGCGTCTCCTTCATGTGTGCGACGGGCTGGTTAAGCTTCCGATTCCGGTCTGCGAAAAGGAATGGGAAGTCATAAAAAAGCATAAAGCGAAGCTGTCCGGCATGAAAAGCGGTTCCTTCTGGGTGCTTTCGGGAGGCGGCGGGGTAAGCTCCGGAAATCCTTTGGAAATCCTGATGGACTATTTCAGGATGGCTTTTCATGTGGATATCATCGTGTTTAACAGGATGCTTTCAGAGTTAAACAAGCATCTTGAGGATGTGGATGTGCTGGCGGGAGAGATCGGTTGCGTAGAAACATCCATCTGCATTGCGGCGTACCGCAGATCCATTGAGCAGTCCCTGGAAAATGAGTGGTGTATCCCTGGTTTTATCAAAGAGCAGAGACTGAAACTGGAGGAGGGATACCATCCTCTGATCCAGAAACCTGTAAAAAACAGTATCGCCACGGACAGGGGCGTGCTGCTTACCGGCTCCAATGCTTCCGGAAAATCCACTTTTCTGAAAACCGTGGCCCTAAACGCCATTCTTGCCCAGACCATACACACCTGCGCGGCAAGCTGTTATGAGGCTCCTTTTTTCCGTGTCCTTTCCTCCATGGCCCTGCGGGACGACCTCGGAAGCGGGGAAAGCTATTATATCGTGGAGATCAAGTCTCTCAAAAGGATTCTGGATGCTTCGGCAAAAGAGGGTTGTCCTGTCCTGTGCTTTGTGGATGAGGTGCTGCGGGGCACCAATACGGTGGAGCGCATCGCTGCGTCCACTCAGATCTTAAAGAGCCTGGCGAAGGGAAATATCCTTTGTTTTGCGGCGACCCATGATATTGAACTGACGGATCTTCTGAAGGAAGAATATGAGAACTATCATTTTGAGGAAGAGATCCGGGAGGGCGATATCTTCTTCAATTATAAGCTTCTGGGAGGGAAGGCAACCACCAGGAATGCGATCAAGCTGTTGGAACTGATGGGTTATGATGAGAAGATTATACGGGAAGCCACTGGGATGGCTGAGGATTTTATCCGGACCGGAAACTGGGGATCTTCAGAATCCTGAAAACGCGCGGGAGCCTGAAAAACCCCTGAAAACAATGGGTATCAGATAAAAATAGGTCTTGCTTTAAAAATTTATGAAACCGGGTTGACGAACATATGTTTTCCTGCTATACTGATACTATGCTGAAATACGGAAGGAAAGTAATCGCTCGAACCGTGAAATGGAAAGAGAGGAAATAGAAGGAATGGCTTTGTTAAATACTTTGTTGTCCTACCTGTTGCTGCTGCTTATTTCGGCCGGTCTGATAGGAGCCGGAGTTGCTCTGGGAATCACGCTCCGCATCAGGAAGAACAGGCAGGAGGAAGCGGCAGACCAGGATCCTGCGGGGCAGAATGCGTTAGGGCAGGGTACAGCAGTTCAGGATTCGGCAGCGCGGGATGTACCGATACAGAAAGCGGAGTCATAGCATGATTACGACGATTCTTTGGGATGTGGACGGCACTCTGTTGGATTTTACCTATTCCCAGACCTGCGCCCTGACCAAATGCTTTGCATCAGCAGGTCTTCCCATCACGGAGGAGATCATTGAACGCTATGACAGGATCAATGATTCCTATTGGAAGCGTCTGGAATTGGGCGAAGTGACGAAGGCTCAGTTATTGACAGGCCGTTTCACCACATTATTCCGGGAGTTCGGAATAGAGCATGTGGATCTGGAGGCCTTCTGCAGGGAATATCAGTTTGAACTGGGCAATGTGTACCGCTATAAGGATGAATCCATCCGGATCGTCCAGTCCCTGAAAGACAGGACGGCACAATATGTGATCACCAACGGCGTCACCATGACCCAGCGCAATAAGCTTGGTCTTTCCGGATTGGACCGCTGGATGAAGGATATCTTTATCTCGGAGGAGATCGGCTGCCCCAAGCCGGAGAGGACGTTTTTTGAGCGTTGTCTGGAGAAGGTTGAAGAGAAAGATAGGAGAAAGATCCTCGTAGTGGGAGATTCCCTGACCAGCGATATCAAAGGCGGCGTGAACGCAGGACTTAAGACCTGTTGGTATCGTCCGGAGGGCAGCGAAAATCGCAGTCCCTGGATTCCTGATTATGAGATTTCCGATCTCCATCAGATTTACGGTGTCCTGGAATATGAAGAGATGGAATGAAGCAATTTAAGAGATTTGCAGATGCAAAAATGTGGATAACTCACATTAAAATTGACTGAATCAGTCATAATGACTAGAGCAGTCAATTTCATTCCTATTTATCCCCAATCAGATCAAGAGGCAGCAAATGGGATATCTGTAATTTCTCCCAATTTTTTAGAACTATTTTTAGTGATTTTTTCTGAATCTAAATCATTGACAAGGAATCGCTTTTTCCTTATACTGATTAGCATACACAACATTTATGGTTTTGGAGATACGGTCGGCACAATATCTTGTGTTCATACATTTTTCTATTATGAAAGTTTTCCATTATGAAAGAGGCGTGGGGTATTATGAGCAGCAGTTTTCAGTCGGCAACTACAAGCAATGTGAATTACAGTGAAAGATTTAAGCCGGAAGGCGATGTTTATGTGATCAAAAAGGACGGGAGCAAGGAAGCCTTCAATGTGCAGAAGGTCATCAATGCAGTCGGCAAGAGCGCTTACCGCGCCCTGACTAAGTTCACGGAAGAGGAAGAATGCCGGATCTGCCAGTATGTGGTGAATAAGGTGAATGAGATGGGGCAGAAGGAGATTCCTATCCCCATTATGCATAATATCGTGGAAAGCGCCCTGGAACAGGTGAAGCCCATCGTGGCCAAGAGCTACAGGGATTACCGCAACTACAAACAGGATTTTGTGCGGATGCTGGATGATGTTTATAAAAAGAGCCAGTCCATCATGTACATCGGGGACAAAGAGAATTCCAATACGGATTCCGCCCTGGTTTCCACCAAGAGGAGCCTGATCTTCAACCAGCTGAATAAGGAGCTTTATCAGAAATTCTTTATGACCACGGAGGAGATTCAGGCCTGCAGGGATGGTTATATCTATGTTCACGACATGTCTGCCAGAAGGGATACCATGAACTGCTGCCTTTTTGATGTGCAGAGCGTCCTGACCGGCGGCTTTGAGATGGGAAATATCTGGTACAATGAGCCGAAGTCTCTGGATGTGGCTTTTGATGTCATCGGAGATATCGTGCTGAGCGCCGCCAGCCAGCAGTACGGCGGTTTT
>CANQBS010000046.1 GCA_947589075.1 uncultured Acetatifactor sp.
TTATCAAAAGACCTCTCGAAAGTCTGCAAACCCGCATAAATACTGGGTTTTTACGACTTCTCAACTTATTCCCACTCTATCGTCCCCGTCGGTTTCGGCGTGAAATCATACAGTACCCTGTTCACTCCCGGCACCTCATGGGTGATCCTGTCCACCAAATGACACATCAGCTCAAAGGGAATGTTCTCCACCGTGGCAGCCATGGCGTCCTTGGTATTGACGGCGCGGATGATCACGGACCATTCAAAAGACCTCTTTCCATCCTTGATACCGGTAGACTTGAAATCCGGCACCACGGTAAAATACTGCCATACCTTGCCCTCCAGGCCATTCTTGGCAAACTCTTCCCGCAGGATCGCATCCGACTCCCTGACCGCTTCCAGTCTGTCACGGGTGATGGCGCCGGGACAACGCACGCCTAAACCCGGTCCGGGGAAAGGCTGACGGTATACCATGCTGTCCGGCAGACCCAGCTGCTTTCCAACTACACGAACCTCATCCTTGAACAGGATCTTCACCGGTTCCACCAGTTCAAATTTCATATCCTCAGGAAGACCGCCTGCATTGTGGTGCGCCTTGATCCCTTTTTCGCTCTCCAGAATATCCGGCCAGATGGTACCCTGCGCCAGGAATTCAATTCCCTCCAGCTTCCGTGCCTCTTCCGCGAAAACTTCGATAAACTCTCCGCCTATGATCTTTCTCTTCTGTTCGGGATCTGTCACCCCTGCCAGCTTGTCCAGAAAACGATCCACAGCATCCACATAGATCAGATTTGCCTTCATCTGATTGCGGAACACCTGGATCACCTGCTCCGGTTCGCCCTTCCGAAGCAGCCCATGATTCACATGTACGCACACCAGCTGCTGCCCCACTGCCTTGATCAGAAGGGCTGCCACAACGGAAGAATCCACGCCGCCTGAAAGCGCCAGCAATACCTTCCTGTCTCCCACCTGTTTCCTGAGCGCCTTGATCTGCTCCTCGATAAAAGCCTCTGCAAGCTCCGGTGTGGTAATCCTCACCATATCCTCGGGTCTTCTGTCATTCGCCATTTCGTTTCCTCCATATTTTGTTTTTTTGACAAGTTTCTTTGTCCCACGACTCTTTATAAAGGGAGTATAGCCTATTCCGCTTGCTAAGTCAAGAATCAGCGCCCGCCTCACATATAATGATATCTCTTCCTTTTCCCCAGAAGAAAAGCGGCGCATAGCAGCGCTGCCAGGACCTCCGCCACCACCACCGACAGCCAGATGCCCTTCAGTCCCCAGATCGCAGGAAGGATCAGGATCGCCGCCGCTTCAAAAACAAGGGTCCTCAGAAAAGCGATAACGGCGGAGGTGATTCCGTCGTTCAGCGCAGTAAAAAATCCTGATCCGAAAATGGCGAAACCGGCAAACAGATACATAAAAGAATATATGGTAAAGCCCTGGCAGGTCATCTGAAAAAGCTCCTCATGATAGCCTACGAAAAGGCTGGAAAGCGGGCTTGCCAGCACCTCGCCCAGCACAAACATCAGAACCGAAAAAATACCGATGATCGTCAGGCTTCTTTTTAAAAGCCCCTTCAGCTCCTGATGATTTCCTGCTCCATAGTGAAAGCTGACCACTGGGGCGACTCCTATGGAATATCCCAGGAAAACAGCGGTGAAGATCATCATCACATACATGATGACGCTGTATGCGGCGACTCCATTTTCTCCGGCGTATTTCATCAGCTGGATATTGTAAAGCATTGCCACGACGGACATGGAAATATTATTCATCAGCTCGCTGGAACCGTTGGTAAAGCTTTTCCAGAGCGCCGCGGCATTTGTAAGGGCAGTTCCACGGACACTTGTGCGGGCATCCATCCCGACACTTGCCTCCACGTTCCCCGCAGCACTGACCTCTGCCTTCACACCTGCGCTCCCCCGGGCAACAATTCCATCCTTCGTATCCACACTCCTCCGGGCAGCACCACTCTTCACATCTGCGCTTCTCCGGGCAGCACCCCTCTTCATATTTGCGCTCCTCCGGGTCTTTCCAACGCCCGTCCTTATGCTCCCCAGCCTCAGCAGGCTGGAATTGGGGCAGATAAAATAAACCAGGGGAACCGCGCCCCCGACGATCTGGCTGAAGGATGTTGCAACAGCTGCGCCCATAATGCCCCAATGCAGGATTGCCACCAAAAGCCAGTCAAATACCATATTGGTAACCCCGGCCAGAACCGTAAAGACCAGGCCCAGCTTTGGCTTCTCCGCCACGATCATAAAACTCTGGAATTCCATCTGCAGGATAAAGGCAGGAAGGGAGATCAGGAAAAGCATCCCATAGCTTACACAATCCTCCAGCATTTGCCCCTCGGCGCCCAGCCAGACCGCCATGGGACGGACCGTAACCATTCCCAGTATCATAAAAAGGACTCCGATCATGCCGGAAACCCGCACAAATAAAGAAAAGAGACGCCTGGCTTCTCCAGGCTTCCCTTCTCCCAATGTCTTTGCCACCAGGGCGCTGCCGCCGGTCCCTATCATAAACCCTACCGCCCCAAGGATCTGCAGATACGGATAAATATAGTTCACCGCGGCCAGTGCCGTTTTCCCTGCATAATTTGATACAAAAAATCCATCAACCACCACATAAACGGATGTGAAGATCATCATCACGATGGATGGCAGGGTAAACCTCAATAATTTTTTATAATCAAAATGATCCGATAACTGAATCTGCACAATTACTCCACCTCTGCCCGGTTCCGTCCGGAAGCACGCTTCCTTTGCGTATACTTCTTCTTTCCAGGCGAACCGATCCCTATTCCATTTCCACCGTCGCGGGAGGCTTCGAGGTACAGTCATAAAGCACCCTGTTGACTCCCTTTACCTCGTTTACGATCCGGTTTGTGACCTTCCCCAGCAGTTCCCAGGGAAGCTGCGCCGCCTCGGCGGTCATGAAATCCGTGGTCAGCACCGCCCGCAGCACCACCGCATAATCATAGGTTCTTTCATCCCCCATGCAGCCTACGCTCCGCATATTGGTCAGGGCTGCAAAATACTGTCCCAGATCCCGGATTCCGGCTTTAGCCACTTCTTCCCTGAAAATCGAGTCGGCTTCCTGCACGATCTTAACCTTTTCCGCCGTCACTTCTCCGATGATACGGACTCCCAGACCGGGACCAGGGAAGGGCTGCCTGTATACAAGATACTCCGGAATGCCCAGCTCCAGACCTGCCCTGCGCACCTCGTCCTTGAACAAAAGTCTCAGGGGCTCCACGATCTCCTTGAAATTTATATGATCCGGCAGACCGCCTACGTTATGATGGGACTTGATCACCGCGGACTTGCCCAGACCGCTTTCGATCACATCCGGATAAATGGTTCCCTGCACCAGGTAATCCACCGCTCCGATTTTATTCGCTTCCTCTTCAAACACGCGGATGAACTCTTCCCCGATGATCTTCCGCTTCTTTTCAGGCTCCGTCACTCCCGCCAGCTTCCTGTAGAAACGTTCCTGGGCGTTCACCCGGACAAAGTTCAGATCATAAGGACCATCCGGTCCAAATACCGCTTCCACCTCATCTCCCTCGTTTTTCCGAAGCAGGCCGTGATCCACGAACACGCAGGTAAGCTGCTTTCCTACCGCCTTCGCCAGAAGCACTGCCGCCACGGAGGAATCCACGCCGCCGGACAGGGCGCAGAGCACCTTCCCCTTTCCAACCTTTTCCCGAATGGCACAGATGCTTGTCTCCACAAAGGAGTCCATCTTCCAGTCTCCCCTGCAGCCACAGATATCAATGACAAAATTATGCAGCATCTTCATGCCTTCCCGGGTGTGCACCACCTCAGGATGGAACTGCACTGCGTACAATCCCTTCTCAGGATTCTCCATCGCCGCCACAGGACACACCGGGGTATGGGCCGTCACCACGAAATCCTCTGGAGCCTTTTCAATATAATCAGTGTGGCTCATCCAACAGATGGTCCTGGGAGCTACGTCCCTGAAAAGTCTCCTGCCGGGATCCACCTCCACCTCCGTCTTGCCGTACTCGCTGACCGGAGCAGTGTCCACATGACCGCCCAGCATATGCGCCATCAATTGAGAGCCGTAACAGATTCCCAAAATAGGCACTCCCAGTTCAAAAATCCGGGGATCACACAGGGGGGATCCCTCTCCATAAACGCTGTTGGGACCTCCTGTAAAAATAATTCCCTTCGGGTTCATGCCCTTCAGCTTTTCCAGATCCATATAGTAAGGATGCACTTCACAATATACATTGCATTCCCTGACCCTTCTGGCGATCAGCTGGTTATACTGCCCGCCAAAATCAAGAACCACGATCATCTCTCGTTCCATTTTTTCCTCGTTTCCGGTGCCGGCACCTGTTCTTTGATGTATTTCCCACACGCTGCCCGATGCTGCCTGATACTGCCTGTTGCTGTCCGATACTTCCTGATACTGTCTGTTGCTGTGTCCGAACATGCTGACTGTTCCAACAGTTGATGCATTCTTCGTATTTCTACATTATAAATATGGCGTCTGGACTTGTCAATAAAAACTGAAAAGGTCATGGATGCCTTCCCTCTCTTTAAAGCCAAACCGGTTTGCTGTATGCTTCCCCACAACAAATACCGCTCTTTGAAAGAGAAATGCCTCCATGACCTGCGCCGAATCGTATTTTGCCGCTTTCACATCATTTCCCGTTTTAACGCGCTCTGCGGCTTTGGTACTTTCCGTTGCTTTGATGCCTTCTGTTCCTTTGTTATGACCTGAAATCCTAATGCGTTCTGCTCCTTTGATATACCCTGCTGCCCTGCAGGGATCACCCTACATCCCAATCTGATGCTGATGCAGGTACTTTTCTCTGGTAGCCAGCCCTCCCCGGATATGCCGTTCAGATTTATTCACATCCAGGACCTTTCTGGCCTGTCTGGCAAGAGCCGGATTGATCTGCATAAGGCGGTCTGTCACGTCCTTATGTGCGGTAGTAACGAACCTGACTGCCCCGATTTTGGCAAAAATTAGGGTTTTCCAGCTTTTACCCCTCCAAAAGCCGCAGAAAATGGGGATTTTCACGCACCCTGCCCCGTCTTCTGCGGGGGCTCGCCAGCCCCGGTGGAGAACCCCGATACCCCGAAGCTGTCCAGGCCGCTGGACTCCGGCGACCTGAAATACACGTCCACAACCCCTTCCTTGTCCACCTCTATTTTTTCAATCACGCTCTTTAGCTGGGCGTTCGTGAACTGATGCACATCCACCAAGTCCTCGATGGACTTGAACATCTCCCTCAACTCGTTTTCCACATCATTCTCCCGGCTGAGGTAGATGGCCCTCTTTTTCTGCTCGACCACCAGGGCGTCCAGCTCCTCGTTCAACGCCTTCAGTTTCTCGGCCAACTCGCCCTTCGTGATCAGGTCTTCCTCATACATGTACATGACCCGCTCACGCCGGACGTACACCTTGCTGATCCTCTTCTGAAGGTTCTCCTGGAAGGCCAGCTCCTCGTCATCCGCCTTGCAGACCTTCTTGAACTCGCTGACAATGTGTTCCAGCACGTCCTTCTTCCGGCAGAGTACCCTGACGAAGCACTCCTTCAGAATCCCATACAGTTCCTCCTCGTCCACCCTGGAAGTATTGGGGCAACTCTCTACCCCGTTGCCATTACGGAAAGAGCAAGTCCACTTTATGTACTTCTTCTCGCCCCCACGGTTCCGATAGACCTGCCTGAAAGACCTGCCGCACTCCTTGCAACGGATTATGGTGGAGAAGGGATGCACGTTGCTGGATCGCTCATGGTTTGTCTTGAAAAGGTCATGCCTTGATTTCATCAGCTCCTGGGCACGTTTGAACACGTCAGGGTCAATAATCCGCAATTCAGGATACTCCCTTTTGTACCACTCTGACTCGTCCTTCTCCTTCCTCCTCCCGGTCAAAAAGTCATCAACCTCCTGCCTGCCGTTGATCACCACGCCGATGTAGATCTGGTTCGTCAAAATACGGCATATCGCATTCTGGCTCCACTCGCAGCCACGCTTCGTCCTATACCCCTGGGCATTCAGCATATGGGCGATTTTGCATGCCCCGTACCCCTCCTCAGTGTACCAACTGAATATCCGCCGTACAATGTCCGCCTCCTTCTCGACCACTGTCAGACTAAAATAGTCGCCCTGCCGCTTTTCGTACCCGTAAACGTAATTCGGCACCTTCCCCTTCTCCATGTTCAGCCTCTTGCCAAACTTCACCCGCTTGGACGTATTTGCGCTTTCTTCCTGCGCCACGGCGGCAAACACCGTCACCAGCAGCTCACTGCCCCCCATGTTCGTTAAGTTACCAGAAATGAACTGCACTGTGATGTTAAGGCTGCTCAGAATGCGCAGGTTCTCCAGCAGATCCACGGTGTTCCTGGCCATCCTTGAGATGTCCTTCACCAACACCTTCCCGAAAAGCCCCTTCCTGGCGTCCTGCATCATCCGGTTGAAGGCCGCCCTGTTCCTGGTCTTCGTGCCTGACAGGCCCTCATCCGCATAAATTTCAATCAGATGGTCATCCGTCTTCCCGACGTACTCCATGAAAAATTTTTTCTGTGCCTCCAGGCTGTTCAACTGGTCTTCCTTGTTCGTCGATACCCGACAATAAGCGACAACATCCACGAAAAACATACCCCCTTTCAAATCGTACTGGAATCAGCCTGCTCCGACACCAAATCACGCAGCAGCTTTTCCACCCTGGCCCTGTTGGACTCCAACAGCACCTCCACAAGCACGCCAACTAAGGCGTCCTCCTTACCCTCATAGCCGTGGATCCTGTAAATGGACTGGCCCGTCTTCATTTCACGGTACCCCTGCCCTTCCTCAATGGTTTGTCCAATACTATGACGGTGGCCTTGAAAATATACCCCTACGCTCGCTTCTGGCTTTGCGGCCTCCCTACCAATGGCTTCCCTGTCCACCTTTTCCTCCTTCCAGAACAGCGACAGGGCAAACAGATATTAAACGGCTAAACGCCCGTTCTTTGCCCTTCAAGGACTGTTCTGTAGAAGCTACAGCCACATTACGGTGTTGTAAAAGTGACTCAGGGAGACGTCCGCAAACTAGCCATTGGAAGCCGACTGACGTCCTACAATTTAAAAACGGCGGGTGACAAAAAGCCACCCACCGCTCTTAGTTCCCTGACAGGCATACCCCAGGGATGACTCAGATGCCTTCATCGTCCTCCTCGTCATCCTCCACGTCTTCCCAGTCATAGTCATCGTCATCATCCTCCTCCTCGGGCTCCTCCTCGGGATCCTCCTCGGGGAACTCCTGCCCCGCCTGCGGAACTACCCCGTTAAAGAGTGGATTGCCGCCATATAACTGCGGTATTACGGCAGCCCTTACCAGCCCGTCCAGGCCCTTCGTGAACTCAGAGGTGTATGCGCCGCTCCTTCCGTCATCCAGCACCACCTTCTGGAGGTCTGGCTGCCTCTGGTACTTGAAGGTCGACAGGTCATAATACCCCAGAGACATGACCGCCGTTATGATGGAGTCCACCATCCCGCTGGACAGGTTACCTATGTACAGGATTGGCTCGGCGAAGTTTCCCTCCACCGCAATACCCGTGGGGTTGCTGTCCAAACTCTTGGCCGTCTCGAAAAAGAACTTCGCATGGCCGTTGACACGTACCTTCCCCTCGCATACGGGAGTAATCCTAAAAATCTCGACAATCTTACCGCTTGGAACAATAACTCTCATTTTTTTACCACCTTTCTCATTTTAAATTTTTTTATCCTAAAGCCGTTTAGCGGCCAAAGAACCTAAATTTCCGTGCCTGGCGGCGGCGAAGGATACCCCTCCGCTTCCTCCACCATGGAGATGACGTCCTTCCTCCCAAGGAAGGCAACAAGCTCAAATACCATGAAGCGGAAGTAGTCCTCCCTCTCCCTTTCGCTCATCCCAACGTCCAGGTTCTCCTCATGGGAGAGGATGTCCTCAACATCATGCATCATCTGCCCAAACTCGGTTACCCAATACACATGATGAAAGTAATTCCACACCACCAGATCCGTGTCCTCATCCATCACACGTACAAGCGCCTGCCTGGCATACCGCCCAAGGCCCTCATCTGACTCCTGCATATTGGTGACCAAAGACATCAGCGGCCTGCCGCTAAATAGTGCATCACTGAATGACATTTACCGTCACCCCCTCAACCTTCCTCCTCAGTACCCCAAGGAGCTCCTCCTTCGTGTAATACCGAAGGAACACCTTTACCAGCTCCCTGGCAATGGCGTACCGCTTCTCCGGGGGAACGGTGTCGCCACGCTCCGAAAACAGCAGCGCATTGAGCACTTCCCGCCGCAGGCTCCCAGCATCCATCGCCTGGCACATGGACTCGAACGTCTCCCAATGGATCACAGGGAACCTCGGGGAGAGGGTGAGGGCCTCCTTCTTTATATAGCCGTGGATGTCCACCCAGTCATCCTGGAACTTCATTATCTCCCTCTTCATCTCACTGGCCTTTTCATCCAGCAACTTGGACGTCACCAACATCCCTCATCACCCCCAGACTTTCCCTCACGAACTCAGCCAGCAGGCCTACCGAGAAATCCTCCCTAGGGTCGCCCTCCGCAAAGTTAGGGTAGGCGACCACCGGGCCAAGGCCTTCCCGCTTAAAGTACCCCAAATACCCCTGGCACTCCGCCAAGGAACTGGCGGTCTGAAGCAGGCCATACTGCGGATGCCCTGGCCCAGGCTTTACCTTCATAATTAAATAGCGATCCTTGTAACCCTTGCAGAGTTCCTTCAACCGTGACATTTGTATAACACCTCCTTCTTCCTTAATAAATGATACCCCTCATACCAGGCAGACGTGCCTGCTCAGGGCGTCCTCCACCGCCTTCTGCGACATGCCCAAATACCTCTGGGTCACCGACACCGAGGAATGCTGGAGAAGCACACGCACAAGCTCCACGTTGTACCCGTTGTCCACGTATATCCTTGTGGCGAAATACTTCCTGTAGCTGTGCGACCCGTAACTGCCCGCCGGAAGCCCCATCTTCCTGAACACCTTCGCCAGATGCCGCTCCACCTGCCTCTCGGAGACGTCGAACAGCCGTACCCCGTACCCCAGGCCGTTCCTTATGGAATAGTCCTGCACGAATGAGTACACCTCGGTGGGCACTGTGAAAGTCCTCGGCTTCCTGGTCTTCTCCTCCACGATGTCCAGCCTGTAACGGTTCCCGTCACGGATGAAACTACCCAGCCTCAAGCCAAGCACGTCGCCAAGGCGCAGGCCAAGAGTCGCCTGCAGCACCGCAATGGTGGCGATGCGGGGATTTGGCCGCACATAGGTACCGTCATCCAACTTGAAGCCGCTGCGGAGAAGCCTGACACTTTCCTCGTAGATGGAATCCGTCAAGGCAACGCATGTCTTGTTCAAAAGACAACACACCTCCTTCTACCCCTTCCCTTGCGCCCACCGCTGGCAAAAGGTCGTATAAAGCGCCTGGAAAGGTCGATTCCCGGCGGCATGGATACCCCGAGGGGCTGCGAAGCCCCTGTTTAAGCCAAAGGTCGATTAATGCACATTTATCGACCTCCACGCCGCCGCCAGCGGATGGGTATGGTTATACCTCTGAAAGGGGGCGGCGCACAAGTGGGTAAAAGGCCGATTTTTTACCGAAGTCCTTTGTCAAAGGTGCCCAAAAAAGGGCACGGGATGGGGGCTGTGGGAGAAGGGTGGCGTGGGGAAGGGGAGATTTGAGGGGTGATTTGAGGGGGGATGATGGGATTTGAAAGGGGCTGCTCCGGGGCAGTACCCCTGGGGATGCAAGGCTGGAGACTTTGGGATTGGGGGCAATACTGGGGAAAAATTCAATCGTCTGCATTACCTTGGGGATGGGTGCCTTACCTTGGGGATGGGTGCCTCGCTCGGATGGGGTGCTTACATCCGTAACCCTTGAGTCTTCTCAAATGGATGCAAGTCAACATCAGACAGGCTGAAAACTCTGGGGAGAGGATACCCCTTGAACACTTGGGGCTGTTACGGAAAGAATCTGATGGGAGAGGGATACCTTGCGGTGATTTGGAGAATATCAGAAAGTTTAAGGATTCACTGGCGGGGCACTGCCTGGAATCGTACCCCTTGAGCCGCTGGGCGGCAAGGCTTACATCTCTAATTTTCCTACTGGGTGCCTTACCTTGTTTTAGGGAGGCTTACCTTGTCCTGCTCGGCATGGCTGCATAGGGGCGTACCACCTTGTCATCTCAAAAGGATACAAGTCAACATTAGATGGACTTCTTCACCCTTACATGGCTGGAAATCTTGGGGAGAGGATACCCCTGGGCTCTTGGAAAGGATACAAAGATCCCTTTCCTTCCTTTCCCTGGGTCTACTGTCTTTTACTGGCTGCCTTACCTTGCCCCTGTTCGGCATCACTGCATCTATGCGTCCTCCCCTAGTCTTCTTATAAAGCTACGCATCCACATTATGCTGTGATTTCCTTCTTAGGTGACTGGAAATTCTGTCAAAGAAGTACCCCTCGAGCACTTGGAAAAGGTTCAAAGGTTCCTTCCCCTCCTTTCCCTAAACCTTCCCTATTTCCTTGTCTCCCTTACCTCGTTCTTGCTCGGATTGAGTACGTATATCCGTACCCCCTCATCCTTCTCATAATGGTACACTCCCGCATTAGTGAGTGAATTCCTTTCTTTCTTAATGAAAATTCTGTCGAACAAGTACCCCTGAATACATGGGGCTGTCACCCAAATGAATCCAGCGGGAAAGGGCTACCTTTAGACAAATTTGCGAAACATTAAAAGTTTTTAAGGGTTCCTTGCCCTGGCAAATCCGCCGACGAATACCCCAGGCAAGCAAAGTGAAGAATAAAATAGGCACTCTTTTTAGTTCCTATGCACCTAAAAAAGCGCCCACTAAAATGAATACAGAAAGGGCAGGAATGAAGGCGAATGTTGAGCTATGACAACCTCTGGAAAACAATGAAAGACAGGAACATGACGAAATACAAGCTCTGGAAGGAGCATGGAATCGCCCGTTCCCTTCTCAGAAGGATGCGGGATGGCGGTTACGTTGGCCTTTACACCATTGACAGGCTTTGCAAAATCCTGGATTGCAAAATCGAAGATATTGTAACCTACGTCCCTGATAAAGAGGATGACACAAAAGTTTGACTACAAAAATAGAAAAAATGAAATGCCTCCCCCAGCCAGATGATGGGAGAGGGAAGCAAACTTTTGACTACAATTTTGAAAAAAAAATGCACAAAAATAAGCCCCCGGGAAAAACACCCGAGGGCTTAAAAAGTACCCCTTTAACAGAGCGTACAGACTCCGACTACTTGCACTCTTGGTTATAACTGGCGGCAAGAGCCTCCGCCTCCTTCTTCGTGCTGCGGAAAAGCACCCTTACCACGCCATATCGAAGCAGGAAAGACGTGTCTATGTGGTCTGAAACCTGAATTACTGAAGCAACATACCTGCCTCCCACGCTTCGCAAAAGAACTGCAAAATAATGATTGGTCATCTGGCTCCTCCTTTCTCCCGCCTGACCATTGGGGGCTTTAATGATGACAATACAAAATACCATTCCTCCGATATTCTTCGTTCCAACTGGCGGCTAAGGCATCTGCCTCCTCCTTGGAATCGCAGATATGAAACTTGGTAATGTACTTCTGAATAAAACCCATCGCAGTTAGGTCGGCAGATGCCCCGACTAACATCACAAATGCGTAACACCTACCCCCGATACCACGCTGAACTACTAAATAATGGTTCCTCAATGCTGAACCTCCTTTCTTCCACTGACCTGGTTAAAAGCTGAACATGATACCATTCTTCTGGCACTCCTTGTTCAATCTTTCTGCAAGGGCATAGGCTTCTTCATCAGACTCGCAGACCCGAAAAGCCGCAACGCTTTTCTGAATCAGATCGTTATAAACCACAATCGTTGCAGACCGTGGGCACACAAGCACGTCCGCATAATACATCCCATTTACGTTGCGTTGCCTGACAAAATAAATAAACTCTGACATTAATTTCTCCTTCTTAATGCTACGAACGGCTCTCCTGAAGCTTTTTAGTCCAACTGGCGGCGAGTCTGTCTGCCTCTTCCTCGGTGTCGCAAATGCGGAGATTTACAATACCCCGACTTACCAAGTCATGCAAGGCAAGAACTTCGGTCGACTCAACCCTCTGTACAACAGCCTCCGTTCCAGACTGTGTAACAAGATAATGGTTTCTCAATGCTGATCCTCCTTTCTCAATGTTACGAACGATTCTCCTGGAACTTTTTATTCCAACTGGCGGCGATGTTTTCAGCCTCCGCCTTTGTGTCGCAAACTCGAATGGCGACATAACCCACACTCAAAAACACCTCAAAGTTCAGAACCGTGGTCGCTTCGATCCTCTGCACGACAGCCTCCATCCTGGAAAGACTAGGATTAATACGGTTAACTATTTGACGCTGCATAACAAGGTAATGAGGTTTTGACATTGCAATTCCTTTCTCCCCTTCAACCCTGGGGGCCAGGTATTCAAAACTGCATCAACTGACCCACCAAGGAGCCACAACAACAGAAATCTTCCTGACTGACATACTTTTTAGGATACCCCAACGAATTTCCGCTAATTGGGCCTCTCGGTAAGCCACATAACGATTTTTAACAGCTAACTGATGCTGCTTTCGCCTGCATTACGGCTTTTTTCTTCATACTGCGGATTATGCTGGAATTATTGCAGTGTGGACAACCACTATGGCGCTGGCCACACCTATCTGTGACCATGGCATGCCAACTCTTTCCACAATAAGAGCACTTCCACCAGGCCCTAAGGTGGGATCCTCTAGAAACACACTGCGGACTGAGGCCAAAATTTTTTACACGATCCCATTCTGCGGCAACACTGGGGTGCGTAATCGCAATATTATTCTTCACTGGCTTCATATAACCGGCTCGAATCCGTAACTCATCCCCCCTACTGTCAACCTTAACATCCTTCACGGGAACTCCCATATCCCGAAGCTTATTTAACAACTTCGGAAAAACCTTATTCCACTCCCAATAACCCTCTGTCCCCATATCGATAACTTCTACCCCATCAAAAGGGTCTAAAACAGGACAAGCAAGACTCCGCACCCTAATCACCCTGATGCCGTTTAAGGCGGCGGCCTGATTCTTTTCGTTGTCCCTGATTTCAGAGATTGAATTGTCGTGGCTGTACTTTGCATCGTATTCGATGGCGATATTATAATCCGGCAAAAACGCATCAAACTCAAAAAGTCCCAAACGATGACCTTCTTCAACAATCAAACCTTCATCAGAACCCGCTCTTCTGATGGTATCTAACATTACTTGCTCTGGATAAGAAGTTTTTCTCATTTTTTATCTCCTTTTTCTTATATTAAAATTTTTTGAGTTTAACTTACGTGATTTCAAACCGACTGAGAAAACTTTCATCCGCCTTGATATTTAAACCGTCAAATGAGCTTGTTTAAGCCTGAACGGGCGATACCCCAAGAACCACCTCCCTTCACCAATACACAAACAAGCGCTTAAAATATCAACTGACTAGCAGGATCGACATCTCCCCAGCTTTCTTGTGTTTTGCGGATGAACTCGGCCAATTCATCAGGAGAAGCAAGATCCTTTGAATCATTCCCCGACTCACAATCGGTTTCATCCGCCTGACTGCCGATCTTCAACCAGAACACAACATCCTCGTCCACGAAGTCCCAATCGCAATGTCTCAGTTCTTCAAACGTCAAACTTCGAAGAAAATCCGCCGCACTGACCAAATCAACGTGATCATCCTCCGAGACAGCAACAAGTACATCCTCCGCATCGACAAGGCCCTCGCCATCTGACGCATAGATACCCACCGAATCGAGGTCTCGTGTAAAAACCAAAGTATCGTAACCACGTCCTCCATGAAAAATCGCTGTCGCCTTACGCATTTTTTTGACTCCTTTCTCATTATTTTGTATAAAAAATTTCTTAAACAGAGTACCTTTTCTTCCCCTGTTTTCTAATATAAACCCACATGACGACCTTGCTTAGAAACATTAGTGAGAGGCCCGTAAACTGACTGCTACAAGCCACCTTACAAAAAGATTCCCATATTACAGTGAAAATACCCCCAAATAACAGCTAAGGGCGGTGACCCAGGAAATACCCCTGAGCCACTGCCCAAACGGAAAACTTTTCATGCAATAAAATCGTCAACTTACCAAACACTTCGCCAACTAACATGGCTTGCTTTTGAACCAGCACTCCATGGCGTCCAACCTGGACATACTTTCAAAAGAGAATGACTCGATAACGTCTACATCAGAACAGATCTGACTATCAAGCCTCTCCGCATCAGATGCCCCAAATTCCTCCTCAGAGCCATAACCAAGGCACACCATGCAACCAAACTGCAACACGCTGAAAACCTCGCCTGAATCAAGGCATTCAACCAATAATTTGTCATTGCAGAATACCTCGGAAAAGTACCCCCGAAAGACGTGGAAAATATCCTCCATGGAGATACCCCTCGACAACAGGGCGTACACCAAAATCACGGCACACTTCGTCGCCTTCCTCCTGGCATTCAAGGCCCACTCACCGTCCTCACCGCTCCAACTGAATACGAATGAATCTGGGCTTTCTCCCCTGGCGTGCTTCCTCGCAATCGTCCATGCGATATGGAAGTCCAAAGGCGTCATTTCATGCCGCAACGGGCTTACCCAGACAATCACCTTCCTGCAATCCACGAAAATGGATGCGTCATCCCCATACCTCGCCACGGCCAAATCCCCATTCCAGACAATTTTCACATTGTACATTTTAAAACACCCCCGGCGTCAAATTTTGAACGCATTTTAACTCCCCGTTTGAAGAAATGCAAGTCCTTTGTGCCGCCTCCGCCGCTGGAAGCCCTCGCCTGGGGGCGGGGGAGAGTACCCCGGGATGGGGCGGCGAAAACGCCGACCTTCTCACCAAAATGCGAATAAACCCTCGAAAAAGAATTTCAACTTAGATTTTTAAAACTTATAATACCTTTTGAGAAAGTGAATGGCAGCGTCCGGCGAAACATTAAGGGGGGCTGAAATGGCAACTTAGAAACGGAAGAAAATCTTTGGATTGCGAAAGGTGACTTGGTGAAGCTGTTTCTTCCTATAATAATAGGAAGCTTCTCAAAAAAATTTCTGCCCGCCTGGGGAAAATTTGACTACATTTTCGGAAAAAATGCAACCTCAAAAGGGATGGAAGGCCGCCCAAAGGAAAGGCGGCCTTCCTTCCAATCAAGTACCCTTACTTTCTCATGTTTGAGGTGTTTCTGGGTGAAACAATGAACCTGGCGTGCGAAAGCTCGCCCCAGTAAATGCAGTTCACATCAAATGGCTGCGTAACAGTACCACTCTGCAGCTGCGACACCCCGTTAAGGCTCAACTTCACGAAAACTCGCCCTTCAATCGGCTTACTGGCCGCAGCGTATTTAAGGGTATCATAGTCGACTTTATCCGTTGCGGACACCTGAAGTGGGGTAACATTGGTCTTATAAATCCTTATGACCAACGCAACGCTTTCCTCGTCATACCACCTATCCTCTGACACGTTCTCGGCATCCGTTGAGGACTCGAACACCGTGTCAAGCTGGCTTGCGACACCTCCGACAGCAGTATCAAGCCCCCAGTTTTCATAAATCGTCATAGCGTCATCCGTAGAGACAATAAAAGCATCTTTGATGGCATTGATAACATCGATTCTGTTCGTCACGCTACCGTCTTTAAAATACACAGGCACTTCCGACACCGCCGTGGGCGACTTCCGTACCCCTGAGCCGGTGGCCACAAGCTGGACGTAATCTGACAGCAATCCGGTAGAAGTGGAGTCATTCTTGTAATACTGGATGTAAAGCTCCTGGGTTATGGCGTCATCCGCAAGGAACTGGCTCAAGTAGTTATTATGCTGCACTTCGGGATTCCAGCCGGAGTTACCCCAGGTCGATTTGAGGTCATAACCTTCAACGTTTGAACTCACATCGACTGCCATTGTAACAACCTGAATTATGGGGGCAGTAGTTTCTGCCACGTCAAAAGCCGTGCCAAGCTGCGTAACGCCAGCTATTAATGAATCGTCCCTGACTCCCACGCTGTCGAAAGCGGATGTGGCTGAATCACCCGTCTCTGGAGACGCCAGACTCGTCCACCCGTCGATAAGTGTCGCATTAGCCAGCCTATACCCCTGAATCATTGCAGGGTGCATCTTTCTCTCAAGCTCGCCCATTACATACACGTCCACTTGAGGAACTGACCAGCCATTTGTAGTAAAATTGAGCTTCATCTGAACCTCTGGCACAACCGTCAAAACGTCTGGGGCTTCGCCTGCGCCGACAAAGGTCTGATACCCCTTGGAGCCAGCAATAGTAGGAACTGTCTGCTCCTTTTTGTAAAGTACCTTATAGCTGTCCGACAAGGATGTGCTGGGCAGAGAGCCAACTGACGTGGTAAACGGGTAGAACTTGTAGCAATTATGCGTCATCTTGTAAACGATGCTGGATGGATTGGTCATGTCATAAGACTCAGACTTTGTTTCGTCCCATGCAGGAACTTCATCTGCGGTTTTGTGCCACAAGTTCGTTGTATTGTCAACAGTCCAGCCTGCCTCTGCGCCGGGGCATACCCACTCGTCATTCCCACTGGCATCCTTTTTATACGTCTTTGAACCATCAGGGTTCGACTGATATACCTTGTGATCGTAATGACCGTCCTCTGGAATCCTGTCATGGTGAATTTTCCAGCTCCGGTTTGCAGTACCCGTGAACGTGTACTCGTCACTTATATCATGTGGATCAAGCCTGAACCTCTTTTGCGAAGAACTGCCTGCCGTTCCAGCACTGTGGACGACCCCTTCAGGAATCTTCAGGATGTTCAGGATGAAATCACGGTACGTTGAATAAGAACTGCCAAGTTCCCTTAAGCACCTATAAGCGGAAACGTACACGTTTGGCTCCCAAATTGACCTGGAAGAGACGTATGCGTAGTGCGGCACAACTACATCAGATGCGGAGAAATCGCCTCCACCGTATTTCCAATTACAGCCGTTCGCAACCCACCTTTGGAATTGGGTGGCGACTGTACCCGTTATGACCTCCTCATATGAGCTGTCATCGTCCGTCTGGCTGTTTGCCATGTACCCCGCATCAGATGTATGGTCGGTTCTGGCAGCGGAATCGTAATTAAAGTAGGCTTTTGTTATAGTTTGGTCACGCCCTGCCAGATCTACCCCGACATAGTCCAACTCCCACTCATTTATCCAGTCCTGACGGTCATTCGACAAATCCCCAGGGCCTTGGGGAGACTTCTCATACAAAACATATATGACGTGCTCCTCCTCGGTAAGCGTGGGCGGATTGGAGGGGCTGCCTGACCGTGTGTGGGTTGAGGTATCTCGTACATCATCCCAGGGGAGAGGGTTCCTCGGGTGCGTGGCGGCGTCCTCCTTCGAGGTTTCCCATGCTATCGGGATATAATCAGCCTCCTGGGCGATGGTCGGATTCTTGCTGGTGCTCACGAACTCCGTCTTGTCATGCGTGATGACGGAATTGTCATTTGTTTGGTAGACCTTGACAAGCAGGTCGCTGCCTCCGCCCTCGCCGACCCGGTAGGCGACCATACCCCTGCCGCTGGGATTTTTTAACTCGTCCGGCGTATAGAACGGATTGTCATCCAAAAAGCTGGACGGAACAGTTAACCCAATCCATGGCTCGGTCATATACAGCGCATTGGCAAGGAAAAGGTGCGTATACTTGCCCATTTTCGTCCTGTTGGACGTCTTCTCGCCCCATGTCCTGGAAGTGCCTGCGAAATGACCTGCCCCGGAGTACCCTCCCCAGGAATCGTCCCATACCCCGCACCAGAGGACACCCTCTATACATAAGTAGTAATCTCCCGACTTGAATGTCTCCCACATTGAGTCGGAAACGTCCAAGTACCCACGAAGCAAATACTCACCACCAGAACCTCGATCCGCATAAGGTGAGGTGACAAACTGCCTGATAGTCGGCTCATATGAAATCATGTTGTCGGAACTGTCATAGTTAAACAACGGGGTACCCCATGGAATTGGGTCTGTCTTCATATCTGTAAAAAAATCACCGGCCTTCGTCTTAAGACCTGAAATATCATCCACGCCTGTGAACGAGCCATTCCAAGGCCAAAAGACAATCTTGGTGCCCGCCACATGGCTGCCTGTGCTGTCCGCAACATAAATCAAATACCCCGTTTTGGTGTACGAAGCACCATGATTTCGATACTCTTCAGTTGTAGCACCTGACTCACCACCTGAATGGTTGCTTCCTGAATAGTCACCGCCTTCTGCGAACACAGTGACTGAGAAGAAAAGAGTCATGCATGCAACGAGAAGAATGGTTCTTAGAATCTTCTTCATCAAATGACCTCCTTTTGATAGAATTAGGCAACAAAAGGAATACCCCAACGATTTAGCGTACCCCTTTCGCCCTTGCAATGGAACATTGATTTTAACTTACGTGGAGTTTAACTTAACTGGGGGCGAAATGCCCGACATCCGTCAAAAGAAGATAGAAATGAAATAGAAAACCTACATTATAGAACTAATCTCTTACTTATATACCCCTAATACTTTACTCCCATGTATAACCACTTGTATCAGGCGTGTAATCTGGATTAGAAGGGCCAGAACTAACAGTGACACCAGCCGCCGCCAAAGCCTCTTCCATTGTGTCATAATAGTTAACACCGTCCGCTGTAAACTTTCCGCTGTTGCTATTTGCCTGCTGAGAGGGCTGTGACTCCTGGGGAGCCTGGCTGTGGGCTTCCTGACTGGGTGCTTCCTGGCTGGGAGCCTCCTGGCTACCCTGGGCGACCTCTTCACTGGGAGCTACCTCCTCGCTGGGAGCCGCTTCCTCGCTACCCTGGGCCACTTCCTCGCTGGGCTCTTCAGACTCTTCCGTACCCTGCGCAACCTCTTCCTGCACGTCCTCGAACCACTCCGAAGGGGCATACGCAACTTCCCCGGCATCATTCTGCACACGGAAAAGACCCATGGCGGTCTGGCCGTCCTCGATCAGCATCCAAAGCCCCGTGACTGTGTACACTTCTCCCGCCTTAAAGTTCTCGGCGACCACGCTGCCCTCGTAGCTTTCATAGGCCTCGTACCCCTCCTTAAGGCGCTTCTGGACATAGTCCGCCTCGTCAAATTCCGTCGGATCCCAAAAACTAGGGCCCTGGGCCTCTTCCTGCGTCGCCTGGGTTTCCTCCTGCGCCGCCTGGGTCTCCTTGTTCAATAACTCGTCGGCCTCCGCCTCATGGGTATCTTCCTGGGTCTCCTGGGTTTCCCACTGGATGGAGCTGGTGGGCTCCGTGGATACCCCTTCGATGGGCTTCTGGCCACAAGCTACTACACTGACGATAACCAATCCTGCAACTGGCACTACAACTGCTTTCTTCAATATATTTTTAACGTCTTTATTCCTCATAATTTGAATTCCTCCCAAATATTAAGTTAATTATACTGCTTGAAATTAATTTGTCAAGACTTCTATGAGCTATTTTTAGAGCCTAATGACAGATTTCAGGGAAGCCTTCCGTGGAAAGTACCCCAAAACCCTTTGACCTTCCGATACAACGAAGCCAGGAAAAGGCTCCTGGCCTCTTATTTTACCTTAAATGGCAGCTTTGAAAAAGCTCAAAGCCTTTTTACGTCCGTAATACCCCCAAGGGAGCGAAGAAAAGGCTACCTTGGGAGAAATTTTTCCTTGCATGGCGACTCTAAAAGAAATCAGAGCCTTTTTACGTCCGTGATACCCCCAGAGCCACCGAAAAACTTTTGACTCTTTTTACACACTCTTTACGAAAATTCTCCTTACCTGGCAGCTTTGGAAAAGACCAAAGCCTTTTTACGTCCGTGATACCCAAAAGCCGCAGGGGTGAAAGCCCCTTTAAATATACCTTGCCTTGCCTGACAGCTTTCAGGCAATACTGGCAGCTTTTGGAGATGAGGGGCTGGGCTCCTTAAGGGGCAAGCCCCTTACAAGTACCCCAAAAGCAGAAACAATACTCGCCAGCCTAACCAACCCTTACGGGGGTTCATTTTACCTTATGGATTTTGAACACTACTGACAGTTTTGAGTTTGGTGTCTTAGAGGGGCGGCCCTTTTGCCTTACCCAAGGCGGCCAACGTTAGGGCGGCTATTCCATATCCGACTTGATTCCCTCGGGCCCTTACCTGGAATACTTGGCACTTGCGGCCTGCGACCTCATTATTGCACTGAAACTCACTGCCTCTTATAGGGGGCGACCCCTGGGAAAGTACCCCAAGAGCCAAAAGGCTTTCGCCCTTCAACATACTTCACGAAATTTTATCCTACCTGATAGTTCTATGAGACTACTGACAGTTTTTGGAGTCGGGTGCCTTAGAAGGGCAGGCCCCCGGCCAGTACCCCGGCGGCCACGCTTAGGGCGGCCATCTGCATACCTTGCTTGTTTCCCTGGGGCCCTTACCTGGAATACTTGGCACTTGCGGCCTGTTACCTCTATTGTTGCACTAAAACTCCCTGCCTCTTATAGGGGCGGCCCCTGGGGAAGTACCCCCAAAGCCGCTGAAAACCTTTTTTAAAACAACCTTTGCGAAAATTTAACCTACATGGCGGGTTTGAAAGGCAAAACCCCCTTTTTCTAAATGAGTACCCCAAGGCTCCCTGAGATTACCTTACATGGCGGCTCCAAGATAGAATACTGAAACCTTTTAACGTCACCTGACAATTTTTTGAGATTGCTGTGGGCTTCCTTTTGCCAGTACCCCAGAGGGCCTCGCCTAGGGCGGTTAACTTTTACCTGACTTGAATCCCTGCGGCCTCTTACTGGACTACTGGCACTGGATGCCTGCAACCTCTTTATGGCATACCTTAAAGATTTTCACCTTACATGACTAAATGCATACCCCAAAGCTTCTTGGGCTTACCTTACCTGGCAGCTTCCAAACAAGAGACTGGAAACTTTTAAGCGTTACTTGGAGATGGGGGCTGGGCTTCTTAAGAAACCATTACAAAACATACCCCTTAAGACCTTTGCCTTACCTGACTGACTTTTTGTGATGTTACATGGGGGCTGCCTCTGCCAAGTACCCCAGAGGGCCTCGCCTAGGGCGGCTAATCCATACCTTACTTGTTTCCCTGCGGCCTCTTACTGTGATACCTGGCGAATGGCTACCACTTTATGCGAACATCATCAAATCCTCCAGGGTGGCGGGGGCGTCCAAATCCTCCTGGGGGGCGTCCTCATGCATGATGGGCCGGGCGTCCAAGGCCGCCCGGTAGGCCCTGTAATTGCATCCACTTTCAATGAAGAGAGCCTTGCGGGCGTCTGATACCCCTTTAAGGTTGAGGACTTCCTCCTTGGTACATGAACTGAGGTGGCGGGATACAGTCTGAATCGTTATACCCAAAAATGATGCGATCCTTTTCTCCGACATCTCCTTCAGCACGCCGATGAGGATGGCGGTATGAAGCTCCTCATACCTCTTCCTGTTGGCCTCGCGACCCTTCTCGAAGTTGCGCCTGCCCGCCTCGCTGCGCCGGAGCGCCGCTATGGCGGGGTCACGGTGGTGCTGCGTGAGCTTGCGGTAGGCTTCCTCCCTTAAAATAACGTACCCCTGGGAGAGAAATACCCCTTCGGACAGCTCCACTGCGTCGGATGGAATGAAATTGATACTTTCGGACATCTTGTAGTACCTCCTTTTCTGTTCGTTGTATAGTATATTTCCAGATGAGTCCTAGTGCAAGAAAACTGAAGAAGTGTGAAAAAAATATCACAAGGGGCAAATTCTCTTCCTTAGTGAGAGGGAAGGACACTGGGCTTGGGGAATGTTAAGGGTGGAGTACCCCCAAGACACGGGAGACGTCTTCCGGGGGGCTTATCATATCAGTACCCCAAGACTCAGGGAGCCTGACAGGGGGTTAAGGGGTGAGAGGTACAGGACACTGGTGCGCCCTTAACATCTTAGTGGTCTTGGCACTCTAAATACCAGTGAAATTTTTGGTGGGGGAAAAATCCCAGTTAAAAGCTTAGAAAAGTCTGCTACTCAGGGCGAAGGGGGTCTTTTCCCAAGGGGGCGGCCTACCCCAAGGGCGGCAGGCCGGGGAAGGGGAATTTCTACCCCTTGAG
>CANQBS010000047.1 GCA_947589075.1 uncultured Acetatifactor sp.
GTGATGTAAAATGCATCCGACAGGAATCGAACCTGCATTAAAGGCGTCGGAGGCCTTCGTTCTATCCATTAGACTACGGATGCAAATATTACAGAATTGTTACATCACCTTGATTAGCATATCACATTTTTAACATTTTGTCTATCATTATTGAAAGAAAAAAATAGAACATATTTCCTTTTGGTCAGATCATACCCTGGACAGATATTCGCCGGTTCTGGTATCGATCTTGATCTTATCGCCCTGGTTCACAAACAGGGGAACATAGACCGTAGCGCCGGTCTCCACCACAGCGGGCTTGGAAGCGCCGGTTGCGGTATCGCCCTTAAAGCCGGGCTCGGTATCGGAAATCTCCAGCTCCACGAACAGAGGAGGCTCTACGGAGAACACGCTGCCGTTGTAAGAGCAGATCTTGCACATCTCGTTCTCTTTTACAAATTTCAGGGCATTGCCTACTGTTTCGGTGTTCAGAGCGATCTGGTCGTAGGTCTCTGTATCCATGAAATAATATAAATCGCCGTCTGCATATAAGTACTGCATATCTTTTCTGTCAATACGGGCCTGCGGGAACTTCTCGGTAGGTCTGAAGGTTCTCTCCACCACGCCGCCGTTAATGATATTCTTAAGCTTCGTCCGAACAAAAGCAGCTCCCTTTCCCGGCTTCACATGCTGAAATTCAAGGATCTGGAAAACGTTGCCGTCAATCTCGATCGTAATTCCATTTCTGAAATCGCCTGCAGAAATCATAAATAAATCCTCCTATAGTCTTCGCGTTTGTTTCCTTCTGTAGTCCTGGGTCTTTCTTAGTTTATAATAAATGACTCTTTTTTTCAACTCTTTTTTTGCAAAAATATATTTTTTTTCATTTTTTTACGCAGACGCCTCTTTCAGGAGCTTAAGGACGCCCTTTCTTCTCCTGCAGCAAAAAATCGATGGCCTGAAGATACCCATCCAGCCCCTGCCCATAGATCTGTTTATCGCACACCGGGGCTGTTACGGAGATCTTCCGGAATTCCTCCCGATTTGTAATATCCGAAATATGCACCTCCACCTTGGGCACAAAGACGCTGGCCAGGGCGTCCCGGATGGCATAGCTGTAATGAGTAAAGGCACCGGGATTGATCACGACTCCCTGCGTCCCGTCATAGTAAGCCTCCTGCAGCCTGTCGATGATGGCTCCCTCATGATTGCTCTGGAACACCTCGATCTCCGCACCCTCTTTTTCACCTTTTTCCCTGATCAGGTTCAGCAGATATTGATAATCCTGGGTACCATAAACGCTTTTCTCCCGGATTCCCAAAAAATTCAGGTTGGGTCCGTTGATCACTAAAATCTTCATATCCTGTCCTCCATTTTTTACCTCTGTTCGTTCATCGGAATTGTAGACCGGGAAAAATCGATCCACCGGATGATTTTCTCCAGTATCTCTTCCATTTCCATTCCATCCACATCAACAATAAGGTCCGCACCCTTTTCGTACAAATCCTTTCGCTGATCCAACAGTTCCGTGATCCGGGCTAGGGGTTCCGGTCCCTGCAAAAGCGGTCTGGTGGTGTCCCCCTTCAGCCTCTCGTATACCGTCCCGGGCTGTACCCTCAGATAAACCACTGTTCCCATCCGGCTTAAAAGTCTCCGGTTTTCCTCCCTTAAGGGAGTACCCCCGCCCACGGAAAGAATATGATGATGAAGCCCTTCCGCCAGTTCCTCCAAGAGCCCTGTCTCCAGTCCCCGGAAATATTCCTCCCCTTCTGCGGCAAAGATTTCGCTGATCCTTCTGCCTTCCCTGCGCTCAATGAGCTGATCCGTATCCAGAAAGGGTTTCTTCCATTTATAGGAAAGCCGGATACCCACTGTGGTCTTGCCGCTCCCCATAAATCCGGTCAGTATGATATTGTTTCCTTTATGAAATCCTTCTCTCATTTTCATCTCCGTTCCGGAGGATTTACACTTCCTCTTTTGCGCGATTTTCTCCTGACAGTCTGGCCTTCATCTCCTTATAGACCTCGTCTGCCAGAGCATCCGTCACTTTCCTGCCGGTCCACAGCTCATAGGCGATAACGCCTTGATACAAAAGCATTCCCAGACCGCCGTAAGCCTTCCCACCGGCCTCTCTGACCAGACCCATGAACCTGGTGCAGGAAGGATTGAAGATCAGATCGTAGCCCGTATGTACCTTTCGATAGAAACCAGGATCCTCCAGGACGGCTTCCGTTACCGCAGGAAACATCCCCACATTGGTGGCCTGGAAGGTCAGATAGCTTCCCTCCAGGGAAGTCCAGTCCTCCAAAGCACAGGCTTCCGCAAGCTGTCCGCCTCTCCCGGCGCCCTTCCAGTAAGCGTTCACTTCCTCTGCGATCCTGCGGGCGTGCTCTATCGTACGGTTCAGGATCACGATCCTGTCCGCTCCCTTTTCCGCCATCAGCATGGCCACAGCGCGGGCCACGCCTCCGGCTCCCAGGATGATGACCTGTTCCCCTTTTATGTTCACCCCATCTCTTACCAGAGCGCGGTACAGCCCCGGCATGTCCGTATTATAGCCCTTAAAGCCCCCCTCCTGCCGCACCAGGGTATTCACGGCTCCGATGCGCGCCGCCAGGGGATCTATGTCCGCCAGATACGGAATCACCTGACTCTTATAGGGCACCGTCACGTTGCAGCCCAGCAGATTCAGGGCATAGGCTCCCTTCACAGCATCCTCCAGCCGCCCCTGCGCCACACGGAAGGGCACATAAACCAGATTCTCCCCCTGATTTGCCGCCAGATAATTATGGATCACCGGCGACAGCGTATGCTCCACCGGATTCCCGATCAGTCCGCAGGTTCTTGTATATCCATCCAGGCCCATGCCTTTCTTCCTCCCAAATCTCACGTCAATCCCTTCCGCACCTTCCTGTGGTAAAAATACAGCACGATCCGCTCCAGCTGCCTTTTCAACACGATCTGGATCTCCTCCTTAGGGTGAATGGGTTTCGTGAGGCAGGTGCGGATCCCTGCCTTTTTTGCTCCCCATACATCCGTAAAAAGCTGATCCCCCACAAAAAGGGTGGTCTCCGGCAGGGTTCCCATCAGCTCCATGGCGCGCACATAGCCTCTGCGTCCCGGCTTTCCCGCCTTATAAATATACCGGGAATGCACGTCGTCGTTAAACATCTTTACCCTTGGCTCCTTGTTGTTGGACAAAAGCATCGTCTGAAATCCGATCCTGTGCAGACGCTCAAACAACTTTATCGCCTTCTCGTCCGCAGGCGCCCCATGGGGGACAAGGGTATTGTCGATATCGAAGATGATCCCCCGATATCCCTTTTGATATAAACCTTCATAATCGATCCCATAGGCGCTGTCTGCCTCTGCATCCGGGTAAAAGCTTTCCAACATTCCCATTTCTCCTGACTTTTGTTTCCTGCTGCAATTCTTCTAAAAAGATACCTTAAAGAGTTCTGTCCCTTCCTTATTTTAAAATATTCTTCAGTTCCTCCATAAAGGTATTGACATCCTTAAATTCCCGGTATACGGAGGCGAAACGCACATACGCCACACCGTCCAGATCCTTTAGGCGGTTCATCACCATCTCGCCGATGACCTGGGTAGAGATCTCCGGCACCTCCATGCTGAAAATCTCATTTTCCACCTGATTCACCAGTCCGGTGATCTGCTCCGCGCTCACAGGCCGCTTGTAGCACGCCCTCAGCACGCCTCTCTCAATCTTCGACCGGTCATAGGCCACCCGGTTCTCGTCCTTTTTTATGACGATAAGGGGAATGGTCTCCACCTGCTCATAGGTGGTAAAACGCTTGCCGCATTCATCGCAGACTCTTCTGCGCTTGATGGAATTATTCTCCTCTATGGGACGGGAATCGATCACCCTGGTATTCTCATGACTGCAATAGGGACACCTCATAGCTTCTCCTTCCGGCCTGTTTTCCTCAGCCGCTTTTTTTCCATTGTATCCTAAATAAAAGTCCCTGTCAAACATTATTCCGTCAACACAGCGCCGCCATATTACGATAACACAGCGCCGCCGGTCAGCAATGGATATCCACCAGGATGATATCCGGTCCGATCTGCTTGATATCCTTATAGGGGATCACGATATTCGGCTCCGCATGCAGAAAAGAAAAGAGCCGGTTACACCCCGGGACGATGATCTTGCAGATACATCCGCTGCACTCATCGATCTCCAGATCCTCCACCCTTCCAAGACGCTTACAGTCCCGGATGTTGATCACATCCTTACACTTTAATTCAGAATATAATAACATTTCCTGCCCTTTTGGATCACGATCTCTTCCTTACAATATATGCGGCTTTCTGTAAAATGGCATCCTGAAAATTCATCTTTTTCCGGTATATACCGCCGCCTTCCTGCGCATACTATTTCTGTCGGCAGGAACCTGGGAAAATGAACCTGGCAAATCAGCCCCAGATCGGAGAAACTGACGGATTCGGCTTTAAATCAAAGGGAGAATGAAGAACCGATCCAACTCCGGATCATGGAAAGAAAGTCTCACGGACTCCCGCCTGCCGCCAGACCGCAGAAGATAACCGGATAATGTCCATTCAAGGGAAATCAGGAGGCAATCACCATGGCACAGGGAAAGGTTGAAATCTGCGGTGTGAATACATCCAGGCTCCCCCTGTTAGGGGCAGCAGAAAAAGAAGAACTTTTTGCGAAAGTAGCGTCCGGGGATAAGGAAGCCAGGGAACAGTATATCAAAGGCAACCTGAGGCTGGTGCTCAGCGTCATCAAGCGCTTTTCCTCCAGCAATGAAAATGTGGACGATCTCTTTCAGATCGGGTGTATCGGCCTGATCAAGGCCATCGATAACTTCGACGCGACTCTGCAGGTAAAATTTTCCACTTATGCCGTACCCATGATCATCGGGGAGATCCGCCGTTTTCTCCGGGACAACAACTCCATCCGGGTCTCCAGATCCTTAAAGGATACCGCCTATAAGGCCATCTATGCCAGGGATCATCTCACCCGGAAAAATCTGAAGGAGCCCACCATCGAAGAAATCTCCGCGGAGATCGGCATCTCCAAGGAAGATATCGTCTACGCCATGGACGCCATCCAGAATCCCATGAGCCTCTACGAGCCTATTTATACCGAAGGCGGAGATACCCTCTATGTCATGGATCAGATCAGCGACAAAAAAAATAAGGAAGAGAACTGGGTGGAGCATCTCTCCTTAAGCGAGGCCATGAAAAAATTAAATGAACGGGAGCATGAGATCATTTCCCTGCGCTTCTTCGAAGGAAAGACCCAGATGGAGGTTGCCCAGATCATCGGCATTTCCCAGGCCCAGGTTTCAAGGCTGGAGAAAAACGCCCTTCGGACCATGCGCAATTATCTCACCGCCTGAGCCTTCTGCGGACAGCCTGTCCCGCCAGACGCCCCGCCGTGAAAAGAGTCCATCCCGCCACGGAACCCAACAGATTGGTCAGGATATCATCTATCTGAAAGATTCCCCTCCGGCTGATAAGCTGCAGGGTCTCCACCCCGAGGCTGGTCAATAAGCCTGTCCCGGCACACAGGAAAAAATTCCTGAGCTTCTTAAAATTCCAGGGACATATAAAGCCGTAAGGGAGAAAAAGCAGAATATTCTCCGCCACATACGCATTGTTCCTGCTGTTGATCCCAAAGGTGGAAAACAATTCCAGATCCAGTCTTTTTCCGGCACCGCTTTCCCGGGATAAAAGGGTGATACAAAAAATAATGGCAAGGCTGACGCAGAAGCATGTTGCGGGAACAATCCTGATCGGCTGCCCTCCCTTTCCGCTCCTTCTTATATTCACCATCCTGACCGCAGCCGCAGCCAGCATCCCGATCAAAAGTCCCATGGGAAGAAAACGCATGGCCCCGTACATATCCCGAACAAAATATTTTAACATCTACGCCTTCACCCCATACTGTAATCTGTCCAGCGATCCCAGGAACGATTCCATTTCTCCGGTTCTTCCCTAAGCCTCTCATTCATCCATTCCACTGCCGCAACTACGCCTTCTTCCGTAAAAGGAAATACCTCCCTCTCCTTCTGATCCTCCGGCGTTTTCCAATAATTAAAGGGCTCCGGCCATACCGTCGTCTGAAGTGCCTTCTCTTCTCCCTGGCTAATACCCTCCAGGCGATAGCGCATCCCCTGGTGACTTCCTGTAAATTCTGTTTTTTTCAGATATTCCATGGACAAAATGTCTTCTCTTAAGATCATCTTCTTATCCCCGTTCATCCTTATCCATCAGCACTTCTGTATAGTATATACCATTCCCGGCAGTTTGAAAAGGGGCAAATTGAAAAGGGGCAGACCATGCAGAAGTCCGCCCCGACAGGACCGTATCTCTTTTGAACCCGATCCTGAATTCCCCGGCAGTTTTACAGACAGCTGCTCATCTCCCGTTTCAGCTGTTTCATGATCTTCTTCTCCAGCCTGGATATGTAGGATTGGGAGATACCCAGCAAGTTTGCCACCTCCTTCTGGGTCATCTCCTGACCATCCCTGGTTCCAAGACCGAACCTTAAGTGAATAATGGTCTTTTCCCGGTCAGACAGCTTGCTCACCGCCTTTAACAGAAGCTTTCTCTCCACCTCGCTCTCCAGATCACGATAGATCACGTCCTCATCCGTCCCCAGGATATCTGACAAAAGCAGTTCATTGCCGTCCCAGTCCACATTGAGGGGTTCGTCAATGGATACTTCCAGCCTGGTCTTATTATTTCTCCGCAGATACATCAGGATCTCATTTTCGATGCAGCGGGACGCATAGGTGGCCAGCTTGATATTCTTTCCCGGATTGAAAGTGTTGATGGATTTGATCAGGCCGATGGTCCCGATGGAGATCAGATCCTCCACGCCCACGCCTGTATTGTCAAATTTTTTGGCTATGTACACCACCAGACGCAGATTATGCTCGATCAGTATGGACTTTGCTTCATCTTCATATTCTGTTCCCAGATCCCCTATGATCTGATTTTCCTCCTGAGCCTCCAGCGGGGGCGGCAGCACCTCGGTCCCGCCGATATAATGGATATCCCCTTTCTTCTGTGATAAGATACTTTCCCGGCGCACCATTTTAAAATGAAGCCTTCCGGGCAGCGCGATCTTTATGATCATGGCTTTCCTCCTTTAACACCTTTGGATTTAAAATCATCCCGTATTCTCCCCCGCCTGCCAGCCGTTCATCCACAAGCCCCACATACACGTCCCTGCACCTGCGGGAGATTCCGTCCATTTCAATCTGTATCTCCGGGATCAGATATCCCGTCAGGATCCCCCTCCTCATCCCCACACTGTGATAGGGAACCGCCCGAAAACCCGGAGGTTCGCTCCCTGACCAGAGTCTTTCAAAAACCGATCTTTCCAAAATACATACCGGTTTCCCACTGATAGGCTCTATCAGGCTGTTTCCCGTATCCATCAGGGCCCGCACCCCCACTTTTCTGCCGTTTCCAATAAGCACGGCATTATAAACGCCTCCGGTTTTCCCATTTTTTCCCACCAGGAAAGCAGCCTCCATAAAAAGCAGAGTTCCTATCCCAAGGATACCAAGCAGGCCGGTCAGCGCTTTCCGCAGGGACGGGAGCAGGCGGATCAGGAACAATATTCCCCCTCCCATCAGAAAGGTGCTTAAAAGAAGACGTTCCGCGGTTTGAACGGCAGCCCCGATCCCCCGGAGAGGAAAAGCGATCAGGAGCATTCCCGCTGTCGAGACCAGAGCAGCGGAAACCATCCTGAAAAAAACATTTCCCGGCATGAGAAAGGGCAGAAGGGACAGGACGCCTCCAAAGGCGGCTCCTGCCAGTATCCTCCGTCGGGAAGCACACTTTTTCAGGCTGAGGTTGGTCAATTCAAGGCAAAATAGATTCATCAGGAAATTCACCAGAAAAAGGCTATCCAGATATACCTCATAATACATTCCAGGGCACCTCCCTGTTCCCTTCGTATTACAGCGGATTTTGCCGCCGTCGGACCGGTTCTTTTTCAACCCTTCATAATCAGTATAAACTTCTTAAGGCATGGAATTTGTCGGAACGAGTCGTGAAGCCGTCTATTTTTATCACGGAAATTCGACAGACTGGCGGCAGCGCAACGCGTGCCGCCATAACGACGTGCGATGACGGAGCGGCATGCGCCGTCATCGCAGCAAACGCCTCCAGGTGCATAACAAAAAAGACCTTCCGTATCAGTTAGTTGATACGAAAGGTCTGTGTATTTCTGAAAATTTTACCGGCTTTCAATCTCTGATTTCCGATCTCTGATTTCCGATCTTTGGTCCCCGCATCACTTGCGCTGCAGGAAATCAGGGATCTTAAGGGACTTTTCCTCCACGGAGCTGCGGATATCCGTGGGACGGTTAATGCCGCTTAAGGGCTTTACGGGGGTTACGGGACGAGCTGAAGGCTGGGGCGCATAGCCGCCGTTCTGGTTCTGATAACTCCGCTGAACAGGATTCTGCTGGACATTGATGTTCTGCAGATTGTTGGGTACAGAACGGAAACTACCCGGCTTCCTGTTCTGGGGAACCTCCATGACATCCTCGATTCCGGTAGCGATCACCGTGATGGTACAGCTGTCGGACATGGATTCATCGTACATGGCGCCAAAAATGATATTCACTTCATCGCCTGCCAGTTCCTGTACATAGCTGGCCGCATCATTGGCATCCGCCAGAGTGATATCGCCGGACACATTGATGATCACGTCTGTTGCGCCGGAAACGGAGGTTTCCAACAGCGGGCTCTCCACTGCCATCTTAACAGCCTCCAGAGCCTTATCATCGCCCTTTCCTGTACCGATGCCGATATGGGCGATCCCTTTATCCTTCATAACAGTCTGCACGTCTGCGAAATCCAGGTTGATCACGGCGGGAACATTGATCAGATCCGTAATGCCCTGAACTGCCTGCTGCAGGACTTCATCCGCCTTCTTAAGGGCTTCCGGCATGGTGGTGCGCCGGTCCACGATCTCCAACAGCTTGTCATTCGGAATTACGATCAGCGTATCCACATGATCCTTGATCTTCTCTATTCCCATGAGGGCATTGCTCATACGTACCTTTGCTTCAAACCGGAAGGGCTTGGTAACGACACCGACGGTGAGGATACCCATCTCCTTTGCGATCCTGGCCACCACAGGCGCCGCTCCCGTACCGGTTCCGCCGCCCATGCCGCAGGTTACAAATACCATATCGGCTCCCTTTAATGCATTGGTGAGCTCCTCCGAACTCTCCTCCGCAGCCTTCTCACCGATCTCAGGCTTTGCCCCTGCCCCAAGTCCCTTGGTCAGCTTCTCGCCGATCTGGATCAGCCTGGGCGCCTTACAGAGCTGCAGGGCCTGCTTGTCCGTGTTCACTCCGATAAAATCTACTCCGTCAATCTTCTCATCAACCATTCTATTAACAGCATTATTACCGGCGCCGCCAACTCCAACTACGATAATCTTGGCGCCGGATACTGCCTCGTTTGTCATGATCTCCAGCAAAGGTTTGCCCTCCTTTATCCAATTAAACTCATAAAACTATCATATAATCATTTTACAAATTTATCAACCCATTTTTTCATATTTTTTCTTATAAATTTATAATTTCTGTAAAATAGGAAGATCTATTCTCCGCTTTTCTGGAAGGTCACGCCTGTCTTATCCTCCGTCAGATTCTCCATCCTCAAAGTGCCCGCTTCCCCTTCCAGCTTGGCAAGAAGCTGAGGCAGGCGCATCACCTTATTTTCCAGATTGGCTCTGTCGTCCCCCAACGCCACCTTCACATCTCCAAAATAGACTGTGATATCATCGGAGGAGTGAAAATAGATCTTGTCTGCAGTCAGTTCATATTTGTCCAGCAGTTTTTTCAGATCCATAATACTGTCAAATATCTTCTCATCCTGCACCGGCAGCCGCTCTCCCAGCACGGCATGGTCGAAATCCAGTCCCGTGATCTGGGGCACGCCCGGCGTTAAAATATTGGAATATTCCACCACATAGCCGTCCCGGTCAAAATACATATAAGAATCCATATAGGCGATGCAGCCGGCCAGAGCCTTCTCATAAACCAGGATCTCTATGGTATCCGGAGACAGGATATTCACATCCATGGCGTCCACAAAGGGAATATTTTCCACGCCTTTTTTCGAATATTGAAAGGAAAGATAAAGGGAATTATGTCCCAGAGGACCTGTCATCACAAGATCCTTAATTTCTTCCTGGGTATAATGCATATTTCCTTTTACATAAACAGTCTGCACCGTATACTTTTTCAGGATATAAAATACACTGCCTGCCAGAAGGGCCGCCAGGACAAGCACAACGGCCAAAATGATAATTCCCTTTTTCTTACGCTTCTTTTCAAACACGGTAGATTCTTGCTCCTAACTCTCTTAAGTCCCGGCAGATATTCTCATATCCCCGGTCAATATAATCGCATCCCATAACCACGGTCTCCCCCGCCGCCATAAGGCCTGCCGTCACAAGCGCAGCTCCTCCCCGCAGTTCCAGGGCCTTTGCCTCAGTTCCCCTTAAAGAAACAGGGCCCTCCACTTCAACCTTTCCGGAATCGATCAGACGCAGCTTTCCGCCCATTGCGCAGATGGGATCAAGAATCCGAAAACGATTCTCAAAAATGGTTTCCTCTATGACGCATTTACCTTCCGCTCCGGTCATGACCACTAGGGCGACCGACTGCAGATCCGTCGGAAATCCCGGATAGATCCGGGTGACAAGCCGATCAAAAGATAAAAGCCTTCCGGGAGCCTGCACATAGAGCCCCTCGGATGCAGCCTGACACTCCCCGCCCATCCTGCAGGCCACGTCAATTACCGCATCCAGATGAGATACAGGCGCGTCCTCCAACAGCACGGCGCCTCCTGTGCCAAGACAGGCAAACAGATAAGTTCCGGCCACGATCCGGTCCGCCGGGATCCTGAATTCTGCACCGGACAGCTTACTGCCTCCCTCGATCACCAGTCTGTCTGTACCGATCCCCTTAATCTGTGCGCCGCACCTGCACAGGTAAGCGCACAGGGCTTCTACCTCCGGCTCCTTTGCAGCACCGTTTAAAACAGTCACGCCCTCTGCCGCCACCGCAGCCAGAACCGTATTCTCCGTAGCCCCTACGCTGGAACGCGGCATATGAATTTCCGCGCCTTTTAAGCCCTTTCCTGCGGATCCGTAAATGATGTCCCCTTCTTCCCTGAAATCCGCTCCCAGGCTGCGAAGGGCATCCAGGTGAAGATCAATAGGCCGCTCTCCGATCACACAGCCTCCGGGATATTCCATGGCAGCCTCCCCGGCGCTCCCTAAAAGCGCTCCCAGCAGGCAAAGGGAAGAACGCATTCCCCTGATGGCATTTGAAGGCATTTTATGGGAGGCAGCGCATCTCGCATCCACCCTCACCCCGTCTTTCTCCCAGGAAACGACACAGCCAAGACTCTCAAGCAGCTCCAGCATCAGATAAACATCCGCTATCTTCGGACAGTTTTGAATCAGATTGATCCCCTTCGTCAGTATCGTTGCAGCCAGGACCGGGAGCGCAGCATTTTTGGATCCCTGAATCCTGACCTTACCCTGTAAACAGACGCCTCCATGAATATGAATAGAATCCATTACACACCAACCGGTTTTTCATTTCAATCTATTCTATTCTATGTAGGGGACGATCCTATGGTATCTTGTCCCAAAATCCCTATACTTCCTTTAACTGGATCCTCTTGGCAACGCTTAAGACCAGGCCCATCTCGATCAACAGGAACATGACGGAGGAGCCTCCGTAACTGATAAAGGGAAGGGAAATCCCGGTGTTGGGGATACTGTTGGTCACAACCGCGATATTTAAGATCACCTGTATGGCGATATGCCCGATGACGCCCACCACCAGCATGGAGCCGAACAGATCCGGCGCATTGTTGGCGATGATCATCAGTCTCCATAATAGCATCAGGAACATAAGGATAATAGCAATGGCCCCGAACAGCCCCAATTCCTCACAGATGATGGAAAAGATCATGTCGTTCTGGGCTTCTGGAATGAAGCCCAGCTTCTGCATGCTCTGTCCCAGGCCTTTGCCCCAGATGCCTCCGGAACCAATGGCGTAAAGAGCCTGGAGGGTCTGGAAGCCTGTGTCCGTAGGATCCGTTTCCGGATGCAGCCAGGTATTGATCCGGGTAAAACGGAAGCTTAAACCCGCTGCGGTATCGGAGGTGACGATCCAGAACACCAGGGCGGCCACCGCGGCACAGCCGATCCCGCCCACAACAATATATTTCTTATAATGGGGATCCGCCACGAATACCATAAGGACGGCGATTCCCATCACGATGATGGCAGAGCTCAGGTTCTGGGTGACAACCTTGATCATGACCGCATGGGGCACTGCGAAGAGAGCCATGATGATAATCCCCTTCCAGGTCCGCACATTTTTGCCCAGTTTACAGACCAGACAGGCTAAAAACAGGATCATGCACAGCTTCACGATCTCCGCAGGCTGCACGGACAGACCGATGCCGGGAATCCTGAACCATCTGGTGGCGCCATGGCTTTTGATGCCCAGGGGAGTCTTGACCAGAAAGATCATCCCGAAGGATACTATGTAACCCAGCACCGCGAATTTTTCCCAGAAGTGATAGGGAATGTTGGCTACAATGATCATGGCGATCAGACCCAGGATACTGGCCAGCAGCTGGGTCTTCAGGTAATGGGCCGAATCCTTATAATCCTGGTAGGCTTCATAGGAGCTGGTGGAATAGATCATCACCAGACCGAAGCCCAGCAGAAACAGCACAATAAAAAGCAGGCTGTAATCAAAATAATATTCCGACTGTTCTTTTCTTTTCGTTCTCGCCATTGCCCTGGAAGCCATATCCTCACTCCTTATAATCCATTCACGTATTCCTTGAACATTTTGCCCCGTACTTCATAATTGGGGAACATCCCCCAGCTGGCGCAGGCCGGGGAAAGCAGCACTGCGTCCCCTTCTTCTGCTAGCTGTGTGCAAAGCTTCAGGCATTCCTCAAAGCTGTCAGCGAAGCGGATCCTGTCAAAGCCATGCCTTCTCGCGCACTCCGCGATCTTCTCTCTGGTCTGGCCGATGAGCACCAGCCATTTCACCTTCCCCTGGAAGCTTTCGATCCATTCGTCGTATTCGCTTTGTTTGTCGTATCCTCCTCCGATCAGGACGGTAGGTTTGCTCATGGCTCTGATCCCCTGGATCGCCGCATCCGGATTGGTCCCTTTGGAATCGTTATAATAATCCACGCCCTTCTTCGTCGCCACAAATTCGATCCTGTGCTCCACTGCGCGGAAGTCCCGGATCACCCTCAGGATGGTGTCCATGGGAACCCCCATGCCCTCGGCGATGGCTATAGCGGCCATTACATTTTCCACATTGCAGATACCCACCAGATTCATATCCCGATGAATATCCATCAGCTCCACGGTCTCGCCTCCCGCCGCCCTGCAAATCTTATCTTCCCTTAAATAGTATCCATCCCGCAGCTTTCTCCTGGAAGAAAAGAGAACCACCCTCGCAGGACATTTCTTTTTAAAATCCTCGGTATAGGGATCATTGTCATTCAGCACACAGATATCCTCTCCGGTCTGATTGGATGCGATCTGCTGCTTTACCGCCACATAATTCTCCATGGTATGATGACGGTTCAGATGATCCGGGGTAATGTTCAGGATCGCTGAAACATGAGGCCTGAAGGAATGAACCGTCTCCAGCTGAAAGCTGCTGATCTCCCCTACGGTCACGCTGTCATGGGTGGTCTTCATCACCTCCAGCGTGTAGGGATTCCCGATGTTTCCCACCACAAAAACCTTATCCGCTCCCAGGTGGGCCTTCATGATATCTCCCACAAGAGTGGTGGTGGTGGTCTTCCCATTGGTCCCGGTGATGGCGGCTACAGTTCCCTTTTCCATCCGATAAGCCAGCTCTATCTCTCCCAGGATAGGGATCCCTTCCTTCTTAAGCTCTTCGATCCAGGCAAGATCGGTGGGGACGCCTGGACTTAATACCACCCGGTTAATGCGTTCCCTGATATCCTCCGGAAGCGCGCCGAGGATACATTCCGCCCGGCTTCCTTCCGGAAGCTTCGCTTTTACAGCCTCCATCGTCAGTGCCTGTTTCTCATTGCTGTCATACAGGATCACATCATATCCCATCCGCTCCAATAGGTTTGTGGCGGCGACTCCGCTGATCCCCGAACCCACCACAAGGGTTTTTTTCATGTTCTGCATCGAGAAGTTCTCCATTTCCATTTTTATAGTTATCTTCAGTCCATACCTGCATCGAGTAAATACAGAACTGCAGCTGTTCTCAAGAAGGGCGTTTCATCATTACCTGATGCACTTCCTTATGGGAAAAATAGCAGCGTAAAAAGGCACATCAGGGCGGTGACCATAGAGAAAAGCGCCACGATCCGGGTCTCCGACCATCCGCATAGTTCAAAGTGATGGTGCAGGGGCGCCATCTTAAAAAGACGCCGTCCTCCGGTACACTTAAAATATGTCACCTGTAAAATAACCGAAAAAACCTCCGCCAGATAAACAAATCCGATCACCGCGATATAAAGGGGCATCTGGAGAATACAGGCGGTAGCCGCCACAAAACCTCCCAGGGCCAATGAACCGGTATCTCCCATAAACACACTGGCGGGATGCACATTAAACAGTAAAAACGCCATAAGCGCCCCTGTCACAGCACAGGTAACAGGCTCGATGCCGGTGCAGGTGCCCAGGGCCGTCACGCTGAAAAATACTGCGATGATCACCGTGACACTGGCGGCCAGACCGTCCAGGCCATCCGTAAAATTCACTCCGTTGACCGTCCCCAGAATCATAAAGGACAAAAGAACCAGGTTCCAGGGACCCAGATCAAGGTATTTCCCAGGCCAGAAGGGAATCCTCATGGCAAGGCTCAGATCTGTGTAATGATGTATGTAATAAAGAAAAACTGCGGTTACCAGAACCTGTGCGGAAAATTTTTCCGCCGCGCTTAAGCCCATGGATCGGTGCAGTACCACTTTGATGTAATCATCCAGGAAACCGATCAGGCCGAAGCCTGCGGTCAGAAATAAGATCGGCATCATGAGGGGGCGATCCCTTAAGAAAGGGATGCTGGCTGCTAAAATGCTTACCAGGATCAAAATTCCTCCCATGGTAGGAGTTCCTGACTTTTTCAAATGGCTCTGAGGACCGTCATCCCGGACCGTCTGCCCCACCTTTAACCTTCTCAGGAATGGGATCATAATCGGTCCCAGCCCTGCGCTGACCGCAAAAGAAATCATCACCGACAAAATACATGTTCTGCTCATAACTCTCCTTCCCCAATCCTTTTATGGGATATCTGCAGGACTCTGGGATGAATTGTTTTCATCCCCATTCTCTTTTGCGATTCCCAGATAGGGAAGGATATTTTCATACAGCTGTCTGACGATGGGCGCCGCCACCTGTCCCCCATAGTATACGCCCTGGGGATTATTGATGATGGCGAGGGCGATCACCTGTGGATCCTCCGCCGGGGCAAAGCCCATGAAAGAAGCGATATATCTGCCGCTTCCCCGGGGAAGGGTCTGGCTGGTGGCGGTTTTTCCGCCGATGCTGAAGCCCTCGACCTTTCCGTTTTTTCCGGTTCCCTCCGACACCACCAGCTTAAGGATGCCCCGCAGGGTTTCGGAAGTCTCGGACGAGACGATCCCTTCCTCCACCGGATAGGAAAAAATCTGAGAGGCTTCTCCTTCCTCGTCCAGCACCTCCACGCCAAAGTGGGGCGTAACGCGCCTGCCTCCGTTTACAATGGAAGCAGCTGTGGTAAGCAGCTGGATGGGAGTGATCTGGAAGGACTGACCGAAAGAAACGGTGGCAAGCTCCACATTTCCCATATCTTCCTTCTTATGCATGATGGTCCCGGCTTCTCCCGGCAGATCGATGCCCGTTTTCTTTTTTAAACCAAATTTTTCAAAGTATTCATAATATTTATCCACCCCGAGCCGCAGGCCCACGGTAATAAATACGGGATTGCAGGAATTCATGGTGCCCCGGATAAAGTCCTCCGCCCCATGCCCGTTCCTTTTGCTGCAGTGTATCCTTCTGTCATCCACCACGATATAGCCGGGACAGTGGAAGGTGCTCTGGGGCGTGACAACGCCCTCCTCCAGTCCTGCCGCCGCCGTAATGATCTTAAAGGTGGAACCGGGCTCATAGGTATCGTTGATACAGCCGTTGCGCCACATGGCGTTCAGAAGGTTCTGGTATTCCTCCTGGGTCTGGTACAGAGTTCCCTCCGGCAGAGTATAGGGGTCGTTCAGATCAAATTCCGGGACGTTGACCATGGCTAACATTTCCCCGTTCTGGGGATTCATCACCAGAATGGAAACACTGTCCGCTTCCTTGGTCTTCATGGCCTGGACCGCCAGCTGGGAAGCATAGGACTGAATGTTCATATCCAGGCTCAGCACCAGATCCTTCCCCTTTATAGGTTCCTGCCTGCGCTCGCCGGCTTCCTCCACCTCAATGCCCTTGGCATCTGTAACCGTCAGGATATTGCCTGCCTTTCCCTGGAGATATTCCTCATAGATCACCTCCAGTCCGATAATACCCTGATTATCCCCTCCTGTAAAGCCCAAAACCTTACTGGCCAGCTCTCCAAATGGATAATACCGTTTATAATCCTCATCCACCTTGACCCCTGCCAGGTCATACTCCCTGATACGGTCCCCGGTTTCTTTATCCACATTGCTCTTGATCCGTTCAATGGAGCTGTATTTTTCCACCCTGGCCGTCACAAACTCCTCCGACAGCCCCAGTTCCCTGCAAAGAACCTGTATCACTTTCTCCGGCTCTTCGATCTGATTATGTATCACGGAAACGGTACATACCGTCCTGTTATCCGCAATCACCGTGCCGTTGCGGTCCAGGATGCGGCCCCTTGCCGCTTTGATGCTGCGTTCTCTCTCATGGAGCTCCACAGCCTTTTCGGCGTAATAATCTGCACGCCATACCATCAGATACACTAGTCTTCCGAACAATCCCGCCAGGATCAGGGCGAAAAACAATGTTATAAGCGTGATCTTCTTTCTATGGGCGATCTTATTAGGATTGGTGAGCACAAAAACCCTCGGTCAAAATTCTTAGTACACTTTATTCATGTTCGCTTTGGGTTATGCCAAAAGCCCCTGCCCGACCTATAACGGACTGTCCTCCGGCTCACCGTTTCCGTCCGGGGGATTCTCTGTCCCGTCCGGAAGGGCCTGCCAGGTATCGTCGCTGACCTGTCCCGTATTCACATCTATCACATCCCCCGTTTCCGGATCCACAAATTCTCCGGTTTCCGGGTTCTTCAGATATCCTGTGGCAGGATCCTTGGGAAAGCTTTTCCAGGGAGCTTCCTCATTGCCGTTCCCGCCTTCCGGCGTTCCTTCTCCTTCCCCGTTTCCTTCCTGTTCCATACCCTCTTCCTCAGGCATCTGGGTATAACGGTTGGTATTTTCCAGATTCAGGGCTTCCAGTTCCTTTTCCTCGTCGGCGCTCAGTTCCTCTGTCATAAAAATCTGCAGATAGGGAAGGATCTCCGTCAGGACGCTGCGGGCAATGCCCTGGGCGAATTTGGAGTTGGCCTGGGTAGCGTCATTGGCACGGTCCACCACCACGTAAATGGCGATCTTGGGGTCGTCAGCCGGAACATGTCCCATAAAGGATACCACATATTCCCCGTTGCCCCTGGGCAGGGTCTGCGCCGTCCCGGTCTTTCCTCCCATGGTATATCCGGCAGGTCTGGCTGACTTACCCGTTCTATAAGAACCGCCCTCCTCCATCACCGTAGCCCTGGTATACTGTCTGATCTTGGCGGAAGTGGACTCGGAGACCACCTGCTTCAGCACTCTGGGACTGATATTTTCTATGGTGGCGCCGGATGCATTGGTGATCTTATCCACCATGTGGGGCTCATAATAATAACCGCCGTTGATCAGGGCGCAGTAGCCTGTGATCATCTGGATCATGGTTACATTAAAGCCCTGGCCGAAGGCATTGGTAGGCAGAGCGGCCCCGTCCTCCTTCATGGCATCCGCCGAGAATACCAGGTTGGCGGTCCTGGCCTCTCCTGCCAGATCCACGTTGGTCTTCAGTCCAAAATTAAAGGTCTTCTGAAATTCCACGAATTTATCGATCCCCGTTGCCTCCGCGATCTGGATCAGCGCCATATTGCAGGACCAGGCAACCGCGTTCTGCACGCTGACGGACCCGTGCCCGTTGCCTCCGTGGCACTTAATGGCCCGTCCGCCCCTTGTGATGGAGCCGGTGCAGGTGTACCATTCATTTCCCGTGATGGATCCGGACTCCAAGGCTGCCGCCACCGTAAAGGGCTTTGCCGTGGAACCGGGCTCATAGGTATCGGAGATGCAGAAATTTTTCCAGAGATAATTTAAGTTTACATAAAGTTTCCGTTCGTTGGCCGCCCTGGTCTCCTCGTCCACATCTTTATTGGTCAGATCCGCCAGCAGACTTTCCGTAAACACATTTCCCGTCTTTCGGATCTCGATATAGCCGTTGGCGTTTTCATATTCTTCCACCATGATATTGCCCAGAAGCCCATTATAGTCCCTGGGATTGTTCAGGTCGTACTGAGAAGAGCTGGCCATCCCCAGGACTCTGCCGGTATCCACCTCCATGACGATAGCGCCAATGTTTTCCGCACCGTCGCCGGTCCGGACCGCATCCTTATGCTCCTCCATGAATCGGTTTATGTATTTTTCCATGACCTGCTGGATATTGGCGTCAATGGTGCTGTGGATGGTATATCCGTCTACCGCCGGCTTGATCTTGCGTTCCAGGGTGGATTCTTCATTCAGATAGCCGTATTCTCTTCCTGTCGTTCCGTTTAAAATATCGTTATAATATTCTTCCAGCCCATAGCTTCCGGTATTATCCGTGCCGGTAAAGCCGATCACATCGCTGGCCATCGTCCCATAGGGATATTTTCTCTTGTATTCCTCTTCGAACCACACGCCCTTGATCTTGCTGTCCTTGGCGTTCATTTCCTCCTGAAAATCCTTGATCTGGTCATAGGTCAGCTGCCTCAGCCATCTTTTATAGGCGGAATTGGGATTTTCGGTGACAAACTTGCGGACTTCATTGATGTCAAGGTCGAAGTATCTGTCCAGGGCTTCCATGGTGGGCTCCAGATACTCCATTTCCCCGCTCTTCTTAGGGTCATACAAGATCAGGGTGGAGTCCGTGATCAGATTATATACCTTTTCACTGGTAGCGAGAATGTTTCCCTTTGAGTCCACAATATCTCCCCGGCGGAAAGGTATGGTCTGACTGTCATAACCCCGCTGGGACAAAACCTGCTTTGTATAACGTTCTCCGTCCTCCGTGATGATCCAGCCCAGCCTCACACATAATCCGGCAAAAGCCAGCAGTACAAATACAAACAGTACCACCAGCTTCTTCTGCATTTTCACGGTAAATCTCTTTGCCCTGCCGTTTCCTTCCGCCCTCTGTCTGCCGTCTGTCCTTCTTCTGCTTCTTTCGGCTTCCACAGGCATCTGACGGATATTGCCCTGAGATTCCCGTTTTCCTGTATTCTTTTGACCAACTGCCCTTTGCCCTGTACGGTTCCCCGGTCTCTGACCGGTTCCTGTACGGCTCCTCCTGCCGTTCCCGCCGCTTCTTCTATCACTCACCGATTCGTTCTCCTAGTCTGCAACTCGTCTCAGATAATCATTTCCCTCTGTCGTATAGGACTCGATCTGACCTTCCTTCGCATAAGTCATCCCCAGCTCGCCAATGGCGATCCGCTTGATCTCTTCCATATCAATGCTGCTGTTGATCCGGTTCAGGGTCTCATCATTGTCCACCCTTAAGGTATTCAGCTGTCTCTCCTGGACAGTCAGATATTCCGCCATATTGGTAAGCTCGGACTGCAGCTGTATATAATTGATCAGAATCATCCCTGCAAAACACAGTGCGGCTGCCAAAAACAGGACATAGCCCAGACTCATATGATGAGCCTTCTCTCTGTTCTTACGCGCCTCATTGCTCAGCCGCCTTTTCGGCGCTTCCTCCAGTTGTCTCTCAATATCCAGCTTGGGGGCCGCATTCCCGTAAATATAACTGCCCTGTCTCCCATACCGGCCGGCATCCCCCCTGCCCGTCCTTCTTGAATATTGATATACATTCTGATATCTGGCCATTTTCCTGTCCTCCTGGTCATAAAATCTTCTCAAACACTCTCAGCTTCGCGCTTTTGGAGCGATTATTCTCTTCCAGTTCCTCTTTTCCCGGCACCACGGGCTTTTTCGTGATCACTTTTCCTTTCGGCTTTTTCCCGCACACGCACACCGGGAAGTCCGGAGGGCATGTACACGGGTTTTCCGCTTTCCGAAAAGCATTTTTTACGATCCGATCCTCCAGGGAATGGAAGGTGATGATGCACAGCCTTCCCCCAGGATTCAGAAGATCTATCATATCATCCAGGGAATCCCTAAGCACTTCCAGTTCCCTGTTGCATTCAATCCGTATGGCCTGGAAAGTCTGTTTTGAGGGATGTCCGTTCTGCCGCATTCTGGCGGGGATCGCTGCCTTAATGACTTCATTGAGCTGGAATGTGGTTTCTATCGGCTTTCGTTCCCTTGCGGAGACGATATGCTTTGCAATGTTTTTTGCAAAAGGATCTTCTCCGTAATCCCGTATGATGTGGTACAGTTCCGTCTCCGGGTATCCATTGACGATATCTCTGGCAGTCAGGGTCTGTCTTCTGTCCATTCTCATATCCAGAGGCGCGTCATAACGGTAGGAAAAACCTCTGTCCTGTGTATCCAGCTGGTAAGAGGAAACCCCAAGATCCAGCAGGATCCCGTCTGCGCCTGCGACATGCTCTCCTTCCAGAGCGGAACGCATATTGCAGTAGTTATCATGGAGGAAAGTCACCCTTCCTTCAAAGGGCGCCAGTCTCTCCCTCGCCGCTTCCAGAGCCGCATCATCCTGGTCGATCCCGTACAGGCGGCCCGTCTCAAGCCTTCGGCAGATCTCAAAGGCATGTCCGCCGCCTCCTAAGGTGCCGTCCACGTAAACGCCCTCCGGCCTGATCTTCAGCTCTTCTATGGTTTCCTTTAACATCACGGAATAATGATGAAATTCCACCCTGCGTCCTCCCTATTAACCCTTATCCTTCTGCTCCTCTTAAGAACTTCGGGATGAAGTTTCATCTCCGGATCTTAAATGGTGAGTCCCAGATTTCTCATTCCTGCGGTGATCTTCCGGATATCCGTCACGGCGTTCTTTTCATCCCAGACATCCTTGTTCCAGATCTCCACCCGGCTTCCGACGCCTGCCAGGACCACATCCTTATCCAGACGGGCGAACTCCCTCAGGTTTGCGGGAAGCAGGATCCTTCCCTGCTTGTCCACCTCTACCGACATGGCTCCTGCCAGGAAAAAACGGGCGAAATCTCTGGCTTCATCGTCCACCAGGGGAAGGGAAGTCAGCTTCTGTGCGAAGATATTCCAGTCCTCGTTCCCATACACAAAGAGACAGCCATCCAACCCCTTCGTTACTACAAACTCATCGCCGAGAACCTCCCGGAACTTTGAAGGGATGATCAACCTGCCTTTCGCATCGACCGTATGATTGTACTGGTTCATAAACATCGCAATCACCGCCCTGCTCTCTGACGTATGGAAATCGTTCCTCTTTCTTCTGTGCTTTCCTGCGGCTCCAAAAAAATGGGGTTTTTTATCCTACTTTCACCCACCAGCCACCACTTTTTACCACTTAAATCAATATTAATACTTTCTTAAGGATTTTGCAATAGGGAATCTAAATTTTTTAAAATAAATTTTAACAGTTCAGCCAGCCGCCTGATTTGATGGAAAATCGTGCTCGCACGAATTTTCCATCATGTCTGGCGGCTGAGGG
>CANQBS010000048.1 GCA_947589075.1 uncultured Acetatifactor sp.
GCTGCGGCTACTGTATGCCCTGCCCGCAGGGGGTGGACATTCCCGGAACCTTTGCCGCCTATAACCGCTATTATACGGACGGAAAGCTGGTGGCTATGAAGGAGTACATGATGTGTACAGCCCTGCGCCAGAATTCCGCCTCCGCTTCCAACTGTATCGCCTGCGGAAAATGCGAGCAGCATTGCCCCCAGAAGATCGCCATCCGGCAGGAACTGAAGAACGCCACAAAGAAGCTGGAAGGACCGGCTTATAAGATCGTGAGGACAGTGATCAAAAAATTCCGGGCATATTGAGGAAAAGCCGGTTCTCAGGCGGTTAAATCCCCCTCCCGGCTTTCTTCCTTCCCCCAGTGCAATAATGACATGACGCCGGAGAAGACGTGCCTGATCTGATCCTCTCCATAGGTCAGGTATTGTCTGCCTTCCTCTTCGATATGATAATACACCCGAAAACGCTTTTCCCCCACAATTACCTTGCGGGAGGAGATCAGTCCCCGGGAAGACATCCTGTACAGAGGACCATACAGAGCAGTCTCTTTCAGGTCAAATGCTTTCATGGTCCTGTCTGACAGGGTATTACGGATCTCATATCCGTACATGTCGCGTTCACAGAGCAGATGCAGGATCAACAGTTCTACAATACCGCTTCGTACATTCTCATAGATATCCTTTTCCCATTTCATAAAAATCATTCCTCCTGTCTATTAATATTGTAATAAAAAATAATAAAAATGCAATACTATTTTAAAAACAATATTTGCAATAAGGAAATATTTTGTTAAAATTGTTAATAAGAAGTTATTTATGCAGACGGTCTGTAATGGATGATCTATCCGTGAAAGGAGGAAAAGGTTTTGTTTATCGGGAAACGGTCAGGTTGTGTATTATGCCTTTTTTGTATGATAGTTTTACTCGTGTCCTGCAGGGAAGAAAAGGAAATTTCCAGTTCCGGAACCAGCGGTAAGGAAGTTCTCAGTTCGGAAACCGATGGGAAAGAAGTTCCGGATCCGGAAACCGGCAGGGAATCCGAAGCCTCCGCGGATATCGTTTCCGAGATATCCATTGTCTGTCTCAACTCTAAGGATTCTTATGTGAAGCGGATGGCTGTGGATTTTGATAAGGAGAATCCACAGTATGCAGTCAGCTATGAAAATAAGTATGAAAACAGGGACTCGGTGCTGGCGGAGGTGATGAACGGATCCGGACCGGATATCCTGTGCGTGGACTGGAAGGATATGGAGAATCTGCAGCGAAACGGTGCGCTGGGGGAGATGGAGCCTCTCCTTACAGATGACATATCAGACCAGTCATATCCTGCCGCCATAGGGTTGGGAACCCTTGACGGAAAATTGTTCGGGCTGCCTATTACCGTGTACATCAGTTCCATACTGGTGAACAGCAGCGTTTATGATGGGGATACCTGGTCCATGGAGGATGTGTTGGCAACGGTCAGGGCTCATCCTGAGATCAAGTGGATGTTTGCGGATGAATTTGGCGACAGCACCTGGCGGCGCGCCCTGGTGTTCCTGCTCTGGGATCTTGAGCATTCTGCTTTTGTGGAGGGCGGGGAGGGCCATTTCGATTCCCCGGAATTTAAGGAGATCCTGTCGCTTGTTAAGGAAAAGGCCAACGATTCAGAGAGATGGGAGAAGAAGGGAAGTACTTTGTATGAGAAGGCTTCCGAGGCTGTTTGCCAGGGAGATTATATGGGGGTAAAAATTATACTGCCTGATCTGAACAGTTATGGTCTTTATGTGGCAAACGGTCTGGGAGACGGACTGCGCTTTATTGGATATCCTATGGAAAAGCAGGACAGCGGCATGGGCGATATGGTGCCTTTGGGCATGGTCGTGGTAAATCAGGCGGCTGTGGACAAGCCAGGAGTCGGCGGGCTGCTCCGGTACTTATACAGCCTGGAAAATCAGGAAACACTCATGTCAGACAGCGGAGCAAGTATACGCCGGGATGTCCTGGACAAGAAGGTTGTCTATAATGAGTATGCGGAAGGCTATTTTTGGGTTGGGAAAAACGATTCGATAAAGCTGCCATGGGACGGAAAGAGCGATTTCTATCTGGAGGAATACAAGAATCTTTTGGAAAATACGGTTCCCCATGCTTATAGATCAGAAGAGCTGATGAAACTTATTTTGGAGGATGTTGCTCCCTATTTTGATTCGGATAAGGATCTGGAGGAAGTGGTTCAGAGCGTAAATAAGCGGGTCAATCTGTATCTGTCGGAGAGACAGTAGGACGCGAAGCCTTACCCCGTCAGACTGACAGCAGGATGCGAAGCCCTATCCCGTCAGATTGGCAACAGGATGCGAAGCCCTATCTTGTCAGATTGGACTTCACATCCTCAGCTTCAAAATCAAAAATACAATGGTCAAAGACATTGATCACATGGGTATCCTTATATTTGTCATAACGCTTGTGCTGTCTTCCATAGGACATATGCACATGCCCGTGGAGAAAAAACTTCGGCTTATATTTTTCCATGAGGTCGATAAAAGCCTGGAAGCCCTGGTGGGGAAGATCCCGCCCGTCGTTTAACTGATAGGCGGGGGCGTGGGTCACCAGGATATCGAAGCCCTTGCTGCGAAAAAGCTTCCAGCGGAGCTTCCGTACCCTTTTCTGCATCTGCTTTTCCGTATACTGATGCTCCCCGGGACGGTAGCGCATGGAGCCTCCCAGTCCCAGGATGCGGACGCCCTGATAAACAAAAATCTGATCCTCGATGCAGGTGCATCCCTCCGGAGGGATGGCGGCGTATTTGGTATCGTGGTTGCCGTGCACGTACAGAAGAGGGGCGGTGGTGAAGGTCACCAGAAAAGACAGGTATCTGGGGTCCAGATCCCCGCAGGAGATGATCAGGTCGATCCCCTCCAGCTTGCTTTTGTCAAAATAGTCCCACAGTCCCTTGGACTCCTCATCCCCGATGGCCAGTATCCTCATGGCGCTTATTCCTCTGTGATCTTATCTACGCCCTGCTGGCTGACCACCGGTTTGGCGTCTTCCACCAGATCCACCGGCTTGGGAATGGAGCCGATGACGTTTTCCGCCAGCCAGTTCATGGTGACGATCTCTTCCGGGGAGAGACTTACATCCGGGTTGCCCTGTACCATGCCGGTCTGGGAATAGAGGATGCCGGAGAAGGGGTTGAACTCTTCCGCGGAGATGGTTTTGCGCAGCAGGTCGATGAGCCGCTTGGTGCCGATGGGCAGGTTTTGGGAACAGATCAGGTCGATGACCCCGGCGGACATGCCCCACCAGTAGTTGATGGCCTTTACGGGGGTGTCCTCCTCATCCTGCTTCCAGGTGCCGTCCATGACCTTGCGGATCATGCTTTCATAGAACTTGCCCCAGTGCCAAAGGGGCATGGCAAGGCTGTGGGGGATATCGTCTTCCATGCGGTAGAGCCCGAAGAACCGGGAGGCCTCTTCGGGAATGATCATATCCTTGCCCGCGATGATGTAAATATCGTTCTTCTTAAACTTTTCCAATGCGTCCTGGTTGTCCTTTAAGGTGGACCATTCCAGATAGATCTCGGATCTGGGATTGATCATTTTGGCTCCCAGGGCGAAGGCGTTGATATTGGCGATGGAGCCCAGGATGGGATAATCGGCGATGTAGCCCATCTTATTGTTGTCCGCCATGGCTCCCGCAATGGCGCCCATCAGAAACTTTGCCTCGTGCATCCGGGAGTAATAGGTCCGGATGTAGCGGTGGGAGGTATTTAAGGAGCAGTTTAGGATCCGCACCCCCGGATGGGCGATGGCGGCCTTTACGCTGGCGGTGACAAAGGCAGGGGTAGTGGTGAAGATGATATCGCTGCCCTTTTTCACCGCATCTTCAATGGTGTCCTCAATGGTATCCTGGGTGACGTTCTCATAGTACATGGTGAGAACCTCATCCGGGAAGGTCTGCTCCAGGTGCAGACGGCCCAGCTCATGGGCGTAGGTCCAGGCGGAGGAGGTGGGGGTCTTTTCATAAATAAAGGCGATCTTCAGCCTGCTCAGGTTGTAGGTCAGGGGCAGCAGGCGGTTGAGCAGGGTCTTTTTGCCCTGTACGGGATCCAGCTTAAGCTCCACCTCCTGATCCGCGTCCGCCAGCCGGAACTCCTCCCAGCTCTTGCCGATGAGATCCCCGATCTCCTTGGAGGTCTTCTCCCCCAGCTCCTTATAATCATAAATGGTCAAAAAAGTCAGAAAGGCATCGCCGGGGGTGATATGCAGCCTGCTGCCCCCGTGATCCTTGTATTCCGCCAGGAATTTGGTATAAATAAAATTGAAATCCAGCCTGTCGTCCTCGGTCCAGATCTCCTTCGGCGCCTTACCCACGGCCTCCAGAAGCTTTCCGTAGCTCCCCAGCCTGGAAAAGTTGATATAATTGATCTTGGATACCTCATAGAAATCCATGAATTCATAGTAGATCTTATTGCGCTTTTCCTTGGTCCGGGGCGGCAGGATACGGGTGACGTTGCCGGGAATGGAAACCGCGTCAAAATATTTCAGCACGCTGACCCGCTTGTTGCCCTCCTCCACATAGAATTCATTCATATATTCATAGGCTTTGATGGGATCGTGGATCCCCTCGGTCAGATGGCTGTCGCTCAAATTAATCCACTTATAGGCGAATTCCGTCTTATCATCCAGGATAGGCATGAAATTCCCTGCAAAGGAGCTGCTGCGCCCTCCGGTCTTGGTTCCCACGATCTGGTCGATGGGGATCTGCACAAGCCCCAGGGGAACCTCGGCGTAATGTGTGTTCCGGGGAAGGATATCGTCCAGAATCTTCAGGGTGGGATCCTGCCCCCGGGAGATACGGTTCTGATAATCCTTCTTCCCTGCCTTGTAAGCTTTATTGTAATCTTCGAAGCTCATAAATACTACCTCCATGACAAACAGAGTTATCTTCTCACAATATACGTTATGTTCCCAGAAAAATCAAGGGGATTCCTTAAAAATAATGCAGATCTGAAATCCTGATTTCGATAGACGATGATTGAATGAAACATATGAGGAAAATAATAGTTAATACTAATATAACCGCGATAACGCCTGCGGCAATTCTCCAGAAAAAGAGCTTTTTTTCGCCTTTGCAAGGAGCTCCTTGTAGTCGTTGCGATTGTAGAAGCTGGCAGAGATCTCCTCCGGGGCGCCGAATTCTGCCCGGAGAGATTCCCTGGTGATGGTCATGCCCTGTATGCGGGAAAAAGCGATTTCCTCTTTTAAATCCTTTAGGAAAACGCTCTTGATTGACATGGAACAGTCCAGTTCTGCCCTGACTTCTTTTAAATACTGACGGATTACCTGCTTCTCATGGTTCATGATGACTTTCCTCTTCCTCTTTTGCTGATATCATTATAAGGGGGAGAGCTTATTATTTCAATACTATTCTAAAAACAATAAATTGCTGCGCTGCTTATTTTTAGTTTTCCTGTCAAGTATATATTGGGATATCCAACTATATCAGATTTAATGCGGTTGGTTGGGCTTATCATGCTAATATTCTATATCATTTTCTGCAAAAAACAAAAGAATCCTTTGCCCTAATAGGGTTCTGTGACGATGATGCCTCCAGACATCATCGGAAGCACATGTACAAGGAAGAAAATGATCGCCGCCAAAAAAAGGACGGCTGTGAAGATTGCGACGCCTGCGGCAATTCTCCAGAAAAAGAGCTTTTTTTTCGCCTTTGCAAGGAGCTCTTTGTAGTCGTTGCGATTGTAGAAGCTGGCAGAGATCTCCTCCGGGGCGCCGAATTCTGTCCGGAGAGATTCCCCGGTGATGGTCATGCCCTGTATGCGGGAAAAAGCGATTTCCTCTTTTAAATCTTTTAGGAAAACGCTCTTGATTGACATGGAACAGTTCAGTTCTTTTCTGACTTCTTTTAAATATCGTCTTATTTCTTTTTTCTCATGGTTCATGATGACTCTCATTCTCCCCTTTCGGCAGATTCGTAATATCATAAAGTTGACCTTTTTTCATTATAAATGTTAAAGATTACTATTTCAATACTATCTTAAAAATACTATTTATATATTGACAGTGAAAAGCAGGGATGATATCATAAAAACATAAAAATGGTATTGAGTTTCTATATCCGAGGAGATCTGCCATGAAAAGGAAAGCGACTATGAAAACGACAGCAACGATGAACGAAACAGCGATGAACGAAACAGCGATGAACAAAACAGCGATAAACAAAGCAGGTTTATTGTTTGCAGGGATCCTGTGCCTTGTCCTGGCGCTGTCTTTATGCGCCTGCGGAAAGCAGGGGGGAAATTCCCCGGAGGGCTCCGGCGCTTCCGGCGGGCAGGCAGCCGGTTCATACGGGAAGGAGGGGACAGACCCTTCCAATCCCTGGGTGAAGGAAGGCTGGGGCTTTGTGCCTGTGGAATACCAGGCTGCAGGGGATGTGAGCGCCTACCGGAGCATCTTCCTTACGAAGGACGATATCTATTATTCCCTGCTGGGGGAGGATGGGGAATACAGCTTTTACTGTCAGGAGATCAAATACGGCACCGCCAGGCGCCTGTCCATCAGGCTGCCGGAACTCGCAGAGGGGATGCGCTACGCCGCGCCCCAGCTCTGGGCAGATTCCTCGGGAAACCTGATTCTGTTGTTGTGCAGGGTGGGGGAGGACGCTAAAGAGAGGGAATACAGCCTTGCCAAATACGGCGCAGACGGCGGGATGCTTTTTGAAAAGGACGTGACGAAGCTTTTGAAGGAGCAGGGGGAGAGCATAAGCTGTCTGGAGACGGACGCGGAAGGCAGGATCTACCTTGGCTTCAGGAACCTGGTGTATCTTCTGGACGCGGAAGGAGACGACCGGGGACAGGTGGAAATGGAAGGGGGAGACCGGCTGTGCCGGGGAGCGGACGGCGCAGTCTACGCCTGCCAGTACGACCGGGAAGCGAAAGGCAGCAGGCTGGTGCAGATCGACTTCGACAAGCGGGAGACAGGGGAGGGTTTCGGCGGGCTCCCTGATAATGTGAGATACCTGATCCCCGGAGAGGGAGTATCGGGAGAAGCAGCAGCTTCCGGAGAAGGTGCGGATTTCTATTACTGTGTGGGCACGGGTCTGTATGCCTACCGCCTGGGAGAGCAGGCTTCCCTTCCGGTGACCGACCTGTTGGAAGCGGGAGTCTGGGGGACCCTGGAGAGCATCTGTGACATGGGGGACGGCAGCTTTTTTCTCCTGGCAAGTGATCAAGGAGAATCTGAATTCATGCGCCTGACTTTTACAGAGTTGGGTTCCATACCGGTGAAGGAGAAGATCATCCTGGGGGTCATCGGCCTTGCGGGGGATGTGGACAAGACCGTGGCGAAGTTCAACCGGGACAACGACCGTTATGAGGTCGAGATCAGGAATTACGCCGGTGAGAATACCGTTTATTCTGAGCCGGGGATAGATCAGTTGAGTATGGATATCATATCCGGAGAAAGTCCGGATCTGATCAACATAAGCAACAGGGGGCTGCCCGTGAGGAACTATGTGGCTATGGGGCTTTTGGAGGACTTAGCGCCTTACCTGGAGCAGAGCGAAAATCTTAGCAGGGAGGATTTCCTGCCAAATGTGGTGGAAGCCTATACCATCGACGGCTGTCTGGTGGGTCTGCCCCAGAGCATTACGGTGGGCATGATGATAGGGCTGCGTTCCGTCGTGGGCGAGGATCACTGCATCAGCGTGGATGAGATGCTTGAGATCATGGACGCCCATCCCGACGCCCTGACCCTGTGCGACAACAGTCAATTCCTGACATATGGTTCGGATGGGTGGTATTTCAGTAAATTATCGGTGTTAGACAGTCTCCTGGAGTGCAATCAGAATTTTTTCCTGGATTATGAAAAAGGAACCTGTTCCTTTGATTCGGAGGGATTCCGCAGGCTGGTGGAGTTGGTGGAGAAGATCACTGCTCCGGGGGATGAGGAGGGAGACGTTTCTCTGCTTGCCCGGGAAAAGGCTCTGTTCGGCTTCCTGGAAACCAGCTATCCCCAGGGCTTTTCTGAAGATGTGCAGATTGCCGGGGGAGGCGGGGGAATGGCGGGAAAGGTCATGACCCTGGGATACCCCACCCTGGATGGGAGCTGCGGCTTTGTCCTGTCAAGTGAAAGCCCTCTCTACAGCATTCTGAGCTCCAGCACGAAAAAGGAAGGCGCCTGGGAATTTGTGGAATATGTGCTGTCCCAGGAACCGGATTTTCTAACGTCCCTGTCATTTGCTTATCCGGTAAAGACTGAGGCCCTAAGGGCAAGGCTGGAACAGGAGAAATCTGCTATGTATGAGAAAGACCGGTCTACAGGCCAGCCGATTCTGGATGAGAACGGGAACCCCAAAAGGCAGGAGCGCGGTCATGATGAAGCGGGCAATGTCACCAATTATTATCCCAGCGAAGAGGAGCTTACAATGCTCTGGGACGTGCTGACCGGCGCAAACGTAAACCTTTCCTTCCTGGAGGGCAACGAGGTGCTGAAGATCGTGGAGGAGGAGATCCAGCCTTATTTTGCCGGGGACAAGACACTGGACGAGGCTATCGACATCATCCAGAGGAGAGCCCAGATTTATATCAGCGAGCTGGCTTACTGATGGGAATTTCTTAGCGATTGCCGCAGGGCTTATTGACGGGAAGCGCTTCTTTCGCTTATAATAGGGATTGAAAAGAACGGGGAACTTTGCTGGGAGGTGGTTGTATTGTTTCCGATGATCCGGGATGAAGTTGGAGAGTTTGTAACTTTGGCTAAAGCCTGCTTTGGAGAAAATTTAACAAAGGTCATTCTCTATGGTTCCTATGCCAGAGGAGATTACAATGATCAGTCGGATATCGATGTGATGGTGCTCGTATCGCTCCCAAATTCGGAAATCAAGCAGCTGGAGAATCGTATCTACGATGGAGCATTTGATCTGGAGCTTAAGTATGGAAAGATGCTTTCCCCCTTGATCAGGAATCAGGATATGTTTGAGTATTGGTCAGATACACTTCCGTTTTACCAAAATATCAGGACTGAGGGGGTAGAGATTGCATGACAGATAAACAGCTTGATTTAAGCCATTACCGGATAGCCCAGGCAGAAGAAACTTTGCAGAGTGCGAAATTGTGCTTTGAAAATCGTTTCTTTAAAGATGCTGTTAATAGGTCTTATTACGCTGCATTTTATGGCGTTAAAGCAGTTCTGGCTTTGGAAAATGTTGACTTCAAAAGGCATAAAGATGTAGTTGCCTACTTTAATCAGTATTATGTAGCTTCTGGTGTGTTCGATAAGGAAGTAGGGAAAAACCTTTCCAGGCTCCAGAAAAAGCGGGAGAGCAGCGATTATGATGACTTTTTTCTTGTATCCGAAAATGAAGCCAGGGACCAGCTGGCGTTTGCAGAGTCTGTCTTAGAATCTATCTGTGCATATCTAGAAGATTGGCAACACCGCAAAATTGACTTTTCTCATTATAAAGGATAAAGATTACTATTTTAATACTATCTTAAAAATACTATTTACATATTGACAGTGCAAAACAGGGATGATATCATGAGAACAGCACTGAAAGGGTCGGAAGAAGATCGATGATTTGGAAGGAGTACGATCGATGGTAAAAAAAGTTCTTATGGTAATGTTCCTGGCAATGCTCCTGTTGGCAGGATGCGCCGGGAGGGAGACGGCTTCCACAGACGCCGCCGGGGAAGAGGGGGAAGCGCCCAGACCCTCCCTGCTGCAGGAAGGACAGGTCTTTGCGGCGGAATGGGGAGAACCTCTGGGGGATCTTCTCTTAATGCCAGGGGAGTATTTCCTGACGGAAGATGAGATTTTTTATCTGGCTTATGATTATGACCCGGATGGGCAGGGGGTATCCTGCTCCCATATCCTGAAAAAGGGGCGGGGACAGGAGCCCGTGGAGTTCCAGTCCCTGGAAAAGGAATATATCAGCCTTTTGTTTACGGATCTTGGAGGGAATGTTTACAGCCTTTCCAGCACGGTGGGGGAGGAGGTTCCCCATATGAGGAAATGGAGTCCTGACGGAACGGGACAGTATGACGCGGCGGTTTCCTTCCAGGGGATACCCGGGGCAGGACAGGCTCCTGCCGGTGCGGGAAGCCAGGAGGAAGCCTTTTTAACCTGTAAGGATCACGCCGTGACCCGGGAGGGGAAGGTGGTCCTGTCGGATGCCTATGGCGTTGTATACCTGCTGGACGAAGCCGGCTGTTTGACGAATGTGATCCCTGACGGGGCGTCCGGGATGGAGGCGGCGTCCGGTTATGGGTTAGCCGGAGCCGGGGAAGAAGAGGTTTATTTTTACTGCCTGAAGGAAAAGGGATTTTCCATCTGTTCCGTGGATTTCCAGGAGGGCAGCCTGGGTGAGGCGGTGGAAGTCGGCATGGAAACCGCCCCTGCAGCTGTCTATAGCGGCCCCGGGGAAGGGCTCCTGGTCCTGGAAGGGGATTCCCTGTGGCTGTATAAGACTGCCGGAGGGGAGCTGGAAAGGCTGGCTGCCTGGGATAACGAATATGTGGGGATCAGGCCTGAGGACATCGAGGGGGCTGCCCTGACGCAGGAAAATGAGATAGCCCTGCTTGTCCAGGACCAGTACCTGCAGGAGCCCCGCCGGGTGAAGCTGGTGCAGCGGGAGGAATCGGAGCTGCCGGAGGTCCAGACGGTGACCGTCGGTGTAGTCACCGGCAACTCCGGGGAATACAATACAGAATGGTACCAGAAGACGGCCCAGGAATTCCACAGGATCTATCCCGCCTACAGGCTGGAGGTGAAGACCTATGGCACGGACGGGATGGATTTTGAAACGGATCTGTTAAAGGGAGAAGGACCTGACCTGATGGATCTGGAATATCTGGATACCAAGATGCTGGCTGCCCAGGGGATCCTGGAAGATCTGATTCCCTACCTTGAAGGCGGGGACGTGAAGAAGGAGGATATTCTGCCCTCTGTGCTGGAGGCAGGCACGGTAAACGGTAAGCTGGTGAGGCTGGCGGAAAGCATGAGCATCCAGGGTCTTGTGGCTGGCGCCGGGTCCGCCGGGAAAGAAGGATGGACGCCGGAGGATTTCCTGGGAATGATAGAGGCGAATCCCGGAGTTCCCTACAGCTGGTCCCCGGACAAAAGCGGCCTCCTTTATCTGCTTCTATGCGTGGACATGGATGAGTACATAGACTGGGAGAAGAAGGAATGCCATTTTCAGGATGAGGAGTTCATAAAGCTGCTGGAAAGTGTAGGAGCGGCTGACCTGGGGAACCCTCTGGCGTTTTCTCCCTTCCAGGCGGTGCCTTTCAGGAACCATGAGGTATTGACCGCCGAGGTCGGGATCGGAAGGTGGGACAGCTACCTGGAGCTGAAGGAAGCCTTTGGGGAGGATGCGGAATTCCTGGGATATCCCAATAAGGACGGGGAGCCCCGGTATCGCATGGTCACTTCCTACTCTTTTGGCATGAACAGCGCTTCCCAAAGGAAGGACGGCGCCTGGGCTTTCCTGGAGATGTTGCTGTCGGAGGAATACCAGGAGAATTTTGTGAATACGGGATTCCCTGTAAGGGAGGACGTGCTGGAGAAGCAGTTCCGGAGTTCCCTGCATGTTAATGTGAGGACGCGGATGAACCCCTATGACGGTCTGATGTATGATGGAGATCTCAGGGAGGCAACGGAAGAAGATCTGGATTTCGTCAGATATATGATCGATCACGCCGTCTTTGGCGGGAACAACGGGGAAACGGTCTACAGGATCATCGCGGAAGAAGCCGGAGGCTATTTTGCCGGGGACAAGGACGCCGCCCAGACGGCGGAAGTGATCCAGAAACGGGTTAATTTGTATTTGAATGAATAAAAAGCGACGGCGGCCGTTTCTGTTCATGCCATGGTTTGTCAATTTTTATATTCTACAGAGGGAGGGCTGGAACCTAATAAGGGATTAGCTCTCCCTCTTTTCGGCTGCCGATTTCCATGCTGCGAAATTGATATCGGAAGGTTACTGATAAGATTTTTGACCGGAATCGTCTTCTGTTTGCTCGAACAATTCCCCAACAGGAACGTGCAGCAGCCTGCTGATGGTATCCAGATTGTCAAATTTAATGCCGGAGGTTTCATTGTTGACAATTTTATTGAAATTCTGGTAGCTCATGTCCATCTGCTTATATAGCCAGTACTTGGTATGGTTTTGTTCCTGTAAGATTTCTAAGATCCTTAAACGCAACATATTTTTCCCCCCGTTTTATAAATTATTATATCCCGCAAAAATTCCTTGCATAACTGACTTGTAAAGTATATAATGTATACATCAGATATCGACCTGTTATGTCATTCCATTTTGGTAAAATGAAAATAAAGCACCGTCTTGGAAGTGAGGTTCGGACGGGAAGGGTTATAGATTGAAGCTGAAGGGTAAGCGAAAAACGGAGAGACGGCAAGGTGAAAGAAACGGATAAAAATGAATTATTAACGCCGAGTGCAGAAAATCAAGAATTATTGTTATGCCATGATAAATGTGATAAATATGACTATATTGTGGCGGTCGCCTGCGGGGCTGTTGGAGGGATAATAGATATTTTCCTGGTGGGAACGCCCGGCGATTCCGTACTCGGAAACTGGACGGATGCGCAGGTTGATAATGCGGTCAAGCTTTTTGCAAAAAAATCAGGATGGACCCCAAAAGAAGGAAAAGAAAACAGTGTAGCGAGTGCGATCGGCTTTTTGGAAAAGAAGTATAAGGTGAACTATGACCAGCACCACTCCGGAGACGTGGATCATCTGTTTGATATGAATACAAAGAACCATCATATGAAGTCCCTGGCACATTCCCCGGATATCATTGGATTATTTTTCTCCGTTTTAAATCAATTTACCTCTACTTCGTCTTTTCTCAGCAACGGCCAGCTGATCACGATAGCGACTGAAACCTATGAACTTATGGGGCATGATTTTCTTTCCAAACTTTTCTGCGGCGTTGCGAATTGGTTTGGGCATTTAATGTCCGATATAGCGGGAAGTTCCGGCGCTTCGCAGCGAGGGTCCGGGATAGTAATGCCGTTTTATGAGTTGTTCGGGCTATGTAATTTTGGAAAATTTCAAATCGGGGAAGACAGGCAGAGCCTGGCTATTCTGGCAACCAGGGCATTTCAGGAAGGCTGCGATGCCCGCCAAGGGATAGCAATGGCAATACCTGTATTCTTGACTGATTTATCAATCCGTTTCATATGGGCGATCCGACAGCATTTCCAGTTCAAGGCACCGTTAAAGGAATGTATGCCGATCGCCAACAGGGAAAATGGAACCCTTCGCCTCATGCTGCTTATCGGAAACGGCACTTTTTGTGTCATTGACGGGATTGATGCGGGAGTGAGATCAGGCGGCAATGCCCTTGCTTTCTTCATGAGATTGAACCTGATAGCGTGGTACAAATTGACAAAAATGGTATTAAAAGAGGTATGTATCCGGGTTGGGATCGGGACGGAGGCACTATACGAACAGGTAATGGCTTTCCACAGGATTAACGGGGCTGTAAACGCTTATTTGATAGAATTGGAAAAAATTGATTTTGAGGCATTTAAGGAAGAGGCTTCCAGTTATGCTGCTTTTAACGAAAAATTTAAAAATGTCAGTTCAGAAAATGAACTGACCCAGGTGCTTTTGGCAGAATATGAGAGGCTGGGAATTAAGCTTCCCTGGGAAGGCGACTTTGATGAATTTATGGAAGATAAGGATAAAAGGCTGGTTTTTGAATGATGTTTCAATGTGACAGATGCGGTTTATGCTGTCAAAATCTTGATAAATCAGAACTTTATCGGGATCTTGACAGGGGAGATGGTACTTGCAGATATCTGGTAAATCATGAATGCTCGATCTATGAAAGCAGACCTCTCTTATGCAGAGTGGACGAATGCTATGAGCGTTTTTTTTCAGGTGAGTATACTCGTAATGAGTATTACGAATTAAATTATAAAATATGTAAAAAACTTAAGGAAGGAGAAGATTTGTCATGCCATTGCCATTGATCATTGGAGGTATAGCTGCTATCGCGGGTGCAGCCGGCGTGGGTACAGGAATTCGCGGAGGCATGAAAATGAAAGACGCGAATGACACACTGAAGCTGGCGAAATCTAAACAGGAAAATGCGGTAAAACTGCTGAATGAAAGGAATCAGAGAACAACTCATTTGATGGATTCCTTAGGCAGACAAGAACTGCAAATATTGAATAGCTTTGAGGATTTCTCAAATCTATTTGAAAAGATTAAAAACAAGCCGGATTTTAAAGAATATGAAAGGGATGGGGTAAAGCTTCCTGAATTTAAGGCGGAAGAGCTTAAAAAGGTGTCCGTGGAAGCCGGAATCCTTTTGGGAAGTGCAGGAGGCGCGGCTGCCGGAACATTGGGAGGAATCGCCGCGGCAGGCGCTACCACCTGTGCTGTCATGGCGTTAGGGACAGCATCGACGGGAACGGCTATTTCAGCGCTCAGCGGCGCAGCGGCTACCAATGCCACATTGGCAGCTTTGGGAGGCGGATCCCTGGCTGCCGGTGGCGGCGGAATGGCTCTTGGTTCTGTAGTTCTGGGAGGCGCAACACTGGGAGTCGGCCTGTTAGTTGGAGGCATTATCTTTAACGTTACCGGCAGTAAATTGTCGAGCCAGGCAGACGAAGCATATAAGCAGGCAAAAGATACAGAGGAGAAAGTCGCCAGGATTGTAAGGTATTTGGATGAGCTTTATATTGAGGCAGGCTATTTTAAAGATACCCTGGATATGGTGGAAAAGCAGTACAGGAAGAGACTGGAAGCCCTTGATTCTATTGTGAATATTGAAGAAAGATATGATTATAAGGAAGATTTTTCTGTCAGAGAACAGAAAATGACAGAGAATTTGGTTCTTCTTGTAGGATTGCTATATAATATGTGCAAGGTAAATCTGGTCCTGAAAGATCAAAACGGCGACGGTCTCAATTCTGTAAACAGGAAAGAGATTGCTAAAATGGTATCAAAAGCCGATGAAATATGCGAAGAAATGAAGAATGCAGCGTAAAGGAGGACGAAGTATGTTTTTAAATCAATTATCACAAAAAGAAAAAGAGGCTTTTTTGAGTTTGAGTGTTCATGCAGCCAATGCAAACGGAATTTTTGCAGCCGAGGAAAAAATCCTGATACAGGACTATTGCAAAGAGATGGATATTCCGTCTTTTGACGAATCAAGCGCAATGAATATGGACCAGGCTTTGGAAGTCTTTGAGGAATCCAGCATTCATATTAAAAGAATTGTTTTGCTTGAGTTATTGGGCCTGATCTTTTCTGATGGAGAGTATGATATTACCGAAAAGCAATTTGTATTTCAGGCAGCCGAGAAACTGAACATTTCAAAAGCTGAGGCGGATGAATTATCTAAGCTTATTGTAAAATATTTGGACATCTTGAAAGAGATCGCGATTGCAGTAGATTGACGTCCCGAGCATCTTTCGAAAGAATCTCCTGAATGGGGCGCCCTCCCACGATCTCCGGGAGGGAATAAAGAAGCAGTCCCTCTTTGCGGGCTATGCTTCTGATCTTTTCATCAAAGCCGCTCTCTGAAAAAAGGGCGTAATGGAACACGGCATTTTCCTTCAGGGGCGAAAGCTTGGCGGTCATATCGAGGTATTCGGAATAGGAGAAGGGATGCCCCTTGAATTTGCATTCTCCCACCAGATATTCCTTTTCGCTGCCGTCGACGCACAGAAGATCGATTTCTGTTTCGGCAATTCTTGAGCCTCCGGGGGCTTTTGTGTCCCTGACGGTGGTTTTGCCGATCCAGCGCCCCATCCTTGCGTAGCGGAAGAAATTGTCGGTCAGCCGGTAAATGCCCCTGTTCGCGTTGGCCTGTTCCTTTATTTTTGTGTTGACGGGAAATTCCCGGGTCACAATACCCAGCTCCATCAGATTTAAAAAATACTCAAATCAGGATTTGGTAAATCTTGATTTGAGTATTTTTATGTATGTCCAAAAGAGAAAGTTAAACCCTGGAAAACACTTCTCCGATAGGTCCCTGGATCACCAGGTCGGCGTAGCGGTCCCTGGGGGTGGGAGATTTGTTGATCACCACCAGCTTCTTCCCGGAGAAGTAGTCGATCAGTCCCGCCGCGGGGTAGACCGCCAGGGAAGTGCCTCCGATGATAAGGACCTCCGCGTTGGCAATGTAATTCACCGCGCTTCTTAAGGTCTTCTGGTCCAGGCCCTCTTCATAGAGCACCACGTCCGGCTTCACGGGACCGCCGCACTTGGAGCACTTGGGGACGCCCTCCCCGTCCTTGATATAATGCACGTCATGGAAGGCGCCGCAGCGCTCGCAGTAATTGCGCAGCACCGAGCCGTGGAGCTCCAGCACAGTCTGGCTGCCCGCCGCCTGATGGAGCCCGTCTATGTTCTGGGTGATGACTGCCCGCAGCTTTCCGGCCTTCTCCAGCTCCGCCAGCTTCCTGTGGGCGGCGTTGGGCTTCGCCTCCAGGAACAGCATCTTATTGCGGTAAAAACGCCAGAATTCCTTGGGGTTAGTGCGGTAGAAGGTGTGGCTCAGGATCGTTTCCGGGGGATAGTCGTACTGTTGGTTGTAGAGCCCGTCCACACTGCGGAAGTCGGGGATGCCGCTTTCCGTAGATACCCCTGCGCCGCCGAAAAAGACGATGTTGCTGCTTTCCTTTACGATTTCCTGAAATTCCTGGATGGTTTCTTCGTATGATTTCATGGAGTGCCCCCTTCCAAACTTATACCGTCTTCCTGGGAGCCACGAACACCGGGAAGGTATCGGAGCCCTTTAACTCCTTGCCGGCGGTGATGGTCACTTCCTTATCGGTGATGATGTACTCCACATCCGCATTGCCTTCCACCACGGTATCCTGCATCAGCACGCAGTTCTTCACCTTGGCGCCCCTGCCGATCTTCACGCCTCTGAAAAGGATGCAGTTTTCCACCTCTCCCTCGATGATACAGCCGTCGGCTACCATGGCGTTTTTCACCTTGGCGCTGCCGATGTATCTGGTGGGATTGTCGTCACGGATCTTTGTGTAGATCGGGGCGTGGAAGAGAGCGTCCAGATTCTCGTTGTCCAGAAGCTTCATGTTTTCATCGAAATAATTCTTGATGTCGCTGATCCTTACGCTGTAGCCCTTATAATTGTAGCCGTATACCTTCAGGGTATTCAGCTGGGGAGCCAGGATATCCCGCTCGAAATAAATGTATCCTCTGGCATAGGCTCTGGTGATCTGGTCGATCAGAAGCTCCCTGTCGATGAGGTAGATATTCATGGAAAAGTTCTGGATGCCGGAATCCTTGGGGTTGATCTGGATCTCCTTTACCTGACCCTCCTCCATGGACAGGGTATAATACAGGTCGCTGCTCATGGTGGACTGCAGGTTCATGAAGCCGTAGGGGATTTCCTCCTCCTTATATGCGATGGTCACGTCGGCGCCGCTGGCGATATGGGCGTCCAGCATGGCGTTGAAATCGAAGTTCGCGGCGATGTTCGCATCGGAAATGAATACGTATTTTTCCCGCTGGTTCTTTAAAAATTCGATGATGCTCGCCAGGGCTTCCACACGCCCGTTATAGACATGGACGGTTTTCTCCGCGAAGGGAGGCACGATGTTCAGACCGCCGTTTTTGCGGGTCAGATCCCATTCACGGCCGCTTCCCAAGTGTCTCATCAGGGAACGGTAATTCTTGCGCACGATCATGATGATGTTGTCGATACCGCAGTTTACCATGCTGGAAAGCAGGAAGTCGATCATACGGTATCTGCTTGCAAAGGGGATGGAGGCCATCAGACGTTCGCTGACCAGCTCCGGTACCTGGTTATCATAGCTATTGGGGAAAATAATGCTCAGGGCATCGCAGTTAGAGTTTACCATTGTACTTCACCATCCTTTACATTGTTATTGACCATTGCGTCAGGTCCTACCTTGGCGTTGTCGCCGATGTAGACGCCGGGGCCGACTGTCGCGACGCCGCTGCTCTTGCCGGTGGGCATCGCTCCCACAACCGCATTTTCGCCGATAATGGCGTTCTCCGCCACGATGCAGTGCTCCACCACGCTGCCTTCCTTGATGATGACGTTGCCCATGATAACGGCGTCCTCCACCACGGCACCGGCTTCTACCTGTACGCCTGCGAACAGGATGGAGTGCTTTACGGTGCCCTCGATGCGGCAGCCATCAGTGATCATGGAGTTCTCCACCACGGCGTTCATGCCGATCTTGTGGCCGGTCATACCGCTGTTGCGGCTGTAGATCTTCCAGTTCTCGTCAAACAGGTCGATGCCGCTGTGCTCGGGATCCATGATCTCCATGTTGGCTTCCCAGAGGGAGGGAATGGTTCCTACGTCCTTCCAGTAGCCGTTGAAGTGGTAAGCGTACATATCCCTGCCGTCCTTTAACAGATTGGGGATAATGTTGTTGCCGAAGTCGTTCTGGGAATTGGGATCCGCTTCATCCTCGATCAGATATTTCTTCAGAACGTCGGTATTGAAAATGTAGATACCCATGGAAGCCAGGTTGGATTTGGGATTCTTAGGCTTTTCCTGGAATTCGGTGATCTTGTCGTTGTCGTCCGCCACCATCAGGCCGAACCGGGAAGCCTCTTCCCAGGGCACTTCCATGACCGCCACGGAAAATTCAGCGCCTTTTTCCTTGTGGAAGCGCAGGAAATCGCTGTAATCCTGTTTGCAGATCTGGTCGCCTGATAAAATGATCACATACTGGGGATCGTATCTGTCGATAAAGGAAAGGTTCTGGTAAATGGCATTGGCAGTTCCCTTATACCAGTCGGAGCCGGAGGCCTGCTGGTAGGGCGGCAGCACATGGACGCCCCCATAGAGACGGTCCAGGTCCCAGGGCTGTCCGTTGCCGATATACTCGTTCAGCACCAGGGGCTGATACTGGGTCAGGATTCCTACCGTGTCGATGCCGGAATTGACGCAGTTCGACAGGGGAAAGTCGATGATACGATACTTTCCGCCAAAAGGAACTGCAGGTTTTGCCAGCTTCTGGGTCAGCGCATAGAGACGGGAGCCCTGTCCGCCGGCAAGGATCATTGCGATCATTTCTTTAGCCATAGTAAATCTCCTCTCATAATTTTACCAACAGGAAAGAAAATATGCATTTTCTGAAAAATTCGTTTTCTGTTGATTTCGCACAAAATGATATGTATTTCTTCCATTTATTGTATCATTTTCCATGAATAGAAACAAGTGGTTCTCTTAAGAAAATATAAAAATGTTGCCAATGATCGTAATAAATTCTTAAGAAAACAAAGGCTTTTTTCTGTTGAGGCGGGACGGCTTTTCTGGTATAGTATTAAGGAAGGAAGTTTCGCTTCCGGCAGATCGGCAGGATCGAATCGGCCTGCCGGATCCGGTAAGCTGGTAAAGCCGTCGGCGCCCTGCAGGATGGCAGATGCAAAAAGAGGAAAGGGCAGGAAGCTGCAAATGAGGAAAAGGGATGAACTGATACCTTTTGAGAAAAGAAAACGTGTCATATATATGGAACAGAGGGGGAAGGAAGAGCTGCATATGCCTGTTTTATCGGTGGTTCTGACTGTGCTGGGAGTGCTTTGCATTCTTTATTGTCTGGGAATAGCCCTGTTTGTGAATTACGGCACCAGGTTTTTCCTGGTCTGGGGCGTGGGAGGCGCTTTTCTCATAGCTTTGGGATGGATGGCGGGATGCACGGAGATACTGGTGAACATGCCCGCATGGCTGAAGATCCTCCTGGGAAGCATTGTCGGTCTGTGCCTGCTGATTTTTGTGCTGGTGGAGGGGTCTGTCCTCAGCCGTTTTGCGTCGAAGGGAGAGGAGAATGCGGATTATCTCATTGTCCTGGGGGCCCAGATGCGCACCAATGGACCCAGCGATGTGCTGCAGAGAAGGCTGAACGCCGCGGCGGAATATCTCTCGGAAAATCCGGACACCCTTGTGATCGTTTCGGGCGGACAGGGAGCCAATGAGCCTGAGACAGAGGCTCAGGGGATGTATGATTATCTGGTATCGGCCGGGATCGACAGCGGCCGGATCCGCAGGGAAGATACTTCCGGCAATACCTATGAGAACCTGGAAAACAGCAGCAGGTTTCTGGACCGGGAGAAGGATACGGTTGTGGTGGTAACCAATAATTTTCATATTTTCCGGGCTCTGAAGATCGCCCGGAAGATGGGATACAAAAATGTAAGCGGGCTTGCGGCGGATTCCTATCCGTTAATGCTTCCCAATAACATGCTCAGGGAATTCTTCGGAGTGGTAAAGGATTTTCTGGTGGGGAATCTGTAAGGAGGGCAGGATGGAGATTCATGTGGGAGATATCTTAAAGCTGAAGAAGGCGCACCCCTGCGGAAGCCATGAGTGGTCTGTGCTTCGGGTGGGGGCGGATTTTCGGATCAAGTGCCTCGGATGCGGGCATCAGGTAATGATCGCCCGCAGGCTCCTGGAAAAAAATATCAAAGAAATTAAGGAAAACGCTTGAAAAATGAGGCGATCCATGTTATCATTTTACTTCGTGATATATAAATCCTTGCTCCTGGTGCGGCCAGGGGCCAGAGACCAAAAGGAGGTAGCAGCATGAACAAATATGAGTTAGCCGTTGTTGTCAGCGCTAAGGTCGAGGAAGAAGAGAAGGCAGCTGTGATTGACAGATGCAAGGCTCTGATCGAGAGATTCGGCGGCGTTATCACGGAGGTGGACGACTGGGGCAAGAGGAAGCTCGCATATGAAATACAGCATATGAAGGAAGCTTACTACTGCTTCATCAGATTCGATGCAGAGAGCACCGTTCCTGCCGAGATCGAAAGCCGTGTGCGTATCATGGACAATGTGATCCGGTATTTGTGCGTTAGACAGGACGAGGCGTAAGAGAAAGAGAGAATCAGAATATGAATAAAGTCATTCTTATGGGACGATTGACAAGGGATCCGGAAGTACGGTATTCCCAGGGGGCGAGCCAGACCGCTGTAGGAAGGTTTTCCATTGCGGTTGACAGAAGATTTAAGCGTGAGGGAGAGCCTGACGCCGATTTCTTCAACTGTACTGCCTTTGGCAGGCAGGCTGAATTCGTGGAGCGTTATCTCCACAAGGGAACCAAGATCGTGGTAGCGGGACGGATCCAGAACGATAACTACACCAACAGGGACGGACAGCAGGTTTACAGTGTCCGGATCATGGTGGAGGAGATTGAATTCGCCGAGAGCAAGAATGCATCCGCAGGCGGCCAGGACGGCGGCGTATCCGGCGGAAGTTACGGGAATAACGGATTCGGAGGCTCCGGCAGCTACAGCAGGCCCGCTGCTTCAGGAGCGGCGGACGGCTTCATGAACATTCCGGATGGGATCGATGAGGAGCTGCCCTTCAACTAACCAGGAAGGTATTGGTTCCGGTCCCCGGAGGGATCCGGGAGCCGGACAGAATTGAGAGAACAGGAGGAATAATCATCATGGCTTATACCAAAGCAGCAGATAAAGCGGATTCTCCCATGAGGAGAAAAGGCACGGTGCGCAGAAAGAAAAAGGTATGCGTATTCTGTGGAAAGGATAATGTGATTGATTACAAGGACACCAACAAGCTGAAGAGATATGTGTCCGAGAGAGGCAAGATCCTTCCCCGCAGGATCACCGGCAACTGTGCAAAGCACCAGAGAG
>CANQBS010000049.1 GCA_947589075.1 uncultured Acetatifactor sp.
GGAAATGCGTTCCGGCGGCTGCGCCCTGCTTCCTCTCGGCGGTCCTGGAGAAGAAACCGGAGGTTATAAGGGCTACGGCTTTACGGCTGCGGTGGAAATCCTTTCCGCCGCCCTGGCCGGAGGACCTTATCTGAAGGATCTGAGCGGCAAGGATGAGAAGGGGAGTAACAGGATGTATCGCCTGGGACATTTCTTTTTCGTCATCAATCCGGAATTTTTCATGGGACTGGATACCTTCCGGGAAACCGCCGGCGGCATCTGCAGGCAGCTTCGCGGTTCTCAAAAAGCTCCCGGCGCGGAACGGATCTACACAGCCGGCGAAAAGGAGTATCTGGCATGGCAGGAGAGGAAGGATAAGGGAGTTCCTCTGGGGGAAGCCCTTCAAAAAGAATTCCTTGCCCTGCGGGATGAGTGCGGCCTGGATTACCATTTCCCGTTTGAAGAAAATGAAACGCCGTGCTGATGTGAAAAAAAGAGCAGTACTTATGTGATATAAAATATGAAAAATTTATATATGAAAAAATTATAATGCCCCGCACATTTTACCCTTTTCAGACGTTATATTTATTAGAAATGGCGACTAGGAAAGGCTTCTAACGCGATACCTGTTTGGAGGAAAGCAGGATATTCCGGACGGAAGATCCGGATCTGAAAAGGAGGATTTGTTTATGGGCGAAGTGATTTTAAGGACGACAGATCTGACAAAAATCTATGGGAAGGTTCCGGCGGTGGATCATGTATCCCTGACCATCGAAAAGGGGGATATCTACGGCTTTATCGGGGAGAACGGCGCGGGCAAGAGCACCTTCATGCGGATGGTCTGCGGTCTGGCTTTCCCCAGCAGCGGCGTCATGGAGCTTTTTGGGGAGAGCTCCGTAAAGGGGCTGGAGACCGCCAGGCGGAGGATGGGGGCAATTATAGAGCATCCGGCGCTTTACGGCAACATGACCGCCATGGAGAATCTGATTGTCCAGAGGAAATACTTAAATCTGGAGACCGGAGAAGCCGGGAAAAAAGAGAACCAGGAGCTCCTTGAGCTGGTGGGACTGGGCGATACAGGCAAAAAGAAAGCGGGGAAATTTTCCCTTGGGATGCGTCAGCGTCTGGGACTGGCTCTGGCGCTTTTGGGGGAGCCGGAATTTCTGGTGCTGGACGAGCCTATGATCGGTCTGGATCCCATCGGCGTCATGGAGCTTCGCGCGCTTTTACAGAAGCTGAATCGGGAGAGAAAGATCACCATCCTGTTCAGCAGCCATAATCTGTCGGAAATGACCCTGATCGCCACCCGGTATGGCTTTCTGCATAAGGGAAGGCTTCTGGAGGAGTCGGATGCGGATACGGTCCGCGCCCAGTGTGAGAGCAGGGGGATCCGGCTGGAATCCTACTTCGTGGAGCTGCTGCAGAAGGCGTCAAGTGTCTCTGCAATGCCCAAGGGGGTGCGGTGACATGAGGACGGCCAGCGAAATGAGGACGGCCAGCGAAATGAGGATGGCCAGCGGCATGAGTACGATCGGTGACATGAGGACGGCCAGCGAAATCAGGACGGCCGGATTATTCCGCAACGAAATCTTTAAATTATCCCGATCAAAAGCGGTGCGGATCGCTTTGGCATGTTTCCTGCTGTTCGAAGTCATTTTCTGTTTTGACGAATATAGAAGGCTTCCGCCCTTGTACCAGGTATTGCTGTATGGTTATGGCGGCGTGATCTGGTATTATAACCAGGCAGCACCCCTGCTGCAGATTCTTTCTGCGGTTTTGGTCTCTGGAATGACCACAAAAGAGGTGCAGAGGAGAACCATCCATAATGTGCTCGGCAGGGGAATCCGCAGATGGGATTACTGGCGGGTAAAATTGATTTGCTTCCTGGGAGTCAACACTTTGCTGGAGCTTATCGGAGCCTTGGGCTATATGGCGGGGCGGACGCTGAAGTACGGGTTTAATCCTTTTCATGCGGCTTATCCGGATTATTTGCTGGTGAATTTCGTATTTGCGGCGGCTTCCACCATTGTATATTCTGTACCGGCGCTGTTGATCTTCTGCATAGGCTTTCTGTCCCGTTCCACAGCCGTTACCGCTCTTTCCGGCACAGTGCTGATCACGTTGGATAATTTTGTCTGTCTGAACTGGCTGCCCGAGGATGCTCTTACGCCCATGCGGGCAGTTCTCACCATTCGTGAAAAATTCTTCCTGACAGAAAGAATCCTGACGGCGGATTTCGCCCGCTATCTTTTTCCCTTCCTCTGCATGGATCTTTTCCTGATCCTTTTATCCTGGCTTTTGTTCCGGAGAAAGGATGTATAGAATGAATACTTTATTTTCAGCGGAGTTGTATAAACTAAAACGGATGAAGATCGTATGGATCGCAGCGCTGGTGCCTCTTCTGACCGGGGCATCTCTAGCCCTGCAGAAGGGGTATCTGCAGATGCCGCTGCTTCTGGGTCGCCCGAGTCTGAACTATATCGGACTTCTGTGTTATATTCCGGGGGTGCGTTCCCTGGCCATTGTGCTTATTCTTGCGGCGGTCTATATGGCTTCCCTGGATTTTGAGGAACGGACGATACAGAACATCTTAAGCAAAGGGGTCGACAGGCGTTTTTATTATTGCTCCAGACTTCTGGCACAGTTTTTCTACGCCGCTCTGGTTTTTGGAGGAACCATGCTTTTGTTCCTGCTTTGCAGGCTGTACCGTCAGCAGGAGCAGGGCGTATTCGGGAGCCTTACGCCTGTGGGAGAGTTTTTTGCGGCGCTGCTTGTCTCTTATCTGCAGCTTTGCGCCTATGGTTCCATTTCCAATATGCTCAGCATCTTTATGAAAAAGCAAAGTACGAGCATGATAGCCGCCTTTGTCTGGCTGGTAGCAGAGCTGGTCAGCCCTATTCTGGAGGTGTTGTTTCCACGGATGGGGGATGTGACTTGGTTTGTCCCCTTGATCGTCTTGGAAAACGGCGCAAGCTATATCGGCCGGGGAATGGCTGTCTCTTTCACATACCTGCGCTGCGGCTTGTCCGCCCTGGTGATCATTTTCCTTACAAGCGCAGTGGGGTACTGGAAATTCTGCTGTACGGATCAGACTATGATCGAAGAGGAGGAGTGAAATGAAGAATCTGTTTTGCAATGAGTTCATTAAAATAAAACGTTCTTTGCAGGTGAAGATTGTATTTGGTATACTTTTATTCTGGGCTGTTACCTTCGGGATCGTGCCTGCGGAGGAAAAAAGAATGGGGATGTTCGCATACGCTTATGGTTCCCATTTCCAATTTCTGGCAGGTTTTGGAAGGCTTTCACTTTTCCTGTTTGCCCCTGTTGTGATCGCCGCGATCACTCAGGAATTCAGTCAAAGAACCATTGCCAATCCTCTGACCTGCGGAGTGGACCGGAGAAGATATTTTTTTGTGAAGGCTGCGTGCCTTATGGGAACAGCAGGTTTTCTTTATCTGGCGTCCGCAGGGCTTTCTACTTTGCTCAAAAGTCTCTTTTATGGATTTAATCCTCAAAATTTGCGTTATCCGGATTATGTGGCCACAATTTTTGTCTACCATTCTGGTGTGTTTTTAACCATCCTGGCTGAAATGGCGTTGTTCGTCTTTATCAGCTGCCTTGCGGACTATCAGTCAGCGGCATATTTCGGATGTCTGGGTGTTTGCGGGGTGGAGGCTATGCTTCTGTACCGCAGTGAGGGCAGGATTGGGCTGGCAGTGCAGACCCTGGCAAATATGAGTCGGTACGTGGAAACTCATACTGTGCTGACTCCACAGTTTGCAGGCGTCCTCGTCCTTCCTTTCCTGGAGCTTGTCCTGTTTCTGGGATTGGGATATCTGGTTTTCCGAAGAAAGGATATTCGGTGAGGGATAAGAAAGGATATTTGGTGAGGAATTATGAAAAAGCTGATCGGCATTGAAGTTTACAAACGGAAGAAAGATATCCTGATCTGGGGAGCCTTTTTTTCCCTGCTGCTGTTGAATGTGTATGCAGCCCTTCAGGATAAATACGAGGTCTATTATCATATGGACAGCCGGATTGAATACAATTTTGGGATTCAATTAAACGGATCGGCGTTTATGATCCTCGTCATAGCGGTTACGGGTTATGGAGCGGCCCTGGATCTGCAGTCGGGGACGATCCGAAATATCCTCTCGGCAGGCGTTCCAAAGGGAAGCTATTATTTTGCAGGACTGGCTTATCATCTGTTGCTTACCGCAGTCCTGTTTGCAGCGTCCACGTTTGTTTTCGCAGGAATCCGGTTCCTGACGGGGATGGGGAGAGGAAATGTGAATCACAGCATTTCCTTTGAAGAATTTTCGGTCATTTTGGTGGTCATGCTGCTGCAGCTTTTCGCACATTGCGCTTTGGTGAATCTGTTATGTTTCCTTTTCAGGAATCAGGCGGTTTCCATGCTGGCAGGTATCGGGTTATATTTTCTGGAAACAATGGCCGCTGCCGTGGCGGATCTGATGCATCTGGATACCCTGGCAGGATTTACCGGCCGGCTCCCGGCTGTGGTGATAGGCCACTGTAACAATATCATCGTGGAAAATCTGCCCGATTTGGCAGGAATATGGAAATATGCCTGGACGGCGGCAGGGATCACGGCAGTATGCAGCGTAATCGGATATCTTTATTTTAGGAGGAGTGAACACCTTTAGCGGATTTTTTAATCGTAACGGTTCAGCCAGCCGTCATTTAATGAGCAAAGGTAGTTTAAATCTTTTTGAAATAAAATCTTTTTGAAAAAATAAAAAAGTCTTGACATTTTTGCTCTACGATTGTAGAATTAGTATTACTACAATTGTAGAGCAAAAATTGTTGTAGAGTAAAAATAATTATAGAGCAAAATTAGTTGTAGAAAAAATTAATTGTAGGACAAAACCAGTTGTAGCAGAAAAACTTTAGGGATGAAAGGAGAGCGCCATGAATTCATCTGTACATAAACTGCCTGATGCGGAGCTGGAGGTGATGCAGGCTGTCTGGGAATGCACGCCGCCGGTATCCCGGGCGGATATTGAAGAGCTGCTTAAGGATTCACACCCCATGGCTCTTACCACGCTGTTAACCCTGCTGACGAGATTGTCAGAAAGAGGGTTTTTGCGGATCGAGAAGGAAGGCCGCCGGGCACAGTACATTCCCCTGGTCGCAAAAGAGGAATATCTGGCAGAGCAGAGCAGGAGATTCCTGGATAAGCTTTGCGGCGGCAGTCTGTCCACCTTTGCCACCGCCCTGTGCAGCAGCGGTCTCTCAAAAGAAGATATCGCGAAGCTCAGGCAGCTTTTGGAGAAAGGAGAGCTATGAGTACAGAAGTTTTTCTGAAGGGATTTTTTTGCGCTCTGATCAGCCTGATCCTGGCTGTCCTGGTTTTCTTTCGGGATGACAGAGAAATGGGGAGGGCGGCGGAGGAAAACGGAGACGACAGGCAGAAATATCTCCCCTATATTCCGGCGATGCTGTTGCCGATCACATTTCTGTTGTTGGGCGTAGCGGCTGTCTGGATACTGGGGGCGCGGCAGGCCGTGCCCCAGCTGATGGGAACGTTTTTGGGGATTTTCCTGCATATGTCGGTTTATGATATGCTGCTGCTTTTGTTTCTTCCTTTCCTGAGAAAGCGGATCAGCGCCAGGACCTGCGCCCTGCTCTGGCTCATTCCGACTTATCTTTATTATACTCTCATGAGCTTTATGGAGGTTCCGGAGCCGTTATGGGTGATCGCCCTGCCGGAGCGGATGGTATGGGTGCTTTTTGGGATATGGTTCGCAGGTTTTTCCATCGTTATGATCTGGAAGGTGGTATCCCATCTCGCCTTTCGTCGGTCAGTCCTGAAAGGGGCGGTACCTGTCACGGATGCGGGGGTGCTGGAGCTTCTAAAGCGCGAGGCGAAAGCCGCGAATTTTAAGAAGCCTGACTTTCGTCTGGTACGCTCCGCCCGTGTCAGCACGCCTTTGTCCATAGGGCTGTTTCACAGAAGCATGAGGATCGTGCTGCCGGAAAGAGCGTTTTCGGAAGAGGAATACCGCCTGATCTTCCGCCACGAACTGGTGCATATCGGACGGGAGGATGCCTGGTCAAAGTTCTTTCTGGCATTCTGTGTCGCCGCCTGCTGGTTCAATCCTTTTATGTGGATCGCCGGAAGAAAAAGCGCGGAGGATCTGGAGCTGAGTTGTGATGAAACTGTTTTGCTGAACGGGGATCTTTCCATGCGGCGTCAGTATGCGGAGCTTCTCTTGAAGGCGGCGGGTGATGACAGAGGCTTTACCACCTGCCTGTCCTCCGCAGCCTCCGCCATGCGCTATCGGCTGAAGGCGGTCATCGAAGCTGGAGAAGAAGGGGAAGGGCACAGTATGGAAGATGGAGGAGTATATAATACCGGAGATGGAGAAGCGCACAGCACCGAAGATGTAAGAGGACACAGTACCGGAGACGGAGAAGGTTGCGGAAAGAGAAACGGAGGGGAAAGAGGAGGTTTTCTCCTCGGATTTAATAAGAAAAACAGGAACAGAAAGCACAGCGGCGCCCTGACAGTAGCCCTGCTCTTTTTCGGGATGAGTATGAGCTGCGGTTATGTCGCCCTGGCTTATGGGGAATCCACAGGAAAAGAGAAGATTTTTCAGAATCCCTGGCCTGCTGCCGCAGACCTGTACCGGATCAGCGTGGAAGGCGGGGAGTATGATCCGAAGGCGGATCTTGTGGATGCAGAGGCCATTACGGAATATCTGATGAACCTGCCCATGCAGGAGATCACGGGAAATTATTCCTATGAGAAGGATGGTAAGTGCATGGAATTTGAGTTTTACAGCACTGGATTGTCCTCTTCACAGACCGAGGAGCCGGCAGAAGATGAGTCCGCATTTTCTCACACGGGATTTCTCCTGGTGCGGCTTTATGAGTCTTTTGTGGTAGTTTCTTCGCTGCATGGGGAAGGAGGCGTTTATTATCTCCCGGAAGGAGTGGACTGGGATTATCTGGACTCTCTCTGCCCAAGACTTCCGGCCCTGGAGGTCAGGCTGTTCGATGAGGGGGACCCTTACGGAGATATGGTCCATCCGCTCATTACCAGCCTGATATGCGAATCAGAGGGGAAAGAGCGAATCTTGAAAGCCCTGGATCGGCGAGAGACAGACAGCGGGATTTATTCCTACCGACCTATTGGAAAGGGGGCACAGTTAAGCTTCTCCATGGAGCCCGTGTCCGATGTGGAGGTATTGATCAGCTCCTGGGACTGGAAAAACAATGAATCCGTGACTGCTTCCCGGCAGGAAAAGAATGGAGTTTGGACCTTTCCCTTGTCGGATGATTTCGCTCATTACACCATCCGGGTTACCTTTCAGAATGAAAATGGGACGGATTATGTGACGGAATTTTATTTTAATATTGGAAGTTCCGCATAAAATTTATTCTGATAGAGGGGATCAGCAGATCGGGTCGCTATTTTCCGGTCTGCTGATCCTGACCGATATTAAAAAATGGGAAATTCTACAGAAAAACTTTTTGAAAAGATTTTGAATCCTGCGTTTTTTTTAATTGACAAATACAGGAAGATAGAATACAATATAATTAGTCAATTGGCAAGAAACAAATAATTTCATTTGCATTTCAGTATCATATTTACGAAGTGGGAAAGATATGGTTTCCTATACTTCGTCTGATGACAGAAATCTGTCATTCCGGTCATCCCGACAGCTGCGGGAGCGTCCATTGTTACCAGTGTTTATTATAACAGGGCACAGGAGATCAGGAGATTGTTTTATTAAGTCTGTGGTAAGTTTGTGCCATAGTTATTTTCGCTGCATTTTTGTTTGAAAAGGAGAAAAAAAAGGAGAAGAAATATGCAAAAAATCGACCATATTTATGATAAGATATTTAAAAAAGTGCTCACCCTGTCGCCAAAGGCGGTGATCAGCGCCATAAATGGGCTGTTTCAGACAGATTATCCTCTGAACAGCGAGCTTTCCTACAACTGGACGGAATTTGAGGATGATAAGCTCCGCAGGATCCTGGCGGACACCATTGTCACGATCAATCATACCCGCGCCTATCATATAGAGGCCACCATGTATGAGGATCAGTCTATCGTAGTCAGAATGTTCGATTATGGATTCGCTTTTGCCAAAAGGGAGCGTCTGGAGAAGCCAGGGGAGCCGATCAGGCTGAAATTTCCCAGACCTATGATTTTGTATCTGACGCCTGTGAAAGACCTGCCGGATCACGAAACCATGATTTTGGATTTTGGGGAGCAGGGGAGCTTTACCTACCGGATTCCGATTGTTTGTTTTCCGCTGATGAGTATGGAAGAGGTGAGCGGGAAGAGACTGTTGATTCTGTTACCCTTCCGGCTGCTGCAGCTTCGGGCGTTGCTGGAAAAGGATCGTTCGGAAAAGAACATTGAGAACTTGCAATCGCTGATAGAAAATGATATATTTAACACCATAAGAGAAGGTTACGAGTCGGGGCAGATTGAGGCGAACGATGCAAGAATGCTGTTCGTGCTGACCCGGATGTTGTATCAGCATCTGTACTCGGAGTATGAGGAAACAAAGGAGCTGACGAAGATGTATGACGAGAGCATCCTGTTTGATTTTGAGATTGCGGAGAGGGAGAAGGATCAGAAGATCGAGGAACAGCTGAAAGCGCTGAAAGAAAAGAGTGAAACGATCCGAGCCCAGGGAGAAGAACTGGACAAGAAGAGTGAAACGATCCGAGCCCAGAACGAAGAACTGCAGGAAAGCCGGAAAATGATCGAGGCGCTGCAGGCTGAGCTTTTGCGCTTGAAGATGGAATAAAAACCTGATCCTATGGAATCACCACAATGGGCGTCGAGTACTCATTGCGCATAGGCTGTTTTGATTTCAGCGCGCTTACACTGTTGTAGATATGGCTGATGCGGATATCCTCTGTCAGCATTTCCAGGGCGTCTTTCTCCAGAATATGCTCTGCATCCGCAAGCCTGCTGATCATTGGGATAGAGGCGTTGGCTTTTATGGCGGAAAGAAGCGGGGAAGCGCTTTTGCGAAAACCGAGGATCCGCGCATAGGGCGCATAGTCGAGCGCTTGACAGCGGGAAATCTGTTCCCCGGTGATATTCAGCAAAATATGCAGAAGGCAGCGGCTGATGCGGGTATAGGTTAAATCCCTGGTCTTCAAGGCGCTGCAGAAGCTGTCAAAATCCCGGTATTGATAAAGGAGATTCCGGATGCGGTCGGAAAGCTCCCTGGTCATATCCATATATTTTTCATAACCGGAGGCTTCATCCAAAAGGAGCTTATAATGCAAAAGCCCGGAAAAATCATTTTTCTGCATGGGCAAAACTTTTTTCAGCTCCCGGACAAGGCAAAGATATGCTTCTTCCGGCATCCTGGAACGAAGAATTTCCAGGGGCTGCGTATTCAGGAGCCTGTTGTCCGCCGCACAAAGGCTTTCGGACGCGGTGCTTTTCTGTCTCTGAATTTCCGGTTCCGGAATTTCAGTTATCTGCTCCCAGGTCCTTAAATCCCTGGAGTTTCCAGTTTTCCCCTTTTCTTCCTTCAGAAGAACCTGCCTTAAGGAGAGGGCGGAAGAAAATTCCCCCTCTATCTTATCTGTAAGGTAATCAGAACCTTTGCGCCTGACGGTGGAAAGCCTGATCCTGCTGCCTCGACGGAGCAATGCTTTTGCGTATTCCAGACCCAGGATATTGTTGGGGGCGTTCAGGATATCGGCCATGTCTTTCCATGAACGGGTATTTTCTTCCATATCCTCCGGCCGGAGGTTTTGCCAGTACTCCTGCAGGGCAGATGCCCTGGCTGCAGGAAAATTGATTCCCCGCGTCAGCTTCCGTCGAAGAAGCTCCTGGTATTCTTTTGGTTCTTTTGCCAATACCTGTGCCAATTCCATGATTTTTCCTGCATCCCCGCACTCGCTTCCAAAGCAGAGATGATCCACTACCCCCAGCCGATCTAAAAGCGCTGCAGCTCCGGCAGCAAAAAATTCCGCGCTTCCGGCGGCAAAGAAGGCGGGCAGTTCCAGAACCAGATCCGCTCCGCAGCGAAGAGCCATTTCTGCCCGGGTAAATTTAGATAAAATAGCCGGTTCCCCTCTCTGGGTGAAATTTCCGCTCATGACGACTATAGTATAGTCCGCTCCGGTCTGTTCCCTGGAAGTCTTAAGCTGATAGAAATGTCCGTTATGAAAAGGATTATATTCCGCAATAATTCCGTTTACTTTCATGGTTTTGCCCCGGCTGTAGAAAAGTTTATCGTTGTTTTCCACAATCAAATATGGAATTTGTACTTGAAAATATACAAAATATCCCATAATATGTCTTGTGCGTTGTCCATATTTTTAGTATAATATAAGAAATCCTGTTTGTTAAGTCTAAAATGAAATAATTTACAGGAAGCACCGGAAAGGAGAAGGGACATGTCGTATATTGATAAGATCAAGGAAAGAGCAAGACTTGATAAGAAAACAATCGTGCTGCCGGAATCCAATGATAAGAGGACTTTGCTGGCTGCGGCTAAGATCATGGAGGAGGGGATCGCCAATATCATCATGATCGGCAATGAAGAGAAGATCACGGACGGTGCAGGCTGGCTGGAGGTAGACCTGACCGGCGTGAAGATCGTAGATCCCAAAAACACGCCGAAGCTGGATGATTATGTTGATCTGCTTTATCAGACGAGAAAGGCAAAGGGCATGACTCCTGAGATGGCAAGAGAGATCCTGCTGAAGGACAACCTGACCTTTGGCATTGTGATGGTAAAAGCCAATGATGCGGACGGCATGGTAGCCGGTGCGTGCCATTCTACGGCAGATACCCTGCGCCCTGCGCTGCAGATCCTTAAAACTGCGCCCGGCGTGAAGCTGGTTTCCGCATTCTTTGTAATGGATACTCAGTTTAAGAGCCTGGGAGACGATGGGACGTTTATCTTTGCAGACTGCGGTCTGAACCAGGATCCCACTGCGGAGGAATTAGCAGCTATTGCGGAGACTTCTGCAAGAAGCTTTAAGTCTCTTGTGGGACCTAAGCCTGTGATCGCCATGTTAAGCCATTCTACCAAGGGAAGCGCGAAGCATGCGCTGGTGGATAAGGTGGTGGAGGCCACCAGGATCGCTAAAGAACAGTATCCTCATCTGGTGCTGGACGGCGAATTACAGCTGGATGCCGCACTGGTTCCCAGCGTAGCCAAGTCCAAAGCTCCCGGAAGCCCTGTGGGCGGCAGAGCGAATGTCCTGATCTTCCCGAACCTGGACGCCGGCAATATCGGTTACAAGCTGGTGCAGAGACTGGGCGGGGCGGAAGCTTATGGTCCCATGCTCCAGGGAATTGCCAAGCCGGTTAACGACTTGTCCCGCGGATGCTCCTGGCAGGATATCGTAGGCGTCGTAGCCCTGACGGCGGTGCAGGCACAGCTGGTATAGTATAGTTTTTCCGCTAATATTTAATCGTGTTTAGCTTATTGCGAAACAACCATTCTGGAAAGAGAGGAAGATTTTTATGAATGTTTTGGTAATAAATTGCGGCAGTTCATCTTTGAAATTCCAGCTGATCAATTCTGAATCCGAGCAGTGCATCGCAAAGGGTCTGTGCGAACGGATCGGCATTGACGGCAGCATGATCACCTATTCTCCTGCAGGCGGGGAGAAGGAAGTGACCGTCACCCCTATGGCTGACCATACGGACGCCATCCGTCTGGTACTGGATGCCCTGACCAATGAGAAAACCGGGGTGGTGAAGAGCCTGGATGAGATCGGGGCAGTGGGTCACAGAGTAGTGCACGGCGGAGAGAAGTTCTCCGGTTCCGTAGTGGTCACGGATGAGGTAATGGCGGCTGTGGAAGAATGCAATGACCTCGCCCCTCTGCACAATCCTGCCAACCTGATCGGCATCAACGCCTGCAAGAAGCTGATGCCAAATACGCCCATGGTAGGGGTTTTTGATACCGCCTTCCATCAGACCATGCCGGAAGAGGCTTACATGTACGGCCTTCCTTATGAATATTATCAGAAATATAAGATCAGGCGTTATGGCTTCCACGGCACCAGCCATTCCTATGTGTCCAAGAAGGCTGCCGAAGTGCTGGGAGTACCTTATGAGAGCCTGAAGACCATCGTCTGCCACCTGGGCAACGGCGCCAGTGTCTCCGCAGTCAAGAACGGCAAATGCGTGGATACCTCCATGGGACTGACTCCTCTGGAGGGTCTGATCATGGGAACCCGTTCCGGAGATATCGATCCGGCCATCATTGAATTCATCGCCCATAAGGAAAACAAGAGCATCGACGATGTTATGAGTATCCTGAATAAGAAGTCCGGAGTGCTGGGCTTGTCCGACAACCTTTCCTCCGACTTCCGGGATCTGGAAGCGGGCTATAACAATGGGGATGAGAATGCAATTCGTACCATGAAGACCTATTGTTATCATGTGGCGAAGTATATCGGCGCCTATACCGCAGCCATGAACGGGGTGGACGTGATCTGCTTCACTGCCGGCATCGGCGAGAACGCCCCTCTGGTGAGGAGACTTACCTGTGGATACCTGGGATATCTGGGGATCACTCTGGATGAAGAGGCCAACGGCAAGAGAGGTGAGGATCTGGTGATTTCTACTCCGGATTCCGCCACAAAGGTTATGGTCATCCCTACCAACGAAGAACTGGCCATTGCTAGGGAGACTGTGCGGCTGGTGGGTTAAACAGCCTGTAAAATCCTTTTAAGCGGGCCGTTCTGACCGATATATCAAATAGGAAGAGGGATGGATATGCAGTTCTTTTTGCTGAATCTGCTGAGCGGATTCATTTTTGCCAGTGTTTTTCTCTCAATTCTTTCGGTGGCTTGGGTCATCCTGGAGCTTGTTGCTCAATGGATGGTATTTGTCAAGGCCGGAGAAGCAGGGTGGAAGAGTCTGATACCCTTTTACAATGATTTTGTCTTTTACCGGATCTGCTGGGACACCAATTTTTTCTGGGTTTCTCTGGTTTTGTCCCTGATCAGGCAGTTTTTGGATCGGGATGATGCTGGATTTTTCCTGTCCATTGTGGTATTGCTTTTGGGTCTGGTCATTGCCGTCATTGATTTCCTGTTCTGCTGTCAGCTTGCCAGGGCTTTTGGCAAGGGGATGGGCTTTACTTTCGGCTTGTTTTTCTTAAGACCGATTTTCATGATGATTTTGGGTTTTGGCAGCGCCAGGTACGTGGGGAATAACAGTTATCTGCCATGACGGGAGGGTCGGGAGAAGACTCTCGCTTAGATTTGAATTCTTTTGGAAAAGAATATTTAAACCGCAGTTTTAATCCCGGAGGATATCACAGCCTTCGGGATTTTTTTGCGGATTTTTGCGAAAAAAAACACTTTTTTTACACATTTTTTTCACAAAAAACCTTTAATTTATTAGAAGAAAAGCGCGTCCAAAGAAACGGAAATCTGCAGAAGGAGAGAAATGCCTGACGGATGCGAAAGTTTGTGGATGGGTAAGATCTGTCTGGCGGAGCAGAAAAGAATCCAAGGAATACGGAAGTGGGTGTAGAAAACGGAGAAAAACATGGGAAATGAAACGAGGACAGAAGGGAACGGAAAACCTGTCCAGTATACCTTTAAACGGTATGAAAAGAAATTCCTTTTAACGGAAGGACAGTATGAGAAATTATTTCCGCCGCTTCAAAGGAGAATGGAGGAAGAGGGGTTCGGCCTGCATACGATCTGCAATATTTATTATGATACGGATACCTTCGACCTGATCCGGTCTTCTCTCAGGAAGCCGGCCTATAAGGAGAAGTTCCGGCTGAGAAGCTATGGCACGCCGGGGCAGGAGGATCCGGTCTTTGCGGAGATCAAGAAAAAGTTTGACGGCGTGGTATACAAACGCCGGGTTGCCGCCGCCCCGGGGGAGATTCAGGCCTTTCTCCAGGGATGGCATATTCCCCATGAAGACGATCAGATCCAGAGGGAGATCCATTGGTTCCTGCATATCCACGAAATTTTGCCGAAGGTTTTTATCGGGTATGAGAGAATTGCCCTGGAGGGAACCCAAGAGGATCCGGGCCTTCGGATTACCTTTGACCGCAATATCAGGTGGCGGAATTATGACCTGGATCTTTGTGCCGGGGATGAAGGAGAGCTGGTGCTGCCGGAAGGGCTGATCGTGATGGAAGTAAAGCTCCTGTGGGGGATGCCCCTCTGGCTGGTGGAGCTTCTCGGAAAAGAGCAGATTTATTCCAGCAGCTTTTCAAAATATGGAGCCTGTTATCAGCGCCATATTGCCAGGGCTTATTTTGGGGAAAGGCAAAGGCTTCTTACGGCTGCAGGATTGCGCAGATCCGGATGAAACCTTCAAGGTGGCCGTTTCGCAATTATTTCTATCGAAAAACAGACAAAAGGAGAGAAAAGAATGTTAAACAGTATTTTTGTGGGTCCAACGACCCTTCCCGACCTGATCCTCGTGCTGCTTGCTTCCATTGTGCTGGGGGTATTGACAGCACAGGTTTTCCTGTACAAAAGCAGACACAGCGCAAGCTTCGCCTTGACCTTAAGCCTGCTTCCCATGACCGTGGCGGTGATCATCATGCTGGTCAACGGCAATGTGGGGACCGGCGTGGCGGTGGCGGGAGCCTTCGCTTTGGTACGGTTTCGGAGCGTGCCCGGGACGGCAAAGGAAATTGCGGCGATCTTTACTTCCATGGCTATCGGGCTTGCCCTGGGGATGGGATATCTTGGGATCGCGGCTCTTTTCTTCCTGTTTTCCTCGGGGGTGACGCTAATCTTGACGCTTGTGAATTTTGGGGCTGTCTCCAGACATGAGAAACGGCTGAAAATCACCATCCCGGAGAGTTTCAATTATGACGGGCTTTTTGATGAGGTGTTCGAAAAATATAAGGTAAAGGCTTATTTGGAAAAGATCCGGACCACGGACATGGGCACTTTGTTTGAATTGAGCTATGATGTGACCCTCCCGGAAAAGCAGGTGCCGAAGGCATTTTTGGATGAACTGCGGACCAGGAACGGAAACCTGAACATCGTGATCGAAGATTTTTCGGAGAAGGAAGTTTTATGAAAAAGGAAAAGATAATCAAAATCATAGTGATTGTCCTGCTCTTGGTTGCGCTGGCAGCCGGCGTGGCATATGGCGCCTATTATGGAGGACGGGCAGATGGCGTCGGCAGCGGTAACGTGGCTGGAATAGGTGATGTCAGCAGTGGCAACGTGGCGGGAGCAGACAGTGCCGACAACGGTAACGTGGCAGGAACAGACGGCGCAGGCTTAGCTTCCGGAGGTTCGGAAGGAATCGGAGGAGGCAGGAGCATCAGCAGCGCCGAAGATATCGTGCTTCCTGTTGTGGCGGAAGGGGAAGAGACCCTGATCAGCCTGAAGCAGGGAGGAAGCACCGCTTCCGGGAAGGGCGTTGAGATACGCGAGAATCTGATTATTATCAGCAAAGGCGGCGTTTATCGGATTAACGGCACACTTTCTGACGGGCAGCTTTATGTGGATGTGCCCAATGGAGAAGGCGATGTGGTACTGCTTTTTGACGGGGTGGACATCACCAGAAAAGAGGATGCAGCCCTTTATGTGGAAAATGCGGAGCATACATATATCCTGTTGGAGGAAGGCAGGGAGAACCGTCTCCAGAGCGGGGAGAAAACGGAGATTGTAACGGCGGGAGGCTCCGGTCAGGGGGCTTCTGCAGATACCGCTGAACAGGAGGCTTCCGCAGATGACACCCAACAGGGATCTGTTGCGGATAATTCCGGGCAGAACTCTTCCGCAGCCACCGACGAGGATGCGAAAGGGGGAGCCCTCTATTCCCGGGATGATCTTACGATCGCGGGGAATGGAGGATTACAGGTCTATGGTTACCTGAATAATGGGATTCATGTTACCAACAGACTGACCATACAGGGAGGAAGCTTTGAAATTGAAGCGCTAAATAACGGCATCAAGGGGAAGGATTCCCTGGCTGTGTCCGGCGGGAGCTTTTCCATCCGGGCGGAAGGGGACGGCATGAAATCTGACGATACTTCGGGCGAAGGGTACGGGGCGATTCTTTTAACCGGAGGGGATTACCAGATTGAAAGCGGAGGCGACTGTATTCAGGCAGAGACATCCCTGGAAATCACTGCGGGCAGTTTTGACCTTACGGCAGGAGGCGGCAGCGCAGACGTGACCTTTCCCCAGGAGAACGGATGGGGACGGCCGGGTTCCGGCTGGGATATGCAGGCAGAGTCCGAAGAGAGCACGAAGGGGCTGAAAAGCGGAACGAGCCTTGTAATTTCCGGGGGCACTTTTCAGGTTGACACAAAAGACGATGCCTTTCATACCAACGGAAGCATGCTGATTACCGCAGGAACATATACGGTAGCATCAGGGGACGATGCCTTTCATGCGGATACTGAGTTTACTATCCAGGATGGGGTTTTCCAGGTCACCAGTTCCTATGAAGGCCTGGAGGCAGTGAGACTCTTAATCGCGGGGGGCGATCTGAATATCACGGCCTCGGACGACGGAATCAATGCCAATGGCGGAACCTCGGGCTTTGGGGGAGGCTTTGGTTTTGGAAAAGGATCTGGTTTTGGAGGAGAGCTTGATCCTGGAAAAGGATCCGGTTTCGGAGGAAACCTTGAGGATCCGGAAGCCGCTGGCATGGGAAGAGGTCGCGGAGGAAAGACCGGAGGCGGAAGAAATCCAGGTTTGGAAGGGGATAGTGCTGCAGAGGGAAATGGTACCATAGAGGGAAGTCCCGGCGCAGCAGATGATTCCTACATGGGGCAAAATCCCGAGATAGGGCAAAATCCCGGCATGGGACAAAATCCTGGTGAGGCAAATTCCTCTGGGAGTCTGCAGTCCGAGACGGAAGAGGATTTTCCTAACCTTCACATAACCGGAGGAACCCTGGTCGTCAATGCTGAGGGGGATGGGATCGATTCCAATGGCGACCTGATCATAGACGGCGGCACAATCCTGGTCAATGGGCCGGATAGAACCGGGAACGGCGCCCTGGATGTGGGCACGGAGGCCGGGGGCAAATGTCTGGTGAATGGGGGTACGGTGCTGGCGTTGGGCAGCTCAGGAATGGCACAGACCTTTGAAGAAAATTCCCAGCAATGCTCCTTCCGATATGATTTCCCAGGCACTTATCAGGCCGGAGATGAAATCACAGTTATGGATGCGGAAGGAAATCTTTTATACAGCCATACCGCGGTAAAAGCCGGTTCTTCTGTGGTATTTAGCTCCCCGGATCTGAAGGAGGGAGAAACCTATACGGTACAGGCAGGGGATTTATCCGCAGAAGTGACCCTTACCGGCAAATCCACCGCTTCCGGCCAGACTCAGGGCTTTGGAAGAGGGAGCCGGTAAGTTCATTCGTTCAGATAAGTTGAATCGAAAACCATATTCTCCATTCAGTTGAGCCGCTAAACTGGAAGTTCAAAGGATCGGTTATTGAAAAACTCCAGGCGCGGCATTAGAATAAAATTGCGGCCGCAGGAAAAAACTTTTGAAAAGGAGAATAGGTATGAATCCCTTATCTGAAAAATTAAAAAGCCTGAGAAAGGAAAAAGGAATTTCTCAGGAAAATCTGGCGAAATACCTGGGCGTGACTTTCCAGGCGGTCTCGAAGTGGGAGAACAGCACGACCATGCCGGATATCATGCTTCTGCCGGAAATCGCGAGATTTTTCGGGATTACCGTGGATGAACTTTTGTGCGTGGAAAAAATCGATGAAAACAGGCTTTTTTCGGAATATGAGGCAAAAGCCTGTTCCCTGTACCGCGATGGAAAGCGCCGCGAGGTTCTTGAAATCTGGCAGGAGGCGTATAAAAAGCTGCCCAATGATATCCGGGTCAAGGAAATGCTGATGTCCGCATATTATGATACCGATAAACTCAAATATCAGAAGGAGATCATCGAGCTGGGAACTGAGATTTACTATTCTGATGGGGCAATCTATTATAAGAATCAGGCTCTTGAGGAAATGGCAGTCACCTATGCGGAATGCGGCGATTCTTCTCTCGCGGACTATTGGGCGTCTAAGGCGAGCAGCATTATGCACTGCCAGGAAAAGTTATCCAGCCAGATTGACAGCGGCGCTGAGCTTTTGCAGGATGTGCGGTTCTATACCTTTTGGGCTTTCCGTAATCTGTTTTATATGACGGTCAGGCTGGTTTCGGACGGCGTCCTTAAGAAGGAGCAAAGCTATGATACCCTTGAAACGGCTGCGCGGCTCTTTGAGGAGCTTTATATGGAGGACAATGCGGGATTTGAAACCCTTCGGCAGATGTATAATCTTCACAGCCTTGCCGCTGAATATGCCCAGGATGAGGCAGGGGCGCAATATCACCTGGAACGCGCCTGTGAGCTTGCGATAAAATCCTCGGAGGTGGAGGCGCACCAACTGGATCTGCCGCTTCTTTACGGTTGGGACATTGACGGGGCGCCGGAGAATTCAAAAAGCGTGATCCGGTTTATGCAACACGACCTTGAGAATTGCAGTTCCTATGCCGGATACAGGGAATGCGGATGGTTTAAGAAGATAGCTGACAGGCTGGAAGTCTCCCTTGTGTAAAAATGGCGGACAGGCCAGATGGCGGCTGCGCATAAAACAGGATCAACCAATAAACGCCAGTCTCTGCCTCATAATTCAGATTATACAACGTGACCTGAAGCGAGGTGATATTCAAATAGAAGGTCGGTTCCAACTCCGCACGGAAGTTATGGGCGGCGTGATAGGCGGCGGTTATTTTCTTAAAACCGCTGCCCTGACGCCCTATATATCCCAGCCGCCCGAAAATGTCTGCTAGAATGGGATTGCGCCGAGTGGAAGAAACATTTTCTATATCCTGTTCCTGTATCTGCGTTTTGTCCGCCATGCCGCCGGGAGAATGAATAGTAAGGCGGTCATCTGATACATTTTCTCAAAATAGATGTCTCCAATCATTATTTGTTTTTTCAAACTCCCAATTACATTTTGTGTGCTCGAAATATCATAGTCGTAACTGGGATAAATATTCATCTAACTATGTGTATAAAAATCCTGATTTTAACGCCGAACTTGTAATGCTAGAGTTATTTATCCTCTTTCCTCAATCCCATGATGGCGATAACTGCGCCAACGATGGCAAGCGCATAAAACAGAATTATAATATAGCTATCACTGCTGCCAAACCCAAAAACATTCAACATACTCGACCATGCACCGCGCTCTACCAGATTTGAACGAGCTAAAAGCCACGCAGAGCCTCCTATGATACCAGAAAGCATCAAAAAACATCCGAAAATTACTTTTTTCATAACTGTATTTTTCCTTTCCGCATAAAATAGATTTTTTCGGCCGTTGACCAGGAACACAAAGTCAAATTGGGACTTTTCAAAATTTGTAAAATGATGTGACTAATTTTCTTCCTCAACATATTCAAGAATATCGCCGGGCTGACAGTGCAGAGCCTTGCATATAGCATCTAAAGTGCTAAAACGAACAGCTCTTACTTTTCCTGTTTTCAGATAAGAAAGGTTGACATTGGAAATGCCGACTTGGGCGGCTAAGTCATTCAGTCTCATTTTTCTGTCTGCCAACACTCGGTCAAGTCGAATAATAATCATAATGTGTGATCCACCTCGTCCTGCAAATGTACACCATAATGGATGATGTATGAAGCGACAATAAAGGCAATGCTGGGGAACAGCAAATTGAACATAGATTGCCCTGTGGAAATGGACATCTTGCCATCAGAAACAAGATTGGTGAGCCAACGGATCAGCAGCTTGATAAAGGGGACAAAAACAGCTATTGAGAATTGGAACAGCCCATAATAAAGCAGATAAGCGGCATTTTGCTCTATGAATATTTGCCCATTTCGTATATTTGAGAATACACGGCTTAAGAACCAAAAGGCAAAAATCATTGGAACCGAGTAGGCTGCAAACATAAGCGACAATCCTATTTGAATTGTCAAATCAATTTGGTCGTCGTCATTAGTCCATACATGAATATTATCGTCCATGTGAACAGTCATACTGCGGGAATGTGGTTCGTGGTTTTCCTCTGCGTATATTGCCCGCTCAAAAGTTCCTGCTTCTGCGTGTAGGAAAAAAGTTTGACGGCCCATAAAACTGAGTGCTGTGCAAAAAACAAGGAAGCAGATTAGAAAATAGCAGACAAATTTCATGATTTGAGCGGCGGATTTTGCAAATCGCTCATTTGCCAGTTTTTGAAGAAGTCTCATAGTTATCACCTCGTAGCTATTATAGTAGAACTCTTAATTGTAATTCGTGATTCCATATCCAGTATCTCGGATGATGTGTATTAGTTGTGTATTAGTTATCGCCTATTATAGTAGAGCACTTCAACAATGTCAAGAATTATTTAATCTTTATCATTAAAAAATTCTTGTATTAATTTATGTATGGTGAATGGCAAACCGAGAGTCCCGTTTGTAACCCAAGAGTCCCGTTTTGTAAATGAAAATCCTGTTTTGTAAACGA
>CANQBS010000050.1 GCA_947589075.1 uncultured Acetatifactor sp.
GAAATCCTCATTGCTGCGGGGGATGCTGTTCTGGTCGAATGGTTTTTGCCTCTTTCCCGCTCCGACAGCATCTTGCCCGGAAGGATTCTGTTCGCCTTCTGTTCCGACAGCGTCTTGTCCTGCAGCCGCCTGGCCGGTCTTGCTCTGTCCTGCAGTCGCGTGGTCGGTCTCGCCCTGCCCCGCAGCCGCCTGACGGACTGCCAGCCCTTTGACAGCCAGCATGATCAACCCGAATCCGAGATTTAAAAAAGGAAGGATCAGGGACTCATACTTGCTGCCCCAACGGTCTGCCTGGTTATTCATGTTATAATGCGCCGGAATCTGTTCCGGCAGGAAAAACAGCGTGACGCCTGTGACCAGAAGAGGGAGAAGGCTGAGGATCCAGAAGGTTATTTTCTGGATGCTTATGGGGGAATCGCCTGTGCGTTTCTTATGCAGCTGGTCTTTCATGGGAACCTCCTTTAGAGTCTGTTTTCATCTTTAATATGTTTCATATGCATGTTCTTTTGCTCCGGCCGGTTCCTTCCGCAGTTCGTGGAGCCAGAGCAGTGTCTCGTCCAGAATGGAAAGGTTCAGCTCATAGTAGATAAAGTTCTTATAACGTGTCTCATAGATCAGGTCAGCTTTTTTCAGTCTGGATAAATGATAGGACAGGGCCTGGGGCGTCATATTGACGGCGGCGGCAAGGTCGCCGGAGCTGATCCTGCCCTGCTTGAGAGTCTCAAGGATCTGCCTTCTCGTATCGTCTGCCAGGGCAGATAGGACTTCCTGGATCGCCATGGATGGAACCTCCCTTGATAGTATTTCAAAGTTTATTTAAATAGATTCTAATACAGGGAAGGTCAGAAGTCAAGAACTATTTCAACTTTTTTTGAAACACCATGCTTTAAATCTTCCTGAGATGATCTGGAGCGCGTCAAACAGACTTTGGGAGAGCGCCGGAAGGATCGTATTTTCCCCTTTTCAATACGGAGATTTAATGCTACAATTTTTGAAGAGATATGTAGGTATTTGTGGTATAAAAGTGAACAGCAAATGGACGGCGTATTCCAATAAATATATCGCCGGCAGTTGTTTCAAAGGAGAAGGGCAGGGGGAATGTCATGGACAGAAGATTTGTAGAAGAGGCATACAGGAAGCTGAAGGGCAGCGTATATCTGGATAAAACGCTGCCTTTTTTGAGAGAACAGATCGTGAAGTTTGAGGGTCCCGATCTGGAGGAAAAACTGGAAGCTCTTTTCCAGGCCCTGACAAATACTGCGAAATGGACGGAACTGGAACGGAAAGTCCTTGGTTCCATCAGGGTTTTAACCTTTCCCAAGAGGATGAAAGATCAGGTGCCCGGAGGAGATGACCGAAAGGAGCCTGTGGTGATCTCCAATGTCAGCGCCGACAGGGTAACTGTGGAAAAGTACAATAATTTTATTGATATGTGCGTGGAAGGGCATGTTATCGGAGTATTGTGGATCCTTACGATAGGATATCATCTGGACAAAGAACTGTATGAAAACTGCTGCGGCAACCGTCTGATGGACAATATACGGACGAGAGAGGAGCAGACCACTGCCTCCCCTAATCTTTTCAAGCCCTATTTTCAGCAGTATGAAAGCTGGAGAAATGAGGGATTGAAGAGGGCGGAGGATTACCTGGACGCAGGGGGCAGGAGCGTTGTCCTTACCATGCTGGATCTGAGCAGATATTATTATAATATTGATTACACAGAAGAAAAATTCTATGGAATTACTGCCCCTTATACAAGGAAGGATTCCTCATGGCGGCGCATCAATGATTGTGTTTACCGGATCCTGACAGAATATTCCCGGATCTGCGGCTTTGGAAACAGAACCATGCTGCCGATTGGTTTTCTTCCCTCCAATATTCTGGCAAATTATTTTCTGGCGGATTTTGACCAAAGGGTCGTTGAACGCCTTAAGCCTTTATATTACGGAAGATATGTGGACGATATGCTGCTGGTGACGGAAGCAGGGCAGCTCTCCGGGCTGATATCCGAGGAAGGCAGTCAGTGCGTCAGCCGGCATGTTTTTGATCTGCTGGAAAGAAATAAGATTATAAGGAAAACAGGGAAAACACAGGAAGATTATGATGCAGGGAATGATTCCGGGGAAAACGGTTTTGTCCTGGAGGGTTACCCTACCCTGCGGATGGAAAGCTCCAAGTTCCGTTTCTTCTACATCGGCCGGGAAGGAAGCAGGGAAATACTGGAGAAGATCCGCAGGGATATTTCCCAGAATACCAGTGAATTTCACTTTATCCCGGAGGCTTCCATAGACGCGGAGGATGAGGATGTCCTGAAGCTGGAGAGGGAGGACACGGTAAACAAGCTGCGGGCCATCAACAGAGCTTCTGTGGATAAATATGCCCTTTCCAAGGCATTGGGGAAAAAAATCCTGATGTCCAGGTTCTCAGAAAAGGGGGTGACGGAGCAGTTCGCGGAGAATCTTTACCAGGTCCTGGATCACAGGGAACTGCTCGGCAATTATACTGTGTGGGAGAGTATCCTGAATTACTTTGTCATCAATGATGAGCTTCAGGAGCTGCCCCGGTTTACAAACCGTCTGCTGCTTGCCCTGGATGATCTGGACGAAATCAGCGGCAGGACCGGGGAATATCAGTATCTGAACCGGAGTTCCATTGTTTCGGTAAAGGACTCCCTGATCTTTTTTTACCATGCCTGTCTCATGCGATCCTGCGCCCTTGTCTGGGGCAGAGAAATGAAGAAGGCGCTGAAGGAAATCGCAGAACAGCCGGCATGGAAAGAAAACAATTCTCAATATGCCAGGATTTTCCAGCTGGAATATATGACAAAGATAAGGAAAGGATTCTGTCATGCCAGAATGATCAATAAGGCCCTCCTGCCGGCAGGGATCGAAAACTGCATGGCCGCCTTCCGGCCGTCAGACGAACAAGAGAAAAAGCGGTTGTATTCCCTGAAAGATTATATAGATTCTGACGATACCGGAAAATACCGGAGGGCATACGGAAAATATGCGCCTTACTGCCTTTCTCCCTTTGATATCCTGTTTTCCGATCTGCTTGCACAGCTCAGGGCCGGAAGGGAACCTCTCCGCGCCAATGAGAGCAGAGTGAGACTGGCGTCCAGAAAATATGCGGAGAATTTCCAGTCCGAAAAGAGAGATATTCTGGGACGATATTTAAAGGTGAGATCCCTGGGTAAAACGAACAGGAACGTGATAGAAATTTCCTCAGTTAAAAAGAGCGGGGAGCAGAATCTTCGCATCGCGGTGGCCAATGTGAGGATGGCGGAGGAAGAGATCGGGAAAATACTGGACGGGGCGGTCTTAAGCAGGGCAGAGCGCTGTAAGGAGATCGGACAGATCGTCAATGAAGCCATCCGCCACCAGGCGGATATGCTGGTGATGCCGGAAGCCTATGTGCCTCTGGATTATCTGGAGATTCTCCAGCAAAAGGCTGCCAGGCACAATATGGTGATCATCTGCGGAATAGAGCATATAAGGAAGCGTGACCTGGTTTACAATCTGACGGCGACCCTGATTCCCCTTCGAGGGAAGGGCTTTTCTTATACGGTGCCTTTTTTCCACCAGAAGAGCTGCTTCTCGCCTCATGAGCTGGAAGAAGTGAAGAAAAGGGGCTGCAGACCTGCCGCGGGCTGCAGGCACGTAATGTTTTGCTGGAGCGGGATATCCTTTGCTTCTTATTGTTGTTACGAATTAACTTCCATCAGGCTGCGAAGCCTGTTCCTGCGTCATGCGGAGCTGATCTTCGGGGTGGAGTGGAATAAGGATACCCATTATTTCGGCAATATCATGGAATCCTTAAGCAGGGATCTGTACTGTTATTGTATTCAGGCCAACATGTCAGAATACGGCGACAGCAGGATCGTGCAGCCAGCGAAAAAGGATCTGATGAATATCCTGCAGGTGAAAGGCGGTCTTAATGCCTCCGTCCTGATAGGAGAAGTCAATGTGGCAGAGCTGAGACGACACAGGGAGGAATGGAAAGGCGGAGGAACGGTGGAAAACGGGTTTAAACCGTTGCCGGCCGGATGGGGAGAAGAATAAAGGAAAAGAATAAAAGAAATCAAGGAAAAGTCTTGAAGAAGATTTGTTCGATTGTTATAATTGTGGGAGAAAATTCCTTTCAAACTGGAGGGAGGAATCCGTATTGACGATACGCCTGTGCATAAGGCGATACGGGAAGCTCTGGCAAATTGCCTGGTAAATACAGATTTTTATTTCCCAAGGGGGATAGTGATCAGGAAGGATGCGGATTCTATTGTGATGGAGAATCCGGGAAGCATCCGCACGGGAAAGAAGCAGATGTTGAAGGGCGGAATTTCCGATCCCAGAAATAAAGCCTTGATGAAGATGTTTAATTTAATTGGAATAGGAGAGCGTGCCGGAAGCGGCGTACCGGATATTTTTACTGTTTGGGAGAATGAAGGGTGGAAAGAGCCGATCGTAGAAGAACAGTATGATCCTGACAGAACAATTTTAAGGTTGTCATTTATTAAAAAAGTGGCGATAAAAAGTGGCGATAAAAAAGTGGCGATAAAAAGTGGCGATAAAAAAGCGCCGATAAAAAATGACAAAAGAATTTCAAAAAAGATGCAGGAGCAGTGTAACTATATTCTCGCCAGTATGGAACAGGGAAGAGAGTATAGACTTACAGAATTCTGTGAACTTTTAGGACTGAAAGAAAGCAGAACAAAAAGCATTTTAAGGTTTTTGGCTGCAGAACAAAGAATTGAAATTTTGGGTGGGAACAGGGATCGAAGGTATAGGTTAAAAGTGTAAAATTATTTAGGATAATTTAAAAGAATTTAACAGAAGAGGTAATCTATGTTTACAACAATTGAACTGTTTGCAGGTGCTGGCGGATTGGCGCTCGGGATTGAGAAAGCAGGTTTTGAAACCTTAGGTTTGGTGGAATTTGATCAGGACGCATGTGATACATTATCAAAGAATCGACCAGAGTGGAACGTGATCTGCGATGATATTGCAAATGTTTCCAAATTGGATCTGGAAAAGTTTTTTGGAATTAAGAGAGGGGAATTGGATTTATTGTCTGGAGGCGCGCCATGCCAGTCTTTTTCTTATGCAGGAAAAAGATTGGGTCTCGAGGATGCCCGGGGCACACTTTTTTATCATTATGCCAAATTCTTGGAGAAACTGTATCCAAAGATGTTTTTATTTGAAAATGTGAGGGGTCTATTGACCCATGATGGGGGCAAAACCTATAAGATCATTTTGGATATATTCGAGAAAACAGGTTATGAAATTCAAAAACAGGTGCTTAATGCTTGGGATTATGGTGTGGCACAGAAACGGGAAAGGCTGATTACGATCGGCATCCGGAAAGATTTGAAGGATAAGATTCAGTTTCGTTTCCCTGCACCTCACAAATATAAGCCTGTGCTAAGGGATGTTTTGCAGAATGTTCCGGAAAGCCTTGGTGTGCCTTATGGAGAAGGCAAAAGGAGAATATTTGAGTTGGTGCCCCCTGGGGGATATTGGAGGGATATTGATCCGGAAGTCGCGAAGTCATATATGAAAAGTTGCTGGGACATGGGCGGAGGGCGAACAGGAATTCTTAGAAGGATGAGCATGGATGAACCTTCTTTGACGGTACTGACTTCCCCGTCACAGAAGCAGACGGAGCGTTGCCATCCTTTGGAGGCAAGACCCTTTACTGTTCGGGAGAATGCCCGTTGTCAGAGTTTTCCTGATGAGTGGGAGTTTTGTGGGAATGTGATGTCCCAATATAAGCAAGTCGGCAACGCTGTACCGGTTAATCTGGCTTATGATGTAGCTATACAGATCAGGAAAGCATTGGAGGGAAAAGAAGAAATGGATTGGAGACTATCTTTTATTTCGGAAAAAGATTTCATTGAACATGTAAAATCAACTATTGATAAATATGGGGAAAAACTTGAATCTTATGATTTGGCGAAATTTAATAAAAATATTATTGATCCAATAAAAATGATTTTTGATAAAACGGTATATCAATCTTCATGGGATGAAATTGTGAGCAACGAGATATTCCGGCAACGAGATAAATCGAATAATAATGATATTGGCTATTTCCATCAAAGGATCTTTCAGTATGTGGAAAATTGCCGTGTGCCGGATAATGGGAAAGAAGGCGGTTGGGATGTGATTTATCATAACCCTAAAGGTATTGATTTGCCGGGTGGGGATAAGGTAAGTACTATATATGTGGAGATGAAAAATAAGCATAATACAATGAATTCTGCTGCAGCTGCCAGGACATACATTAAGATGCAGAATCAACTTTTAAAGGATGACGATTGTGCCTGCTTTTTAGTGGAGGCTATTGCAAAAAAATCTCAGAACTTAAAATGGACTACAACGGTGGACGGAAATAGTGTTTCCCATAAAAGGATACGTCGGGTGAGTCTTGATCAGTTCTATAGTCTGGTAACGGGGCAAGAAGATGCTTTCTATCAGATGTGTATGGTGCTTCCTGGGGTGATTGAAAGTGTGGTGTCTGGAGAGGATGGTGTAAAAGTTCCCCATGATACTGTGTTGCAGGAACTTAAAAATGTTGCCGGTAATTTGAAGGAAAAAGATCAGGAACTTGCAATGGCTTTGGCAATCTATCTGTTAGGTTTTAGCACATACGTTGGATTTGCTGGAACAGTTTATACGAGGACAGAGGAAACAAATGATACAAACATTCTAAAACGTTTGTATGATTATGGAAAGTCTGTATGTTAAGGAAGGGTTAAATAAATCTTCCTATATAATCAACAACAATGAAGGTCAATCCCTGAAATATTTTGAAGGATAAAGGTGTTAAAATCGTGAACAGTTTAACGCCAGAACAGCGTCGAAAAAATATGCAGCATATTCACAGTAAGGATACTTCCATTGAATTAAGGCTCCGCAGGGCTCTATGGGAAAAGGGATATCGTTACCGTAAGAATGATAAGAGACTTCCGGGCACACCGGATATTGCATTGACAAAATATAAGATTGCTATTTTCTGTGATAGTGAATTTTTTCATGGAAAGGATTGGGAAGTGCTTTTAAAGCCGAGATTGGAAAAGGGTGCGAACAGTGAGTTTTGGATAAAAAAGATTACGCGCAATATGAACCGGGATGATGAGGTAAATAAAAAACTTTTATTTTTGGGATGGTCAGTTATCAGGTTTTGGGGTACAGATATCTTAAAACGTCCTGAAGAATGTATCAGGGTTATAGAGGAAACCATTTTTGATTTATCCATTCAGAATGGTCAAGGTGTGGAGAAGTAAAGGATAGGGAACCATAGATCAAAAGATAGTCAGATGATTGTGGTCTCCTCGTTGTGCTGGAGGAAAGATGTGGTAATTTTTATGGGATTAAATTCATGAAAACCATCAAAGTGGCCGCCGCCATCATCGTTCATAACAATAAAGTTTTCGCCACCCAGCGGGGCTATGGGGAATTTAAGGATGGCTGGGAATTCCCGGGAGGGAAGGTGGAGCCCGGCGAGACCTCCAGAGAGGCGCTTGCCCGGGAGATTCGGGAGGAACTGGATACCGAAATTGTTGTCGGTGATCTGTTGGAGACCGTAGAATACGATTATCCCCAATTCCATCTGTCCATGGACTGTTTCCTTTGTACGATCCGGTCCGGTGATCTGGTGCTGAAGGAACACGAAGCCGCCAGGTGGCTTGCCAGAGAACAGCTTGACAGTGTGGACTGGCTTCCGGCGGACCGGAGCCTGATTGCGAAACTAAAGAAAGAAGATACATTGGCCTGATCCTTGTATCAAAGCCAATGAACGAGCTTCTTCCCGGCAGGAGATGGAAGAATACTTAAAAAAAGAAGCAGGAGGTAAAAAGAGCATGTTTTCATGTACCTACGAGGTGGACGGTTATTGTTATTTGTTTCATTGTCAGGCAAAACGCACACAGTACGGGTGTTCCGGTTCGATGAACAGCTGTCCCAATCTGAAGGAATTGTATGATTATTCCACGATGGATCTGAAAGACATCCGCCGTATGCAGAACCAGGCGAGCAAGGAAGCGGATGCCGCCCGGGCGGCGAAGAAGAGCAGTCAGAAGGCGGGAAAGCAGTCTGATGCCGACATCAGGAGGCAGATCGAACTTGACCGGAAGAACGATGAGCTGGCCAGGAAAGAAAGAGAATTACATCAAAAAGAACTTCAGATGAAACGAGAGGCGGCTGCCGCAAAGGGAGAGCGGATTCCGGAGGATGTCAGTGCGTCCAAGCTGAGGAACCGTATCATCTGTATTGTTGTGACGGCGTTCTTGTGGCATCTTATTGTGACAAGAAGGGTATTCCAGGCCAATCCGGGCACATTCGCGGAGCTGAAGTCGATCTTTACAGCCATATATCTGGCTCTTCCGCTGGCTTTCACCGCGTCTTTGGGACTTAAATATTATGGACAGGATTCGCTTTTTGGAAAAACCTTCCGAGGCAGCGCCTTCCTGAGAACTTATCTGGCCACCCTGGTTCCGGGTCTTGTGGCGTTTTATCTGGTCTGGAGCGCGACGACGGTCTTTTTAAAAATATCTTCCGACTTAAGATCTGCCATTGGCGCGTCGGCCCTTGGAATTTATCTGCTGGCCAGTCTGCCGGCCTGGTGGCTGAATCATTATTCCCTGCCGCTTTTGTGGAAGAAAGGATTTAAATATTACATAGAGCAGGGGAAAAAACCAGAGCAGGAAGGCTGATGTATATTTTCCCTTTCAAACTGCACATACTATCCCTGAAAGCAGGGGCTGTCGAAGGATTGTGGTGGAATCCCCGGCGGCCGCTGCTTTTTGTATCCTGAGGGAAAAGAGGTTTTCAGCTGTGTCCAATCCGACCGTATATCTGAAATGTAATCGAAATGTGGAAGTACAGTCTCCCGACGTCTGTCTGAAGGATCTGGGAAGCCTGCGATGCAGCGACAGCGCGGTCAGCGCCAGGTTAAAGAGCCTGAAGGTGTATCGTTTTGGAGAAAAAACGCCCAGACGCTGTGTGATCAGCGTGCTGAAACTCATTGAATTGATGGAACAGGCCTGCCCGGGCATTTCTGTGGAGGTGATCGGGGAAGCGGACGTACTGGTAGAACTGACCGAAGCAGCTGCGTACAAATCCTGGAAGCAGTGGTGGAAAACGGCGCTGGTCTGTCTGGTCAGCTTTTTCGGCACTGCTTTTACCATCATGGCTTATCACAACGATGTGGGAATCAACGAGGTATTTAAAGAGCTTTACCGGATCGTTCTGGAGAAAGAGCCCGGGGGCGTCAATATCATTGAAATCTCTTATTCCATCGGTCTTGCCCTGGGCATTATCACCTTCTTCAATCATGTGGGCGGCAGGCGTCTGACTAAAGATCCCACGCCCATCGAAGTGGCCATGAAAAACTATGAAAAGGATGTGGATGAAACTCTGATCGAAACCGCCGGAAGGGAGGGGAAGGAGCTGGATGTCTGAGGGAATCTTATTTTTGAAAGAGGCCTTGCTTTCTTTTGCCGGATTGTGTTATGGTCTGCTGGCGGCAGCAGGAGTCTTTACCGTCTTTGTGGCGGTGGGGCTGATCCCCCGTTTTGCAGGCAAGACTCATACTGCGGGTCATGTGGTTTTATATGAGGAAATGGTCATCGCAGGAACCGTTGCAGGAGGTATTTTAAGCATATTCGGGGACAGCTGGGGCAGAGGAACCGTCGGCCGCAGTGTCTGGAATATGGGAGAAATATCCCTGGAGATCGGAAGGATACCAGCAGCCGGGGGAGATTTGCGGCTTTGGGCAGGGAATGGGCTTCTGCTGCTGTTCGGGCTGTTCAGCGGCATGTTCATCGGCTGTCTTGCCCTGGCCATTGCGGAGATGCTGGACAGCATCCCGATCTTTGCCAGAAGGATCTCTTTCCGTCATGGCATCGGACTGGCCGTTCTGTCCATGGCTGCCGGAAAACTCATGGGTTCGCTGCTGTATTTTATCAAGGAATTTTATCATACGGTGGAGTAGAAGCGCGAGCCATTGTGTGAAAGCTGCCGTGTGAGAGCCTTTGTATGAAAGGCATTGTATCAAAGGCATTGTATCAAAGCCGTTGTATGAAAGCCATTGCAAGAAAACCGTCGCATGAAAACTTTGGATTGGAGGTTGAGATGAACGATATGAATGATATGAACAATAAGGACAATAAGGACGATAAGGACAATAAGGACAGATCGGACAGCATGGTCACTGAGCAGGAGAAGAAGGAATATAAGGAATATGTAAAGCAGGTGACCCCCACCCATGATCTTGGGCTGCAGATGCTGAAAGCTTTTCTGACAGGCGGCATCATCTGTACGATCGGGCAGGGAATTATCAATTATGCAGCTTCCCTCGGCCTGGACAGGCAGGATGCCGGAAGCTGGTGTTCCCTGATTCTGGTACTGTGTTCAGTGATTTTAACCGGCCTCAACATTTATCCCAAGATCGTGAAGTGGGGCGGCGCCGGGGCGCTGGTGCCCATCACCGGCTTCGCCAACTCCGTGGCTGCGCCAGCCATCGAATATAAAAAAGAAGGTCAGGTCTTCGGCGTGGGCTGTAAGATCTTCACCATCGCGGGACCCGTTATATTGTACGGTATTTTCTCCAGCTGGGTGCTGGGAGTTATTTACTGGATCACAACATTAATAAAATAAAAAGTTGGGTGAAGGATCGGAGGAGAAGATCGGAAGGAGGAATCTGACGAAAAGCCGGAAGATCAAAATGAAAAGGGCGCCGGCATGGAACATGACCGGCGCCTTTCTGGAAGTTTCCCGCTTCCCTTTTTCTATTTCATTGTTTCTGTTTAATCCAGCGCTTTAAAGTACATAAAACGAAGGTGCGGTCTGTCTGCCTCCTTCCAGATCTGATCCAGAAGTCTGCAGCATTCCTGCATCCACTGGCAACATTCGTTATGGGAGAGAGGCTTCCCCTGCGGAGAAGAGCCTGTCTGCCGGACTTCCTCATACAGTTTCAGAAGGCGGATGAGGAGCCAGTCCAGATGTTCCCCTGTTTTCAGAGTATGTTCCTCCCTGAGACGAAGGTATCCCAGAGCTTCCAGCTGCCTGTTGATCCGTTCAAGTGTTAAGTCCGGCATATTCAGAAGAAACAGGTGCCGTATGATCGTTTTGCGGGGGACGTTGCCTAACAGCCTCAAGGTGCGGTTCAGTTCGGAATCATATGTAATGCTGGTGATATGTCTTGTGCTGACCGGATCAGGAACAGGTCCGTTTAAGGAGACATATTGTCTGGCAGTTATATAATAAAGATGTCTCTGGTAATGTTCAATGCGGCCGGGATCAATATTCATTCTGGCAAGCTCTTCCGAAGGGATCCGGAGAAGATATTCCCTTTTTAAAGCTTCCATAATGCCGGAGCGCTGCAGATAAACGGGATCCTCTGTTTTTTCCGTAAAATACTGGTCGCAGCCGTCAAAATATCCCTGGAGCAAAAACTTCTGATCCTCATCCGACAGCCCCAGGGCGCGGCCGAACAGGGAGCAGATCTGGTGGGTGGCAGGAAGATGCTGACCGGTGCGCCAGTACCGGACCTTTAACAGATCTGTCTGACGCAGGGGCCATCCCCCATAGATCGCATAAAAAAGATGAGCGTCCGCTGTGCTTTTATCGGAAAAGCCATTTCGTTCCATGTAATTATTATATTTTCCCTTCAGCCATTTCAATTCGGGGCGCTCCTGATGCGTCAGCAAAAGGCAGTCCCCTGCGATGCTCTGAATCCTGTTATAGGTAGCCTGATCCATCCCGTTTTCCTCTCTGGTACATTCTGCTTATTATTCGTACCAAAGCAGGAAAAGGGGACAAAGGAGGATAAAAAAAATCTGGCCGGGGAAAACAGCTTCTTATCTTCCCTTTATTCTCCGGGCAATATCCTGAGGGACAGGACGGATTCCCGGGGCCAGCGGTAAACGGAGGATTCTCCCAATGAGATCCGGCAACTGTCAAAGGCGGGAGAGTCCATTGAGATGTCGAGAAGATATTTCAGCGTTCCCGGTTCGGTTTCTTCCTCCGGAATGGAAATCCCCACACTGCCTGCCATGATTTCTTCCCCGTTTTCGTCCAGAAGGGAAACATTTAATTGTGGCCGGAACAATTCCAGATCAGAGTCGGGCTCATAATGCAGAAGGAGTTCCCATTCCCGTTCCTTCCGGGAACCCATGTCCCTGATGCCGGCAAAGGTACAGCTATCCAGCGTCAGGGTGCCCTCCGGAAGCTGACAGGTTTGGGGCAGTTCCGGCAGGTCCCCGTCAGGCTCGCCCGGAGAAGCCGATTTGGTCGGGGAGGCCGGTTCCGCTGAAAAATTCGGTTCTGTTGAAGGAGCTGTTCCCGAAGGGAAGTTCAGTTCCCGGGAAGAAAGCAGGAATTCTCCGTCAGCGCCCGGAAGCTCCAGATAAAGGTAGGGCAGGCAAAGCTTATAGTCCCCGGCGCCTATTTTTCCAAAATTCCAGTCGTAGTATTCTGTATTTCCGAAGCGGTTTGATGTGAATTCCCCCGGAAAGGGTATGGCGCCGATGGGATTCTTTTCGGTCAGTGTGATATCCCCGGTCCTGCCCTGGCGGTACTGGTCTGTGATCAGGGTAGGAAGGATCCGGGTGTTTTCATAGCTGACCGGATAGAGACTGACCAGAAGATATCCGTTTTCCCAGTGGGGATAGGCGATGATCTCTCCAAAGTCTCCTGTTTTTATGGTGTATCCTGACAGCTCGTCCGTTTCAATTCTCTTTAGCTGCAGGGATGTCTCTCCGCTGCCGCCATCTATAAGGAAGGTGAAATGAATTTCATCCTCCGGGACTTCATCTCCGGCGCCTTCCGGCAGGTCCGCCAGATATTGATAGCTTACCAGGAGGTCTTCCGGACAGGCGGCGTCAGCAGAACTGTAGATCTGACACTGCTGCAGCGGCTTGTCGTCATATTTGACAGATGCGGAAGGAATGGAGGTGGTTTCAGAAGGAAATCTCACGAGAAGAGTGAGCTTCCCATCGAGCAGATATCCCTCCTCCACAGTGTAAGCCGCGGAAGTAAGCTCGGCAGGAACAGATTGTTCTCCGGGATCAGATACCGTATCCCAGAGCATGCCTTCTCCCTGCACAGGTTCCTCCAGGGCGTAGACCGTAAGCTGTTCCAAAGCGCTGATGCCGTAGCCCGGAATCAGATGAAGGCGCCGCAGAACCAGGTATGCGCATGCTGAAAGAAGGGCCAGGATTCCCACAAGGAGGAGTACCATCAGAAGCCATCTCATTTTGTGCAGACTCCGCTGGTGACGCTTTTTAACGGTTTCGTAAGGAAGCTTCAGGGAATCCGCGATTTCCTGAATAGTCAGGTCGTCGTAATATTTCATCCGGACGATCCGGGCATCCTCCGGCTTCAGGGAGTCGATGAGCTGGTTCAGATCGATCCTCTGTTCCAATTCCTGAATCTCGTCTGTCCGGTCCTCCGGTTCTCTGGTAAAGGGAAGGACCTGGCGGCTTCTTAAATAACGGTATTTGGAAATTGCCTGATTGCGGGCAATGGTTCCCAGAAAAACAGGCAGACTTCCCTTTTGGGGATCAAAGCTGTCCCGTCTCTGATAGAATTCCATCAATGTGTCATTGATACATTCCTTGATGTCTTCCGGATTGGTCAGGTATTTTTCGGCGATGGACCACAGCAGCCGGGAGTAGTTGTCCATAATGGAAACCAGGGCTTCCCTGGGACGGTCTGAAAGCTGTTTTAAGATATCTGCTTCTTGGCTTGTCATGTCTGTTTCTCCTGCTTGTCTCTCCTGGTATAAAAATATAAGCTGTCCAATAGTATATCAATGTTAAAATAAACTTACAATACAGTAAAATTTAACAATCCCGGTTTCCCGCCGGAACCTTTCCGCCGGAATAGTATTGTTTATTCCCTGGTTGGAGAAGTTCTTCCGTAAGCTGGGGAAGTCCTTCCATAAGATTACGGGAAAAAGAGACATAAGAATCCCCTGTCCCCATGGATCAGGGGGGCAGGGGAAAACAAGAGAAGTTCTCCTTCAGACTCTTCTCAGCCAATATCTGAGGGCGTCGATCATGGGCTTCAGCTCCGTAAGATCCGGGTTCCGGGTCAGAAGCTCGAGAGCACGCTCCCCGGAAAGCTTGTATCCCGGCTCTTTTGTGGCAGTGCCGATGAAAAAAAGATAATAATCCGCAACCCCTTCCTGCAGGAGACAGTAATCATTGGAATTCAGGCGGATCCGCATTCTGCCGATCTGAATCAGCATGGCTTTCAGAAAATCGGAACATTCCTGAAGTTTGTTTTGATTCATCAGATCCTGAGCGTTCTGCATCATCTCCTCCAGATCCCCGCAGGCATACTGCGTAAGGTAATGGGGCGGAATGCGGACATTCAGGCCGGGGTCCAGCACTGTCAGCAGATCATCAAAAAGACTGCAGAGTATGGATTTCCCTATGCCGGGATCCGACAGCGGAGTCTCCGATCTGACTCCCTGCATCAAGATGGCCTGCTGTTCCTCCATAGGATAAGCCTTAGCCTGAAAAGCGGAGGAGTCCTGGACGCCCAGACAGTAGACCCTCCAGGTATGCAGATTATTGCTGCTCACCGCAAGTTCGTGAGTGTATTTAAACTTTGTGATATTCGATTCCTTCACTGAGGTCAGAAAATCACGGATGGCATAGTAATCCTGTGCAGTCTGCGAATAATCATAAACAGAATCGATGATCCCCTGGGAAATGGCGGAATTGTCCAGGCTCTCTTTATAATCCTTAAGGATCTGTTTCCGTTCCTGTTCCTTATAGGGGGAAAGATCCCATGTCTGGATTTTGTCGATGTCGGCGTGAGCCTGGTATTTCCTGCCGTGCTCCTCCAGCAGGATGAGAAGCTGGTCCTCCATCTTCTCCGGATAGATCCGATATTCCCATTCCCATTTTCGTAACTCTGACCATCGGGATATGCGCATTCTGCTTAATATGAAATTGGTCACCTGTTCCGGTGAAAGAGATGCCCAGATCATGACTTAGGAATCCAGCTCTACCTTGACGGAGCCGTTGCGCTGAGCCCTGCACTTAAGCTTCAGGATATCCCCTTCTTTAATATTGACCTGGACGCTTCCGCCGTCATTTAACATGTTGAAGGAGGTTTCGCTGATCTGGGCGGCGCCGGTAGCCCCCATGTACGCTCCCATGGCTCCTCCCCCTACTGCGGCTCCTACCGCGGCTCCCATGGCGGCATCCCATGCCTTGTTCACAGCCTGGCCGGCGTGCTTCGCCTTGCGCTGGGGATCGATAAAATCAACCTGATGGCTTCCCGGTTCTATATCGAGCAGATAAGGTTTTTTGCTGGGCAAAAGTTTTTGTTCCTTCCCGTCGATGGAAACGATGATAGGACGTTTCCCGAACATGCTGAGAGGTCCAAGGTAGAATTTACCCATCATTTTGGAATAGAAGCTTTCTTTTTTTACACGAACAGACAGTTGAGTTTTCATATTCTTCCTCCTGATATGAGAGATTATGTAATACGTCATTCAGTGTATTCAAAGTCCCTGCCCCTGTCAATAAAGTTGATTTTAACATTTTAACATGTGAAAGCCCTTAAATCATAACTTCTGCAGGCAGACGTGCATCGGGACATATTTTCTCCGGGCTTGTCATAGGATGTACAACAGGATACGGAGCGGGAGGAGAGGGCTTATGTATACAGACAGCACCATTGAGGAAACAAGGAAGGCGGTATCCGGAGATCTAAGCAGGGGGCTTACAAGAGAAGAGGCTCTGGCAAGGCTTCGGAAGGACGGCAGGAACGAGCTTAAATCTGCCCGGAAAAAGACGATGGCGGAATCCTTTCTGGAGCAGCTTATGGATCCTCTGATCTATGTTCTGATGGGAGCGGCGGCAGTTTCTGTTTTTTTAAGGGAAGTGAGCGATGCTGTGATCATCGGCGTCGTGATCTTTGTGAATGCCCTGGTCGGTATGATCCAGGAGGGGAAGGCAAGGAAGGCGCTGGATTCCCTGAAAAAGCTGACAAGCCCTCACGCCTTTGTGATCCGGGACGGGGAGAAGCAGGAGATCCCCGCGGCGGAGCTGGTGGTGGGGGATCTGGTGTGCCTGGAAGCGGGCTGTCAGGTGCCCGGGGATATGAGGCTGGTCAGAAGCAGCAGCCTGAAACTGGAGGAATCGGCTCTTACCGGAGAATCCCAGCCCATAGAGAAGGATGCGGATTTTCTGGTGAGGAAAAGAGGAGGCGCGGCAGTTCCCCTGGGGGATCGGCGGAATATGGCCTATATGTCCACCATCGTCGCCTATGGGCGTGGGGAAGGGCTTGTGACTGCCACCGGGATGAATACGGAGATCGGGAAGATCGCCGGACTGATCTCTGAAAGCCGGGAAGAACTGACGCCCCTGCAAAGGAGGCTGGGAGAACTGGGAAAGGTTTTAAGCTTCCTGTCCCTGGGGCTTTGCGGGGCATTGTTTTTGATGGCCGTGGTGCAAAAGCGCGATGTCATGGAGATGCTGATCACGGCGATCTCCCTGGCTGTAGCCGCTGTGCCCGAGGGGCTGCCGGCGGTGGTGACCATCTGCCTTGCCTTAAGCGTGACCAGGATGGTCCGGGTGAATACCATCGTGAGGAGACTTCCTTCTGTAGAAACCCTTGGGGCGGTAAGCGTGGTCTGCTCCGATAAGACCGGAACCCTTACCCAGAACAGGATGAGGGTGGAAAAGTGCTTCCTGAATCTGCAGGAATATAAAGGGGAGGAGCTGCAAAACGGCGGATCAGCCGGCCGGCTTTTTGATCTGCGGGGCAGGGATTTTTTGTATGGAATGGTGCTGTGCAATGATGCGGTTTTAAGCAGTTCCAACGGTAAGGAGCACAGCCGGATGGGGGATCCGACAGAGCTTGCGCTGCTGGACTTTGGCGCGGGATTCGGGCTTTCCAGGCAGGAGCTGGAGAAAGATTTTCCCAGGTGCGGCGAGCTTGCTTTTGATTCGGAACGCAGGATGATGACCACATGCCACAGGCGCGCAGAAGGATACATAGCCTATACCAAGGGGGCCCCTGAGCAGGTGCTCAAACGCTGTGCCAGGATCATGCTTTACGGGCATCCGGTGGAATTAAGCGATCGGTACCGCAGGCAGATCCTGAAAGAGGCGGAGAGCATGTCCACAGATGCGCTGCGCACTCTGGCGGTGGCGATGCATGAGTTCCCGGGGTTACAGCCCTCGGAACTTAAGGAGGAGAACCTGATTTTCCTGGGACTGCTGGGCATGAAGGATCCTCCCAGACCCGAAGCTGCGGAAGCGGTGGAAACCTTTCGCCAGGCAGGGGTATCCACCGTGATGATCACAGGGGATCATGTGAATACTGCCTACGCCATAGCAAAGCAGCTCCAGATCGTGGAGAGCAGGGATCAATGTATGACCGGGTCGCAGATGGAAGAGATACAGAAGGGGGGTTTTCTGAAAAAGCTGGATCAGGTGAGGGTCTTTGCCCGGGTTTCCCCGGCCCAGAAGGTGGAGATCGTGCGGGGCTTTCAGGAGAAGGGGAAGATCGTAGCCATGACCGGGGACGGGGTGAACGACGCTCCTTCCCTGAAAGCGGCGGATATCGGCATCGCCATGGGAATGACGGGAACTGACGTCGCGAAGCAGGCCTCCGATATGATCCTTACGGACGATAACTTTGCCACTATAGAAAAAGCCATTGAAGAAGGCAGAGGGGTCTATGAAAATATCCGCAAATCCGTGATCTTTCTTCTTTCCTCCAATATGGGGGAGATCATGACCATGTTCGCGGCGGTGCTGTGCGGCATCGCTTCCCCCTTAAAATCCAGTCATATCCTCTGGATCAATCTGATCACGGATTCCCTGCCTGCCCTTGCCCTTGGGGTGGACCATAACGACGGGAAAAGCCTGATGCGGCATACTCCCCGCAGGCCGGAGGAAAGTCTTTTTGCCAGGGGCGGTCTGTCCTGTACCTGCTTTTACGGGCTCCTCATCGCTTTCATCAGCCTGACAGCCTTTCTCATGCTTCCCCTGACGATCCTGGGGATGGAAGGAGTACTGCCGGACAGTCTTCTGCAGATCTTTCATCCCGGTGTTTTCCGCGGAGTCCTTTCTGCCCTGAAGGAGGTGCTGGGAAACGGGGAAGTGCTGGCAAAAGCCCAGACATACGCCTTTACCGTGCTGGGGATGTCCCAGCTTTTTCATGCCGTGGGGATGCGGGATGTGCACAGGTCGGTGTTTCGCATGAACCATCTGGAAAATAAGCTGATGCTGGCGGCTCTGGGAGCCGGCTTTGCCCTGCAGTTCGCGGTGACGGAGGTGCCCTTCTTCATCGATGCTTTCGGAACCGCCCATTTAGACGGCGGGGAATGGTTGCTGCTATGCATACTGGCGGCATTCCCCCTTTTAGCCCATGAACTTCTGGCGCTGATGCATTTCGCAGCTTCGGGCGGCTTCCGGACGCGGAAGGTCATGGATCGCTGCAGTCCGGGAGAGGCGCCCGGTCTGCCCCAGGAGATCAGGCAGGGAAACGCCCTGGAAGATCCGGCAAGGTAATCTCTTGATTTCTGGAAAAAGAAGGCTTATGATATATAAAAAGAAGGTATCGTGAAAAGGAACAGGAGAGGAAATGTATTATAAGAGATATATTTTTGGAAATGCGGCTGAAGGGGAAGAATCCGTCCGTGTGAAGGCTGAGGATTATTTTGAGATGGAAAGGGGTTACGGGCTGCTTTCTCTGGATCAGGCGGGCCCCCGGGCAGATCATTTTACCGGGACGGGAGGCTGGTATCCTTCGAGGGATACCTTCCCTGAGATGCTTAATACAGACCTCGGCGCTGCGGTAAGCGAAAGAGAGTTTCCTCTTCGTTTCCGTGCCCGGGTTCCGGAGAAAGGGACCTATGAGGTGACGGTGGTTCTGCGGGCAGGGAAAGAAGGATGCGAAAGGGTGGATCTCATAACCAATCGCAGAAATCTGGTGCGCCGCGGTCTTTTCCTGCTTCCGGAAGAAGAGCGGCGGATCACCTTCTATGTCCACGTATGTGAGTATATCCCCGTGATCGGAGAGCCTATGAGACTGGATGATTCCATCTATGTGACTGTGCTGGCTGCCCATTGCCAGGCCGGCTCACGGTTATCGCAGGATGGCTCCTGGCCGGTATCTCTTTGCAGCGTTAACATCCGGAAAGCGGAGGTTCCCACTGTATTTCTGGCAGGGGATTCCCTGGTGACGGACTATGACGGGCAGTATCCTGACAATCCCCTTATGAATTACGGAAGCTGGGGGCAGAACCTTTTGTCCTTCCTGCCTGGTGCTGCGGTCAATAACCAGGCCCATGGGGGAATGACCACCAACTGCTTCCGTGACGACGGGCATTTCGATATTGTCATGGGCAATATCCGTCCCGGGGATGTGTTTATGATGCAGTTCGGTCACAATGATCAGAAACGGAGAAATCTGAAAGCATACGGAGGTTATGCTGACAATCTGCGCTGGTATATCAGCAAGATCAGGGAAAAAGGAGCTTTCCCGGTGATCGTCACTTCCTTAAGCCGGATTCCCGGCAGGGATGAGGAGGGTTATTTTGACCTGCTGGAGGAATACGCCCAGAGTTGTCTGAGGGTGGGAAAGGAGCGTCATGTGCCAGTCATCGATCTCCATGAATACAGTTTCCGTCTGATGTGCCAGGCGGGGACGGAGACCAGCAAGGATTATTTCATGGATGTGACCCATACCAATGATTATGGCGCCATGGTTGCAGTGCGTTTTATTGCAAAGGAGATCAGAAGACAGGGGATAGAACCCCTTGTGTCCATGATGGAAGGCTCGGGAGTTCAGGGCGCTGCCGGATCCGCCGACCGGGAGGAAAAATGGATTCCTGACCTGACTCTGCGTCCGCCCCATACGGTATCCAGCGCCCAGAAGGAGGAAAAGCCCGTCCTGCCCCATGATCTGCCGGATCTTCCTTATGCGGACTGCCAGCATATCAGACAGGAGCAGGAGCTGAAGGAGGCCATGTGGAAGGGGCTTCTGGATCCCTGTATCCGCTATTATCATCCCTTTGACGAAATGCCGAGAGGCCAGTTCCTGTATTTGTTTTTCAAGGCTGTTCCCACTCCGAAAAAACGTTCCTATCAAGGGAAATATTGCGATATTTACCGCTATGAGTGGGATGCTTCCGCGGTACAGGCGGCGGAGGATGCAGGGCTGATCGATGAGACCACCACGCCCTTTGACCGCTTTCGCCCGGACGACGCCCTGACCGGCG
>CANQBS010000051.1 GCA_947589075.1 uncultured Acetatifactor sp.
TTACATGGAAAATCTGACGGGCGGTAATCCTCCCGTCAGACCGTTACCCTGTGTAGTCCCTTGTAAACTGTACTTTGTTTTTGTTCAAAAAACACAGATGGCTTGCAATCGTTGGAAGAAAATGATATATTTAACACCGTAAGAGATGACCGCAGCGGAGGGAAAGCAGTGTCCGCAGGAAAAGTTGGTATTGTGAGAAAGGCTGATGTCGAGGGAGAATTAGATGCTGTGGAAAAGTCATTGTCGCAGGAAAAGCCGATGTCATGAGCCGCAGACCGGGGAAAGAAAAACGAGGGGAGGAATGTCTTATGCCGGAGCAGTATATACCGCCCTTTACCATGACGGAGGAGATTACAAATCTGGTGATCGAAATCGGAGAACTGGTGGGACAAATCTCCGCTCATGACAGATTATCGGTCAATCCCAAGCTGCGGCGGGAGAATCGGATCAAAACGATTTATTCCTCTCTGGCCATAGAACAAAATACTTTATCGTTGGATCAAGTGACTGATGTGATCGACGGTAAGCGGGTGTTGGCTCCCCCTGCCGAGATCCGGGAAGTAAAAAATGCCTATGAAGCCTATGAGCAATTACAGAATCTGGATATGTATTCGGTGAGGGACCTGTTGAAAGCACATCGTTTTATGACGAAAGGACTTGTGAAGGAGACAGGGGTGTTTCGCAGTAAGAATGCCGGCGTATATGACCAGAATCATAACTTGATTCATGCGGGTTCTCCTGCCGCTTATGTGCCGGATCTGATCGGACAATTATTTGCCTGGCTGAAGACCTCGCAGCTGCACCCTTTGATCAAATCCTGTATTTTTCATTATGAATTTGAATTTATTCATCCTTTTGCGGATGGAAATGGACGTGTGGGGAGATTGTGGCATACGCTGATCTTACGGAATTGGAAGGATTTTTTTGCGTGGCTTCCAGTGGAAACCATGATCCACGAGAATCAGATTGATTATTATGCCGCGATCAATGATTCCAATGCGGCGGGTGAATCCACTGTATTTGTGGCATTTATGTTGAAAATGATCCGGGAGACGTTGAGGGAAATCATTGCAGGTCAGGTCTCTCACAGTAGGCTTGCAGTAAAAACCGGGATGGATGGCGTGGTAAAGGCTGGAATCGGCAGCGAAAAAAACGCTGAAATAAATGACGGAATAAATATTGAAAGAAATGTCGGAATAAATGTCGGAACAAACATTGAAAGAAATGTCGGAATAAATGTCGGAACAAATGCTGGAAGCAATGTTGGAAGAAATGTCAGCGAATTGCCTGTAGAAGAAAAAGCGCTTGTTTTATTGAAAGATAATCCCAGAATGACGATGAAACAACTGGCTGTTATGTTGGGGCGGTCTGACAGGCAGGTAGAAAGACTCGTGGCGCAGCTTAAGAAAGCAGGCAGGCTGGAACATATCGGAGCTAATAAAAATGGCAGCTGGAAAGTGATCTGAAGCCAGAAAATGATAAAAACGTGAAAATAGCGAAAAGCTGAAAATAACCAAAAAACTGGAATCCTCAGGTTCCGGAAGGGAAAAAGCGGCAGGAATGAAAGTTTATCATATGAGCGATACGCTTTGCCTGGGAGCGGAGCTGTCCTTGAATTATAAAAAGAACTGGGAATTGACGGAGCCGTTTGTGCAGGCTCTGGAGAAAAGTGAGGACTGTTTTTATGGACTTTATTTTGCCGCGAAGTTTATGGGAGAGGCCCTGGACAGATTCGGAATGGCGGATATGCAGACGGATTACGTCAAATGGGCGGCAGAGGGGGTCTTTGAATATGTGCGCAGAAAGGAATATCCCCAATGCTGCTGCCGATTGAAGGGGAACTATTATTTTGACGATCTGGCGTCCTGCCGCGAATTGTTTGAGATCGACTGGGGCAGGGCCTCGGCGGAGGAACGCAGCAAGATCCGCTTATTCGAGATTGAACTGTCCGCTGCCGATTTTTCCCGCCATGACATGCGCTTCTTTGATCAGGCGTATGACGATTTGTATGAAAAAGATGATATCACAAATGTTATCTGCTTCGCGAGGCGCTATTTCTCAGGAGAAAAGACAGAACATCCTATCTGGGAAATCCTCAGTGACCAAAAGGCGGTGGCAGTCCGAGATCTGACAGAATATTTGCGGGAGAAGGCAAGATAGACAAAATAAGGGCGATCTGCCACCGCATCGGAGCCCGTTTTTGGCTATCTTGACTTCCTCTGTCTGGAATCCATGGTTTCGCAATTGCCCGATTATATTATTCCAAGAAAAGGAGAGGCTATTTATGATCAAATTATTAGAAGGCGGATACTATCTGTTGAACGGGACGGAGTTAGTCCAGGACAACCCGGAGAGCGCTAAGGCCCTTCAGAGCAAGACAGGACAAGCCGTGACGAAGGAAGAAGCAGCGAAGGGAACTATTGCATACCGGATCCTGGAAGCCCACAACACTTCCGGCAATATGAAGAAGCTGAAGATCCGGTTTGACAAACTCACCAGCCACGACATCACTTTCGTGGGCATCATCCAGACCGCCAGGGCTTCCGGCCTTACGAAGTTCCCCATGCCCTATGTGCTGACCAACTGCCACAATTCCCTTTGCGCCGTGGGCGGCACCATCAACGAGGATGACCACATGTTCGGCCTGACCTGCGCCAAGAAATACGGCGGCGTGTATGTGCCCCCTCATCAGGCGGTGATCCATCAGTACGCCCGGGAGATGCTGGCTGGGGGCGGGAAGATGATCCTGGGCAGCGATTCCCACACCAGGTACGGCGCCTTGGGCACCATGGCCGTGGGCGAGGGCGGCGGCGAATTGGTGAAACAGCTGCTGAACCAGACTTATGATATTAATATGCCCGGCGTGGTGGGCATTTACCTGACAGGAGCCCCGGTGAAGGGCGTAGGTCCTCAGGACGTGGCCTTGGCCATCATCGGCGCCGTGTTCAAGAACGGCTTTGTAAAAAATAAGGTGATGGAGTTCGTAGGTCCCGGCGTATCTTCCCTGAGTGCGGACTTCCGGATTGGCGTGGATGTGATGACCACGGAAACCACCTGCCTGTCCTCCATCTGGAGAACGGACGAGCAGATCGAAGAGTTCTATGAGATCCATGGCAGGAAGGAAGACTATGAGGAACTGAATCCTGCCTCTGTGGCATATTACGACAATATGATGACCGTGGATCTTTCCGCCGTCAGACCCATGATCGCCATGCCTTTCCATCCCAGCAACACTTATACCATCGAAGAACTGAACGCCAATCTGCTGGATATTCTGGATGAAACGGAGAAGCGGGCGCTGGTGAGCCTGGACGGCGCCGTGGACTTCCATCTGAAGGATAAGGTGCGGGACGGCAAATTCCATGTGGAGCAGGGCATCATCGCGGGCTGCGCCGGCGGCGGCTTTGAAAATATCTGCGCCGCGGCGGACATCCTGAAAGGCAGATACATCGGCTCCGACGCCTTTACCTTAAGCGTTTACCCGGCGTCCATGCCGATTTATATGGAACTGATCAAAAACGGCTGCGCCGCCGCGATCCTGGAGACCGGCGCGGTGCTTAAGACCGCGTTCTGCGGTCCCTGCTTCGGCGCGGGGGATACCCCGGCTAACAACGCTTTCAGCATCCGGCATTCCACCAGGAATTTCCCGAACCGGGAAGGCAGCAAGCTGCAGAACGGTCAGATTTCTTCCGTTGCCCTGATGGACGCCAGATCCATCGCCGCCACGGCAGCCAACCGGGGCGTGCTGACCCCTGCCACCGAGTTCGACGGGGAATTCGGCAAGTATCAGTATCATTTCGACAGCAGGATTTATGAAAACCGTGTCTTTGATTCCAAGGGTGTGGCGGATCCCGATGTGGAGATCCAGTTCGGTCCCAATATCAAGGACTGGCCCGCTATGTGTGAGCTGCCGGAGAACCTGGTGCTGCGGGTGGTCAGTGAGATCCACGATCCTGTGACCACCACGGATGAGCTGATCCCTTCCGGCGAAACCTCTTCCTACCGTTCCAATCCCCTGGGGCTGGCGGAATTCACTTTAAGCCGCAAGGATCCCGCTTATGTGGGGCGCGCCAAGGAGATGAGGGCGGTGCAGGAGGCCGTCATGGCGGATACCTGCCCTATCGTTGCCAATCCCAACCTGGATCTGGACAGTGTATACAAGGCTATCCGCACCAAGTACCCTGAAATGAGCAGGAAAAATACAGGCTTCGGCTCCACCATTTTTGCCGTGAAGCCCGGGGACGGTTCTGCCAGGGAGCAGGCCGCTTCCTGCCAGAAGGTGCTGGGGGGCTGGGCCAACATTGCCCATGAATACGCCACCAAGCGTTACCGCTCCAACCTTATCAACTGGGGAATGCTGCCTTTCCTGATCGAGGAGGGAGAGCTGCCATTCCGGAACCTGGATTTCCTGTTTATTCCCGGCATCAAGCAGGCGGTGGAGCAGAAGCAGGATGAGATCAGGGCTTATGTGATCCGGGACGGCGGGCTGAAGGAGTTTACGCTGCGTCTGGGAGAGCTGACGGACGAGGAACGTCAGATTATCCTGAAAGGCTGTCTGATCAATTACAATCGGGTATAACCTGACGAGTGTTTTCAGAATGCCGGAAGGCTGGGTTTGTCCTGGCAATAGCAGGAAAAGTCCGGTTCTCCGGCATTTTTCGTAATGGCAAGATGTTATATAAAAAATGGAAAAGAGGAAATATCGTGGAATTTAATAAAAAGGTATCAAATCCCATGCTCATAGGCTCTATTGAGCTGTTGAAGGCAGATCCGTCCCCGGAGCATAATCATATTTTTATAAATGAGATGATGAAGGCTTCCTTTCTTGCGCTGGTTCTGATCACGCCGGCGCCTGAAGAGGATGAGGAAGGCAAGATCATAGTTGACGAGAAGCATAAAATACAGTTTCCCATGCTGACAACAGCGGACGGAAGACATTTTTTCATGGCATATACGGATAAAATAGAGCTGGAAAAGGGCAGACAGAAGCTGGAAGGACCGGAGGGCGTTTTTTTCGAGGCAATTGTGAGGATGGAGGAATTTATGGGAATGACGCTCCGTTCGGGCAGCAACAGCGAGGGGTGCGTGATCAATCCCTTTGGGGCGAACATTGCTATCCCTAAGGAAATGATGGTGTCCCTGGCGGCAGCAGCGGGCGGGAAGAACCGAAAATAAACTGCTGGCAGGTCTGAAAATATTGCGCGTAACGGATTGAAAGCCACGAATGGAAGAATTGGAAACAGTTCGCTTGAGATCAGGGAATCATATGGGAAGCATATATGGAAAGAATATACGGGAAGAATATACGGAAAGGACGGAGAATCTCATGAAATGCAGGATATGTTTAAAACCCTGGTGGGAAAAGGGAGAAATCAGCCGCATGGACGTGACTTTTTCTTTTGACGGCCTGAAACGCTATAGAGAGGACGAATTGTGCAGGATGCAGCTTTCCGCCCACATGGTTCCGGGCTGCGACGCCCTGGATTTTCAGGCGCGGGATGAGCTGGGAGATGTGGATGTGGAAGTCAGCTGCTCAGAGCCTTATCCATATCGTTATAAGCATTTTTTCCTGAAGCGGGATCTGCAGGGCAGGGTCCGCGTGAGTTATACCGTAAAGCCCAGACCCCTTCTTCCCACGGATCGATGTGCGCCTTATCTGGATTTCCGTTGTGAGGAAGGTGGCGCCACCAGCGGGGGAGGTTCCATTCTGGCAATTTTCGGGGAAATCGAAGGAGAACTTTCCCTTTCCTGGGATATGTCCTGTATGCCGGCGGGCAGCAGGGGGATCTGCGCCTTCGGGGAAGGGGATTTTACCATGGAGGGCTCCTTAAACCGTCTGAGGGAATGTTATTTTGCCTTGGGACAGGTCAAGAGCGTCACCAGCGGGGACTTCGGTTTATACTGGATCACGGAGCCTCCCTTTGATATCAGGGCGATTGCGGAATATACCAGAGATCTTTTCGCTAAAATGCAGGATTTTTTTCATGATCAGGAATCAAATTACCGTATTTTCGCAAGAAAAGATCCTTATACTCACAGCGGCGGAAGCGCCATGGAGCGTTCCTATATGTTCGGATGGAACGATACGGAACCCGTCAGCCTGGAAAACAAGAAAAGCATTCTGGCCCATGAGATGGTCCATAACTGGCCTCATTTGTGCGACGAACCCTTTGGAATTACCTCCTGGTATTCCGAGGGGGCTGCGGAATATTACAGCGTGGTGCTGCCCCTGCGCATGGGGTTGATCTCTGCCCGGACTGCCCTGGAGGAAATCCAGAAGATGACGGATGATTATTACACCAATCCCACCCGTCACATGGAGAATCTGGAGGCGGCAGGGATCTGCTGGGAAGACAGGAGAGCCCAGAAGCTGCCCTACGGAAGGGGCGTTTTTTTCCTTGCCAATACGGATGTGAAGATCAGACATGCCACCAGGAATAAGAAAAGTTTGGATGATGTGGTGTTGTCCCTGCTGGATCAGGCGAGGGCCGGGAAGGTGCTGGGAAACGAAAGCTTCCTGGAGACGGTGAAAGAGATCTCTGGTCTGGATCTGACGCAGGACTGGGAAACCATGCGCACCGGCGGTCATTTTGCGCCTCTTTCCGGCGGCTTCCGGGAAGATTTCATGGTGACACAAAAGGAAGCGGAAGAGGCCGGAACCGGGAAAAAGGTGGTTTCCTATCAGTGGAGCGCGATGGATATTTCCGCCGACAGATTGCCACAAAGACTATAGAATTTTGAAAGCATTGATCATGAAAATCCCGAAAGCTTTTTAAAAAGAAGTCTGCATAAATCCTGTCATTCTGGCAAGACTAGCCTTAGTAAAGAACATGACGAGGGAAATCCTCTCAAAATGAAATCAGTCATGGCTTGAATGGAGGATAATATGAGCAGCGACAGGAAAAATAATATCCGCAGGGAAAGGATCATCATGATCGCGTCATCTGCCCTGGTGATGGCGGCATTGACAGTAACGGGCGTATACATGAAGAATCAGTCCAGTCTTCAGCAGAACGATGGATATTCCATCGATTTCAGCGACCTGGAAAATAATGTGGATGAGAAAGTGACAGATCAGCTTGGGGGACTCACGGAAAATAATCCTTTAAATGGAGAAGATCTTCTGGGCGGTTCAGATGGGATGGAGGATGATCTGGCTGGCATGCAGGAGGCTGATCTGGATTACGATCCTATGGCGGAGGTGGATTCTGACCGGATTGAGATCCCCGGACTTACGGATCAGGAGAAGGTTCCGGAAGGAGCAGAGGAATCAGGAGGACAGAAGTCCTCTGCAGATGCCGGGAAAAAGGAAAATGACGGCGGTTTGGGACAGGGAAATTTCGGGGATAAGCAGATCGGAGACCAGGGAGAAAACGGGGATGGAGCCTTGTCGGCAGAGCGGACGGAAGAAGGCGCAGGGCAGGAGCTTGCTCAGGGAGACCAGGAGTCCGGTCTGGGCAGCCAGCCTGTCCAGGGAGAACAGAGCGGCCAGGAGCCTGACCAGCTGGCTCAGGACGGTCAGGGCCTGACGGATTCTGGACTCCAGTATTCGGAAAGACTGCAGTACTCTGAGACCCAGGGACTGGTCAGACCCACCATGGGTGAGGTGCTGATGCATTACAGCATGGACGGGAGCATTTATTTTGCCACTCTGGATCAGTACAAATATAACCCTGCTGTTATGCTGCGGGCCACAGAGGGAGATTCTGTGCTTGCCTGCGCGGAAGGACAGGTCATATCCATTTATGAGGATCCGGAAATCGGAACGGCTCTCATCTTAGATCTTGGCAACGGGTATCAGGCGACCTATGGACAGCTTAAAAATCTGACGGTATCCATGGGAAGCTGTGTGAACAGCGGCGATATCCTGGGATGTGTTGCGGCTCCCACGAAATATTTCAGTGTAGAAGGACCCAATCTGTATTTCCGCCTGACAAAGGACAGCGCTCCCGTGAATCCGGAGCAGCTTTTCCGGTAAGGTTATTCAAAGCTTATCGGAGAAAGGAATCAAATGTATATCATCAACGGCAGGATCAAAACCATGGCGGGACCGGAGATAGAATTGGGCGCGGTACGGATACGGAACGGTAAGATCGCAGAGGTAGGCAGCATGGAAGAGGTTTCCCTTCATCCTGAGGAGGGAGAAGAGGTGCTGGACGCGGCGGGAGCCCTGGTGATGCCCGGTCTGATAGAAGCCCATTGCCACATGGGTATCACGGAAGAAAAAAAGGGCATGGAGGGAGACGACTGCAATGAAACGGTGAATCCAGTTACTCCCTGGCTCCGCTCTATCGACGCCATAAATTCCATGGACGCCGCCTTTGACGATGCGGTGCGGGCGGGAATCACGGCGGCTATGATCGGTCCCGGCAGCTCCAATGTGGTGGGCGGACAGTTCGCAGTTCTGAAAACCAAGGGACGCAGGGTGGACGATCTGATCGTAAAGGCTCCGGCAGCCATGAAGGTGGCCTTTGGGGAGAATCCTAAGGTGAATTATTCCGGCCAGAACATGAGCCCCTCTACCAGAATGGCCATTGCGGGAATGCTTCGCAGGGAGCTTACGGAGGCGGCAGCCTATCAGGAAAGAAAGGAAAAAGCCCTGCAGGCGGGGGAGACTTTTGAAGAGGATTTTACGAAGGAATGCTGGCTGCCTGTGCTGCGCCGGGAGATTCCCCTGAAAGCCCATGTGCACCGGGTGGACGACATCTATACCGCCATCCGGATCGCTAAGGAGTTTCACCTTAAGATGACCCTGGATCACTGCAGCGAGGGGCATCTGATCGCCGAGGACATTGCGGCGGAAGGATTTCCCGCTATTGTGGGACCGGATCTTGCCAGCCGCAATAAGATCGAGGTCCAGAATATGGCCTTCAAGACCGCCGGGGTATTAAATAAAGCCGGCGTCATGACCGCCATCACCACAGATCATCCGGTATCCCTGATCCAGGCCCTGCCCCTCTGCGCCGGCCTTGCGGTGAAGTCGGGACTTCCCCTGGAAGAAGGTTTTAAGTCCATCACCATCTATCCGGCCAGGATTTGCGGCGTGGATGACAGGCTGGGAAGCCTGGAGGTGGGAAAGGATGCGGATATCGCCATTTTTGACGGAAATCCCATGGAGGTCTTTACAAAGACCCTTTATACCATCATTGACGGTAATGTGGTGTATCGATGCGAGGATCAGTAACATTCGTAACAGTTCAGCCAACCGCCTGATTTGATGGAAAATCGTGCTTGCACGAATTTTCCATCATGTCTGGCGGTTGAGGGAGCGTCATTTAATGAGCAAAGGTAGTCGCGTAGCGACGGAAAGCGCGTTAGCGCGACTTTGCGAATGGCGCGGCTGAATAGTTACTAACATTCCGTTCAGAATACGAGTCCCTCTGTCGGAGGAGAAAAGAACAGGAAGCCTTGATCCGGCTGCAGGACAGGGCTTCTTAAGTTTTTTTCTATGAATACTTTACTACTTTGAGATTATAATGTAAAATGAGGTAACAGTTCAGCCAGCCGCCTGATTTGATGGAAAATCGTGCTTGCACGAATTTTCCATCATGTCTGGCGGCTGAGGGAGCGCCATTTAATGAGCAAAGATAGTCGCGTAGCGACGGAAAGCGCGTAAGCGCGGCTTTGCGAATGGCGCGGCTGAACTGTGACAAAATAAGTACCGAATTGCGAAAACCCTGTGGACGGGAGGATGAAAAGAAAATGAAGGTTGTAGTATTGGCAGGAGGAACCAGCACGGAACGGGACGTATCCTTAAGCTCCGGCAGCATGATCTACCGCGCTTTGAAAAGCAATGGTCATCAGGCGGTTATATTGGACGTGTACCTCGGATATGAGGGAGAGACGGAAGGGATTTTTGAAAAGGATACAGACTGGTCGGCGCAGATCGGGAAAATTTCCGAGACCAATCCTGATCTGGAAGCGGTGAAGGCCATGCGTAAGGATGGAGGCAGAAGTTTTTTTGGACCCAATGTGCTGAAGATCTGCCAAATGGCGGATGTGGTGTTTATGGCGCTTCATGGAGCCAACGGGGAGGACGGCAAGATCCAGGCCGCCTTCGAGCTTTTGGGGATCCCCTATACGGGAACGGATTATGTCAGTTCCGCCATGGCCATGGATAAGGGCATCAGCAAGGATCTGTTCAAGGCTCACAATATTCCGACCCCCAGGGGCATCCGCCTGAAAAAAGGGGAGCAGGAGAAGGAGAGGATTCCTTATCCCTGCATTGTGAAGGCCTGCTGCGGAGGCTCCAGCGTGGGAGTCAGCATTGCCCGGGACGATGAAGAGTACGAGGCCGCAAAGCAGGAGGCTTTCCGTTACGATCAGGAAGTCATTATTGAGCAGTACATAAAAGGAAGAGAGTTCTCTGTGGGAGTGATGGACGGCAAAGCCCTTCCTGTCATTGAAATCGCTCCCAAGGAAGGCTTTTATAATTATAAAAACAAGTATCAGGCAGGGAGCACGGTGGAGACCTGTCCGGCACTGATACCGGAGGAAAAAACCGCCAGGATGCAGGAAATCGCGGAAGAAGTATTCCGGGCGCTGCGCATGAGGAGCTACGGGAGAATGGACTTTATGATGAGCGAAGAGGGTGAGATTTATTGCCTGGAGGCCAATACCCTGCCCGGCATGACGCCTACTTCCCTGCTGCCTCAGGAGGCTGCAGTGCTGGGAATGGATTTTTCGGCGCTGTGCGAGAAAATTCTGGGATATGCCCTGTAAGATAGGGGCGCGGAATGCGCCCAATTTCCGGAGGTACTTAAAGGGCGCTTCCTGTAGGTGTCGCGTAAGCGTCTGGGAGGGTGTGAAAAAAGGGGGAGCGATATGAAAAATATGACTTTACATAATATTGCGGAGGCCTGCGGCGGGAAGCTGGTTTTGACAAAACGTGCCGAAAGGGAGGGCGTTACGGAACAGACAGAGATCATCGGCGCAGTGCTGGACTCCCGCAAGCTGCAGGCAGGGAATCTGTTCTTCGCCACGATAGGAGAGCGGGTGGACGGGCATCGGTTTATCGGCTCCGTATTTGAAAAGGGGGCATACTGCGTTGTGACCCAGAAGACTCCCGAGACGGTGGCGAGGGAGCTTGGCGAAGGAGCCGCAGATCTGCCTGACTGGGGCGCTTATATTCTGGTAAAGGACAGCTTTCAGGCCTTGAAGGAGATTGCGGAATTTTACCGCAGCACCCTGTCTATTCCTATTGTGGGGATCACGGGAAGCGTGGGCAAGACCAGCACCAAGGAATTCATTGCCGGGGTTTTGTCCCGAAAATACCGCGTATTCAAGACCGAGGGGAATTTCAACAATGAAGTGGGGGTTCCCCTGATGCTGCTTTCCATCCGGGAGGAGCATGAGATCGCCGTGCTGGAAATGGGCATCAGCGATTTCGGGGAGATGCGCCGTCTGTCCAAAATGGTGCGCCCGGACTGCTGCGTGATCACCAATATCGGACAGTGCCACCTGGAAAACTTAAAAACAAGAGACGGTATCCTGAAAGCGAAAACGGAGATCTTCGACTATATGTCCCCTGAAGGTGAGGTGTGCCTGAACGGGGATGATGACAAACTGGCAACAGTGACCTGTGTGCATGGGAAACCGGTGCACTTCTTTGGAATGGGGAAGAATCCTGTGGAAGAGGTGTATGCTTCTGACGTAGAGGGAAAGGGGCTGTTTGGCAGCCTTGCGGTTCTGCACAGCAGGAAGTCTGTCCCCGACGTCGGACTGCAGGATCCGGCAGGAACGGATCTGACAGACAGGAGTTCTGCAGGAACAAAGGAGGCTGCGGAGGGGGTCTTCGGGCCCGCGGAAGAGACTTTTCCGATTAAGGTGCCCCTGCCAGGCGCCCATATGGTCATCAACGCGGCTGCGGCTGCCTGCGTGGGGCGGCTGTTTCATCTGACAAAGGAACAGATCGCGGATGGGATCAGCAGGGTGGAGCCGGTGGGAGGACGAAGCCATCTGATTCCCCTGGGAGATTATACCCTGATCGATGACTGTTATAATGCGAACCCTGTTTCCATGTGCGCCGCCATTGACCTGCTCAATATGGCGGATACAAAGAAGGCGGCAATCCTGGGGGATATGTTTGAGCTTGGAAAGGATTCCGACCGAATGCATTACTCTACGGGAGCCTATGCAGCGGAAGCCGGTCTGCAGGTGATCATCTGCATCGGGGAGAACGCCAGGTTCCTTTATCAGGGAGCAAAGGAAAAGAATTCCCGAACAAAGCTGTATTATTTTAAAACGAAGGAGGAATTCCTGAAGGCATTTTCTGAAATGGGAGAAGAATTGATTCCAAGGTTCAGCACGATCCTCATCAAAGCCTCGCACGGCATGGGCTTTTCGGAGCTTGTGGAGAGATTAAAGAGTTACGGAGAGGCTGGAGGATTGCAGAGAGACTAAAGGATTGTAAAGAGACTAAGGGATTGCAAAGAGACTAAGGGATTATAGAGAGACGAAAGGACTTCGGGGAGATTGGAAGGAACATGGGAAAGCCGGAGTCGAATCTATAAGGAAAAATAAATTGCAGCCCATTATTTTTGGAAGATGTATCCGGAAATAATGGGCTGCAGTTTGTTTTTCAAAAGAAGTGCCCGGAAAATGGATCGCGGTTTATTTTTCGGAAGAAGTGCCCGGGAAATAATGGGCTGCGGTTTATTTTTCGGAAAGAGTGTCCGGAAAATAGAGGGTTTTATTTTTAAAATAGGTGTCAGAAATAATTCCGGAAACATAATTGCCGATATTTTTCCGGGTTTCCTTATCCAGGTCTCTTATATAAATGGGCTTACCGTACTCGATCACTACGGTAGCCTTTTTAATGCGGGGGAATTGGTCTTCAAAGACAGCGGCGGAGTTGACGATGGTCATGGGGATCACGGGAACGTTGCCCTTTTCCGCGATCTTGAAGCTGCCGTCGTGGAAGGGAAGGAAGGTGTCTGGAACCTTATTCCGGGTGCCTTCCGGGAAAATGCAGATGGAAATCCCGTTCTTTACCTTTTCGACTCCGGCGAGAATGGTCTTGAGCCCCTCCCTGATATTGCTGCGGTCTAAGAAGAGGCAGTGCAGATTGCGCATCCAGTTGGACAGCAGGGGCCATTTGGTCATTTCAATCTTGGCAACGTAGCCGGTGGGTCGGGGCACCCGCACATAGGTGAGCACGATATCAAAATAACTGCGGTGATTGCCCACATAGAGGACTGCCGTATCCTTTGGAATGTTTTCCTCGCCGATGGCTATGACCTTTGTGCCTGCGGCCTGGATCACCCGGCGGAAGGCCCAGTTGACAATGGCCAGGGAGCTGCGGTCTTTTAAGGGCTGGTTGAATTTCCCGATGATCCATTCCGCAATGAGCAGGGGAATGGAGAGGATCAGGAACAGGATCACAACGCTGCATACCACAAAAAATCGAATCATAACGAGAGTCCTCCGGCGTAAATGTTATTTTCGGATCGATCTGAATGCATTTAGTATAACACAATTTTGCTGATCTGTATAGACCCTCCCGCGCCATTTGACAGGCAAAGGCAGCGAGCGAGGCAGCCGCGTAAGCGGCGCAAGGCGCGCATGTACGGCTTTGCCGGCGAAACAGGTTCGGCATGGGCGCCTGAACGGATCAGATGTGGTTAAAATAGCGTTGTTTTAAAGAGCGGAATATGGTAAAATGATTCTTAGCCCAGATCATTGCTTTCGAGGTAAAGAATATGTCAGGTATGAAGAAGCTGTTCGTGTATTTGAAGGATTATAAAAAAGAAACGGTTCTTGCTCCGCTGTTCAAGCTGCTGGAGGCTTTTTTTGAATTGATGGTTCCCCTGGTGATGGCGGGCATCATCGACCGTGGGATCGTGGATCGGGACATGGGCTACATCGGCAGGATGGGCCTGTGCCTGCTGGCTTTGGGGATCGTAGGGCTGGTGAGCTCCATCACGGCCCAGTTTTTTGCGGCCAGGGCAGCGGTGGGTTTTTCCGCGAAGCTGAGACAGGCTCTGTTCGACCATATCCAGGACCTGAATTTCACCAATATCGATAAGGCCGGAACCTCTACCATGATCACCCGGATGACCAGCGATATCAACCAGGTACAGTCCGGGGTGAACCTGGTGCTCAGGCTGTTCCTGCGGTCTCCCATCATTGTGTTTGGCGCCATGATCATGGCCTTTACCATAGACGTAAAAAGCGCCCTGGTATTCGTGGTAGCGATTCCTTTGATGGCGGTTGTGGTGTTCGGCATCATGATCGTCACCATACCCCTTTACCGGAGGGTGCAGGCCGCTCTGGACCGGGTGCTGGGCATTACCAGGGAAAACCTTACCGGCGTCCGGGTGATCCGTGCCTTTCATCAGGAACAGAAGGAAGAGGAGCGCTTTACGGAGGGCAACCGTGTCCTTGCTTCGCTGCAGATGTTCGTGGGAAAGATCAGCGCCTGCATGAACCCGGTCACTTATGTGATCGTGAACGGAGCCATCATCGCTTTGATCTATATCGGGGCCATTCAGGTCAATATGGGCAATCTTACCCAGGGCGAGGTGGTTGCCATCATCAATTATATGTCTCAGATTCTGGTGGAGCTGGTGAAGCTGGCGAATCTGATCATCACGGTGACCAAAGCCCTGGCCTGCGCGGACCGGGTGGCGGCGGTGCTGGAGATCAGGAATGAAGAGCCGGGGGCTGCAAAGCCTGGAGTTGTATCTGAGGCATCCGTGCCTCCCTTCCTGGAGTTCGATCATGTTTCCCTCACCTATCAGGGGGCGGGGGACAAAACCTTAAACGACGTGAATTTCAAGGTAAAAAAGGGACAGACCATCGGCATCATCGGCGGCACCGGTTCCGGCAAATCCTCCCTGGTGAACCTGATCCCGGGCTTTTACCCGGCTACGGAGGGAACCGTTTGTTTAGAGGGCAGTGATATCCGCTCCATCCCTGAGGAGGAGCTTCGAAACCGGATCGGCATGGTGCCCCAGAAGGCTGTGCTGTTTAAGGGCACGATCCGAAGCAATCTGCAGTGGGGCAAGAGCGACGCCACGGAGGAAGAGATGTGGGAAGCCCTGGAAACCGCCCAGGCCCTGGAAGTGGTGGAAGGAAAGGCAGGAGGGCTGGACGCGGAGGTGGCGCAGAACGGCAGAAACTTTTCCGGCGGCCAGAGGCAGCGCCTTACCATTGCAAGGGCGCTGGTGCGCAGACCGGATATCCTGATCCTGGACGACAGCGCCTCCGCCCTGGATTATGCCACGGATGCCAGGCTGCGGGCGGCGCTTCGCAGGATTGAGAAGGAGACCACTACCTTTATCGTTTCTCAGCGGGCTTCCAGCATCATGCACGGGGATCAGATCATTGTGCTGGAGGATGGAGAGGTGGCGGGGATCGGCACCCATGAGGAATTGTTGGAACGCTGCCAGGTATATCAGGAAATATATTATTCTCAGTATCCTGAGAAGGCGGGGGACAGACCCGAGGGCAAAAATCAGCCGGAAAAAAGAAACGAAGACGGATCCGCAAATGCCGTGACAGGCGGCGCCGGAGGTGCGGTAAAAAATACCGACGGCACAGGTGGCGGTGCCGCGGGCGATGACAAAGGCGAGGCAGGCGCGGGGAAAGGGGGCAGATGAACATGAGCCAGAAGGAAACTATTGTAAAGGTTCTGCGTTATATCCGCAGATATCGGTTCCGGGTGATCCTTTCCCTGGTGCTTGCCGCAGTCACAGTGGCTCTGACCCTTTATGTCCCGATTCTCACGGGGGATGCGGTGGATTTGATCATCGACAAAGGACTGGTGGACATGCCGGGCATTTTTGCCATCATGAAGAAGATCGGCGTTGTCATGATCCTTACCGCAGCCGCTCAATGGATCATGAATACCTGCAACAATTACATCACCTATCATGTGGTAAAGGATATCCGGGAGGACGCTTTTCACAGGCTGGAAAATCTTCCCTTAAAATATTTGGACAGCCATGCTTCCGGGGATATTGTGAGCCGGGTCATCGCCGATGTGGATACCTTCGCGGACGGTCTGCTCATGGGCTTTACCCAGCTTTTTACGGGTGTGATCACTATTTTAGGAACCCTGATATTCATGCTGGTGACAAATGTTCCCATTGCCCTGGTGGTGGTGTGTATCACGCCGGTATCCTTCCTGGTGGCCAGGTTCATTGCCACCAGAACCTACAGCATGTTTAAGCTGCAGTCCGAGACCAGGGGGGAGCAGACCGCCCTGATAGAAGAAATGATAGGCAATCAGAAGATCGTAAAGACCTTTTCCAGGGAAGAGTCTGTGAAGCAGCAGTTCGCCCAGATCAATGACAGGCTGGAAGGCTGTTCCCTGAAGGCGATTTTCTTCTCCTCCATTACCAACCCGGCGACCCGTTTCGTCAACAGCCTGGTGTATGCGGGAGTAGGAATTTTCGGCGCCTTTGTGGCGATCCGCGGCGGTATCAGCGTAGGACGGCTCTCCTGTTTCCTGAGCTATGCAAACCAGTACACCAAGCCCTTTAACGAAATTTCCGGCGTGGTGACGGAGCTGCAGAACGCCCTTGTCTGTGCAGGGCGGATATTTGCCCTCATCGAGGAGGAACCGCAGGTTCCGGACGCAGAGGACGCCAGGGTGCTCAAGGACGCCCGGGGCAATGTGGCGTTAGATCATGTTTATTTCCAGTATACACCTGAGAAAAAGCTGATCCAGGATTTCAATCTGAAGGTGAAGCCGGGTCAAAGGGTGGCCATCGTAGGACCCACCGGCTGCGGCAAGACAACGGTGATCAATCTCCTGATGCGTTTCTATGATGTGGATCAGGGAAGTATTGCGGTGGATGGAACGGATATCAGAAAAATCACGAGGGGCAGCCTGCGCACCAGTTATGGTATGGTGCTGCAGGATACCTGGCTTCGGGCAGGAACGATCCGTGACAATATCCGTATGGGCAGGCCCCAGGCTTCTGAGGAAGAGGTGATAGAGGCGGCGAAGGCTTCCCACGCCCACAGCTTCATCAAGCGTCTGCCCCAGGGTTATGATACCGTGATCACTGAAGAGGGCGGCGGTCTTTCCCAGGGACAAAAGCAGCTTCTTTGTATTGCAAGAGTGATGCTCACCCTGCCGCCTATGTTGATCCTGGACGAGGCTACCTCCTCCATTGATACCAGAACCGAGATCCGCATTCAAAAGGCTTTTGCGAAAATGATGGAGGGGCGGACCAGCTTTATTGTGGCCCACAGGCTTTCCACCATCAGGGAAGCGGATATCATTCTGGTCATGAAGGATGGAAATATCGTGGAGCAGGGGAATCATGAAAGCCTGCTGGCACAGGGCGGATTTTATTCAGAGCTGTACAATAGTCAGTTCGCCATATAAAAAGGAAGGTTACAGATCAGGAGGGAAATGAAATGAGGCAGATTGTGAATGGAGAGAGCATCACCTTGGGAACCTGTTATTATCCGGAGCACTGGGACAGAGCCCTGTGGGCGGAGGATCTGGACAGGATGCTTGAGGCGGGAATTGAGGTGATCCGCATTGCGGAATTTGCCTGGAGCAAAATAGAGCCCCGGGAAGGGGAATACACCTATGATTTTTATGACGCCTTCCTGGATCTTGCGCTGGAAAAGGGGATGAAGGTGATTTTCTGCACCCCTACGGCTACTCCGCCTGCGTGGCTGACCGAAGAATATCCGGAGGTGCTGAATGCGGATAAGGAAGGGCATCTTTACCGTCACGGAACAAGGAGACACTACAATTACAACTCTCCTATTTATCAGGAATTTTGCCGAAATATCGTGGAACGTTCCGCTTCCCATTATGGAAAGCATCCAGCCGTGATCGGATGGCAGTTGGATAACGAATTCAACTGCGAAAAGGATCAGTTTTATTCGGAGAGCGATACGGTGGCTTTCCGGCGCTTTTTAAAAGAAAAATATAAAACGGTGGAAGGGCTGAATGAGGCCTGGGGCACCGTCTTCTGGAACCAGACCTACACCGCCTGGTCGGAGGTGCATCTGCCCGGGAAGACCAACACCGGAACGGTCAATCCCCACCAGATGCTGGATTATTACCGTTTTATCTCTGATAGCGTCTGCAGGTTTGCCCTTATGCAGGCTCAGATTATCAGAAGATACTGCAAGGATGGAGATTTCATCACCACAAACGGAATCTTCGCCAATATCGATTATCAGAGGATGAACCGGGAGAGCCTGGACTTCATGACCTATGACTCCTATCCGGATTTCGCCTACGCCCTGTGGGATTACCGGGAAAATGACCTGATGAAGGACCGCAGATGGAGCCGCAATCTGGCGGAGGTGCGTGCCATGTCTCCTCTCTTCGGCATCATGGAGCAGCAGAGCGGCGCCAACGGCTGGACGGATCGGATGGAGGCTCCCACTCCCAGACCGGGGCAGATGACTCTCTGGACCCTGCAGAGCATCGCCCATGGGGCGGATTTCGTCAGCTTTTTCCGCTGGCGGACGGCTACCATGGGAACGGAGATCTACTGGCATGGGATCCTGGATTATTCCGGCAGGGAAAACAGGAGGCTGAGGGAGCTGCGGATCCTGGCTTTGAAGTTGCAGAGGCTGCAGGAGACAGCCGGCTCCCGTTATGTGGCAAGGGTGGGGATCCTGAAGGATTATGACAATATCTGGGATGCCCAGCTGGACAGATGGCACGGGAGAGTGGAGGAGGTCAGCCAGGATTCCCTGTTTACGGCCCTGCAGCTCGCCCATGTGCCCTTTGATTATGTTTATTTTACGGAAGAGACTATTTTGGAAGCTTTAAGTCGGTACGAGGTGCTGTTTTATCCCCACGCTGTGATCCTGACAAAGGAGAGGATGAACCTGTTGGAGCAGTATGTGGCAGGCGGCGGAAGGCTTGTGATGGGATGCCGCACGGGGTATAAGGATCTGAGCGGAAGGTGCGTCATGGAGCATCTGCCGGGTCTGGCAGCAAAGCTTACAGGAACGGACGTGGTGGAATATTCCTTTGTGGCGCCGGATGACGGCAGGGTCGTGGTGGATTGGGACGGAACCCTGATGGAGGCAGCGGTATTCAATGACCTGCTGGAGCCTTTGGGTGCGGAAGACCTGGAAATGCCTGGACGCCTGGTATCGGGCAGCCAGATACAGGAGTCGGAGAAGCAGCAGAACCCGCAGGATAGCGTAAAACAGCGGGCGGATTCCCAGGTGCTCGCCCGCTATGCTTCCAGCTATTATAAGGGAACCCCTGCCCTGATCCGCAACCATTATGGGAAGGGAGAAGCCTACTATTTCGGCGGCGCCTTTGCCCTGGATACTGTTCGGGTTTTCCTGCAGAAGCTCGGGATTGGGGAGCCCTATGGGGATTTGCTCCGGATTCCGGATGGCTGCGAGCTGGCGGTGCGCAGGAAGGAGAATCATACTTATTTCTTTCTGTTGAATTATCAAAAGGAAAAGACCCAGATAGAGATCAGACAGCCCATGAGGGATCTGTTGGAAGGCGGAACCGTTCAGGGATCAAGGACGCTGGAGCCTTATGGGGTATGTGTGCTGGGGCGGATGATGT
>CANQBS010000052.1 GCA_947589075.1 uncultured Acetatifactor sp.
TGCGCCAGCCCTCTGCGGCGTTCTGGGGCAATTTATCAATATGGGAGTATTCCCTGTTTATCTTCTTGTTTTTTATGCGGCAATGATCACCGCAACGAAAAAAGTGAAAATTGTTTTAGGCGTCCGTTAAGAATTAATACCCGACTTTGGAAGGTTGATGCTCATCTCTTGTCTTCTTATGAATTACAGCGCATAAAAAGAACTCCTCGAGTAAACTCGGGAGTCCTTTCCATGCGCTGTAATCCGCAATAATCCTTATCTCTTTGAAAACTGAGGCGCACGCCTTGCAGATTTCAAGCCATACTTCTTTCTCTCCTTCATACGAGGGTCTCTGGTAAGGAAACCAGCCTTCTTGAGGACGGGTCTGTAGTCCGCGTCCACCTGAAGCAGGGCTCTTGAAATGCCGTGTCTGATGGCGCCTGCCTGACCGGTATAACCGCCGCCCTTTACATTTACAAGGACATCGAATTTGTCCAGAGTCTCTGTCGCTACCAGAGGCTGACGGACAATGAGCTTCAGGGTCTCCTGCCCGAAATAATCGTCCATAGTTCTCTTATTGATAACGATATCGCCCTTGCCAGGCTTAAGGTATACTCTGGCAATAGAGGTCTTTCTTCTACCGGTTCCATAATATCTTTCTGTATTAGCCATGATCTATTATCCTCCTTTCAGTCCTTTAGAATGTCAGCACTTCAGGCTTCTGGGCTGCATGCTTGTGCTCAGGTCCTGCATATACATGAAGCTTGGTGTACATCTGTCTTCCTAAAGGTCCCTTGGGAAGCATTCCCTTCACTGCCAGCTCGATCACCCGCTCGGGTTTCTTCGCCATCAGCTCTCTCAATGTGGTCTCTTTCATACCGCCTACATACTCGGAATGATTGTAATAAATCTTCTGATCCAGCTTCTTGCCGGTTATCTTAACCTTCTCCGCATTCACGACCACTACGAAATCACCCGTATCAAGAAACGGAGTAAAGATCGGCTTATTCTTGCCTCTTAAAACTTTAGCAACCTCTGAAGCCAGACGGCCAAGAGGCATCCCTGCAGCGTCTACTACATACCATTTTCTATCGATTGTAGCTGGACTAGCCATAAATGTGTTCATGATATTTCCTCCATCTTACCCAGTCCGGGTATTGTCCTGCATTTGTCCATCCCTTAAAGTTTTAAACGATAGATGTCCGGGCTACCTCTAAAACCCTCCGGAACGGCTGATTTCATTTATCTCAAACGCTTCGCCGGGGCATGACAAAGCATTTCGAAACACTGTCACATTCACATATTATAGGATATTCCCCCGTGTGTGTCAACAATTATTTTTTAAAAATCGGGAAAAAATCGGGAAAATATGTAACAGTTCAGCCGCGCCCTTTTCTTACTCCTCTCCCAGCTTGATGGCCTTCGCCACGTTCAGCTTCCTGACCAGAACCACCAGTATGACAAGACAAACAAGCATCACCGCCCCGATCACTCCGTACAGTCTGAGCATATCCAGGCTGCTGGTGATCAGTCGCATGGGCAGGGCCTGGTCGGCAGAGGCATAGGTATTCTGAAGAAGGGGCACAAACATTCTGGAGGATGCGATCCCCACCCCGGTTCCTGCCAGTACGGCAAAACCGCCGCAGAAAATCTGCTCATTGATCAGAATATGGAAGATTTCTCCCCTGCGCATGCCTTCCGCCCTTAAAATGCCAAACATCATCTCCCTGGAGCGGATGGACAGGATCCAGTAGATCAGGTATCCTGCCGCGCACAGGATCATCGTCACCAGAAAGCCCATGGTCAGGATGCCGTTTGTCCCCTGGAGCAGGGGATCCTTTTCAACCGCTTCCACGTCCTTCTGCCTGTTCACATATTTTTCCAGCCGTACATCCTGCTCTTGGATCCACTGGTTAAAACCGCCTGTATCCGGCTCTCCCTCCAATGTGACCCAAACCTCATAGGGAACCGTTCCCGTCTGCTTTGTCAGGGCGGCGATGTTGGTCACCACCAGATACTGGGGATTCAGGGTCCTGCTGCCATCTGCGTTTTCCGCTGCCAGAGAGGGGATATAGCCCGGCCAGTACTCTATGAAATCCAGGATCTGGCAGCTGACGCTTTTCCCGTCCCTGTTGGAGAGAGCCAGCTGATCCCCCGCCTTGTATCCCAGGATATCCCGGAAATTAGCTGAAACAAGAGCCCCCTTCGGGACGGCTGAAAGCTCATTCAGGTAATCATAATAATGCCTTCCCAGAAGCTCCTCGGACAGCCAGGTATTCTGTCCAAACTGCTTTGTGTGGATCCCCATCAGGGTAATGGTCTGGGCTCCCCCTCCCCCAAATAAATGGGCGCCTGGGTCCCAAACCACCTTTGTATAGGAAACCGCTCCCGGCAGGGATCTGTACTTATCATAATCCGGCTCATAGTACTCCAGCTTTGCGGCGACTCCCTCATAGCTGAAGGCGGAATTATCCTCCCACACCTCTTTTAAGACCATATCGGCGCCGTCAATATACTCCGTGTTTTCCTTTGCATTCTGCAGGATGCTTCTTGCCACGGTGGAATGGTACATCCCCAGGGAAATGGAAAGGATCAGGAAAAGAATGATAAAATGCTGTTTTCTTCCGTTTTTTCTGTTTTCCATAAAGGATATGTAGGATGCCGGTCCCCAGACGCCCTTCCCCAGGGCAAAAGCAAGCCGCACGATAAAGGGCTGAAGCCGCAGCAGCAGAAGCCCTGCCCCCACTATGAACAGGGAGGAATCCACATACAAAAGAGGGGTCTGGGCCTCTCCGTCCGGGGCGCCCAGGGCGACCAGGGGTTCCATCTGCAGGCACAGGTAGTAGCCTGCGATGGAGAGTGCCAGCAGGATCACGTCCAGAAAACATTTTTCCCACCAGGACCATTGGAAGGAAGCCTTCTGCCGCTTCAGCTTTACAATGGTCAGACGGCTGTGGCGGATGGCAGGCAGGGCCAGCATCAGAACGCAGCCCAGCATGGCGACCAGAAGATATTGAAAGGATTCTCCCGTATATTCCACGTTCAGGCTTCTGTCAGGCCTGAATTCCAGGAAGCCTCCGGTGGCTCCCAGCATCCGGGCAAAAAGCTTTCCCAAAGGCATTCCGATCACCGCCCCGATCAGGGTCAGGAAAATGCTCTGGTAAAGATACAGCAGGAAAACCTGGATCCCCGATCCGCCCCTGCTGCGGGTAACGGAGATCTCGTTGTCCTCGATCTCATATACCTGAGAGGAAATCATGAATAAAAACGCCCCCAGCAGAACCCAGACCGGAACCAGCAGAAGAAGCAGCACTCCATTGATCCTCTGCTCCTTGTGCATATAGCTTTCCAGGATCGTAAGATACGGCGGCTCCGAAAACAGGGATTTATAGGCTCCTTCCTCCGCCATCTCTTTTGTCCCGTTATAAACCCCTGATACCTCGGAAGCCTTCAGATCCTCATATTCCCATATGGGAAAATAATTACAGACAAGGTTAAAATTTTCCGCCCTTTCCAGGGTAAAATAATCCCGGAATATCTCTTCCCGGATCATACAGTTGTTCGTAAGGGAATCCGGGGAGATCTGCCAGTAGGGATCGCTTATATCCTCCGCCTCAAAAACCCCTGTGATACGGACATGGAGAGGATTTCCCGCCGGATCCTTTAAAGTGGGAAATTCCACCGTTTCCCCGAGAAGCAGCATGGAATTCATCATGCAGGCGGAGCTGATGAGGGCTTCCACATTGCCCTCCTGATCAAAGCCCGATTCGGAAAACATTTCCCCTTCCAGAAGGTGCACATGACTCTCCAGATCCGACAGAAAGGAAACCCTGAGGGGCAGGGTATCCACATCCTCCCGGTCCATCAGGGAGCGGGCGTCCGCCTTGGCCGTAACATAATAGGTGACAATGTCCCGCCCGGTAACTCCCAGCTGATCCTGCATTCCCCGTACAAAATTCTCGATACGCTGTATCGTGGCCCCCTTTTCATCCCGGTTCGCCGTATAGGACAGACGGTTGACAGCCGGCCATTCCCCGCTTTGGGCATAGGCCTGCTCAAATTCCTCCCTGACCATGCGGTCAAAGGCAGCGGTCCGGTACATGGGAAAACTGACTGCAACTGCGATCAGGAAAACGATCCCCATCAAAAGGCAGCTGCATACCCACTTTTTATGCCATACTTTTTGAAGCATCACCCTAAGCATATTTCCATTCCTTCCGTAAGTCCGTCGATCACCCAGTAATAACCATTGCCGCTTCCCGCAGCAATAAAGCCATGAGCTACGATGTCTCCATTTTCTTCCACCACCATTACATAGGTTCTGCCGGATATGACCTTCACAGCCTGACTTGGCACAAGGAGCATGCTGCCTCCCTTTTGTACGGGCAGCTCCACTGCGAACTCTCCGTTATAAGCCGTATTCCTTTCCTCAGCCACAGCGGCGACTCCTTCCAGCATTTCCCCCGCAGCTTCATAGGGAATGCGCACAAGGGCATAATCCGAAGCCAGTTCTTCCCCCACGCCGCCGGAAGGCATGCTCACGATCTTGCCTCCCGTTGTCCGAAAGCTGCCCTGGGCATCGGCATAGTTGATCACAATGTCCTCTTCTCCGTAACGGGCCGATGCGCCTGCCTCGGCCACCACCAGGTAGATATCGCTGACATCCGCTATCTCCACCAGATCTGCCCCGGGTGCCAGAAGATCTCCTTCGGTATATTCAGGCACGGTGAGGACCATGCCTGTCCTGGGAGCCACTATGGCAGTGGTGGCTCCGTCCCGGGTGATGTCGGCGATTTCCTCCTCCAGCCGGGCAATTTCTTCTCTTCTTTGCTCAATGGCGTCCTTATTTTCTTCTTCTCCCTGGGCAATCAGATCCTCCAGGCGCTCCCGCTGTCTTTTCAGCCGGGTCTCATAGTCCTGGAGCTCAATGTCATCCATTTCCACCCGGATCCTTGCGAGGACATCCCCTTTTTTCACCTGCTGGTACTTCTCCACAGTGTATTCCGTCAGATAGACCGTTCCCTTCGTCACCGGATTTTCCACCCAGTAGGTGGTAGGATAAAACAGCTGTCCGTAAAAATAAGAGGTGCTTTCCGGAACGCCGGTCGTCAGGGTACTGCGCTGGGAGCCGTATGTCCTGGCGGAGGTTACCTGCACCTCATCGTTTTCGGACAGACCGGATAAGATCTCCGTATAGACCCCATCGCTCATTCCTATGGAAACAGGGGTGATCACAGATTCCTCTCCCTGCTTCACATAAACATAATATCCCCCTTTTTCCCCGTTCACCGCGCTGACGGGCACAGAAAGAGCATTTTCCCTGGAATGATTCACCACCACCAGATAAACGTCCTCTCCCATATCGATCTGGACATCTTCCTCTGCGAATTCAAAAGCGGAAGAATTTTCCGAATCCGTCCTGATCTGATTTACCCGATACTTTTTCCCGCCGGCAAAGGCGTAGATCTCCTGGGCAAGCTCCATGGAAAGATTCGTGATATAATCGCATTTAATCACTTTATGATCCATATTCCCCACTGCGATCACAGGATCTCCCCGGTTCACCTTTTTCCCATGCTCCAGCATTCCCTGGGGGATCTCTATGGAAGGACCCCTGCCGCCTCCTAAGGAGACATTAGCCACCTCATCCCTCAGCTTCATGGCCACCACCTCCCCGTCTATGGAAGATGTGATGCGGTACTGCTTTCTTTCCTCCTGCAGGCTTTCCAGTTCTTCCGTCAGGTAGGAATGATCGATCTCATAAAGTTCGGTTCTCTGCTGCATCTGGAGCCTCGCCGTATTATTCTGATGGGAAAGGATCCGGTAACGTCCTTCAAAGGTTTTATATTCCTCAGCCCATGCTTTATATTCCCCGGAAAGGGCAGGCTCTCCCGCTTCCGGAAGATCCCCTCCTGTCACGTCCGTTTTCTCACTTTTTCCAGAGTCAGATTTCTCATATTTTTCCGGCTCCGCATCTTTCAGGTTTTCCAGAATATCCTCCAGACGGGCCGCCTCGTCTTCCGGCTCCGAAAGCTGTTCCTCCATGTCCTGCAGGTATTCCTGCTGTTCCTCTTCCAGAGTCTTAAGCTGCTCCTGGAGGCTTTCGATCTCCTCGTCCAGAGCCTCCGTGTCCGCCGTGGCCAGCAGGGTTCCTTTTTTTACGGAATCCCCCAGCATGACCTCAAACCGCTCAAATTGAACATTCACCGCAAACCCATATTCCACGATATCCGGAAAAACATTGCCCTGGTAAACATCCGCGTCGTAGAGGTTCCGGCGTTTTGCAGCCTCCCATATTTCCTCCTCTTCCGCAGGCTCCAGAAGCTCTGGAGCTTCCCCTTCCTTTCCTGTTTCCGTGTCAAAAGACCCTGCGCCGCATCCGGCCGCAAGAAGCGCGGAGGCGATCAGCACAGCCAGGGCAGAACAGGCCTTCTGCCGGATCTCTTTTCCTTTTTTCCTTTTCCCGCCACCTGTTTTTCTCATCTCAGCACTATCTTTTCTCCTTCTTCAATACCGGAAAGGATTTCCACCCGGTCGTCTCCGTACAATCCCGTCGTGACCCATTTTACCTCACAAAGACCATCCTCCCCCAGGCAATAAACAAACTGTTTTCCATCCACGGTATGGATTGCCCGGATGGGTACGTTCAGCACATTCTCCCTGCTCTCCAGGGACAGAGTGATCTTCCCCAGGGTTCCCGGCTCGATCTCCGTGTTCTCCTCTATCATGGAAAACAGCATCTTATCCTCCCATTCCTCTATCCCGTAGGGAGTGATCTGATAGGTGCCTGCCTGGTCTCCATGGGAGATCACCATTTCAAGGATTTCCCCTTCTCTGAAAAAAGAGGCTTCCTCCATATCGTCGATGGTAAGCAGACAGATGGAATCATCCGTGATCTGTATGACGCCCTGATCCTTCCTGGAGGTGGAGCCCTCCAGACCGGGAAGTATCCAGGATACGATCCCGTCCATTCCGGCATAGATCCGGTTAGAAGCCATTTCCGACCGGATCCGCTCCAGCTTAAGCCTGTTTAGGTCAATGGCGTCCTGATAATCTTCCCGCATGTATTGATACCGCTGCTGGATCTGGGCTACCCGCTCCTTCGTGGCTTCCTCTTCCTCATCCGTATTGCCGGACTGATATAGAAACCTGAGCCACTCCGTGGAAATTTCATAATCGTCGCTGACATCCGCCTGCTCCAGAAGCTTTTCATTCCGCCGGATCTGGTATTCCAGCTCCCGGACCTGGCGGCTCAGATCGCTGTCCCCCAGCTGTGCCAGAAGCTGGCCTTTCTTCACCGCTTCTCCTTCCTTTACATAGACGCTGGTGACGAGCCTTCCCGATACCGGAAAACAGACCTCTTCCTTTTCCAGCTCCTCATAGATCCCCTGAAGCGTCTTTGTCAGGAAGATATCGCCTCTGGAAGCGATGGCAAGATCATATTGAAGCTGCTCTTTTCCCGGTTCCATGATCACCAGCTCCTCCTGTTCCTCTTCCCCGGCTGCGCAGCCGCACAGCAGCACAAACAGCAGAGCTCCCGTAAAAATACGGGGCAGGAGCCTTTCCAGCCTTCTATTCCTTTTTCCATCCGTCTTTTTTCCATCCGTCTTACCCGGAAATTTGAATCGATCCATAACCGCTCCTTATAAGCAAAAGCTGCCCTCAGCCCCGGCTTCCTTCTGAGCCGGGGCTTCGGGCAAATCTCCTGTTTTCCCTGAAGCCTTTTTGCCTCTTTCAGCGTTTCCTGCCCCAGGTCAGATCATTTCATTTTCCAGCGGATACTTTTTCATCCAGTCAAGCAGCAGATCCGCCGTGGTGAAGGCAAGACCCGTCACCGTATCCGCACAGCCGTAATAGATGGCGATCCTGCCCGTTTCCGCGTCCGCAAGGGCCGCACAGGGGAACACCACATTCGGCACATCCCCGGTCTGCTCATAGAGCATCTCAGGCGCCAGAATATACATCCGGGAACGCAGCTTCACTTTCCAGGGCTCCTCCAGATCCAACAGCGCGCATCCCATCCGGTACACATAACCGCTGCAGGTCCGAAGCACTCCGTGATAGATCAAAAGCCAGCCCTCATCCGTCTCAATGGGACAGGGACCCGGACCGATCTTCATGGACTGCCATGCAGACAGGTCTCCGGGAATCGTTCCCATCACGAACCTGTGATGTCCCCAGAATTCCATATCCGGGCTCTGGCTCAGATAAATATCCCCAAAGGGCGTATGCCCCGTATCGCTGGGCCTTGAAAGCATCATGTACCTGCCGCCGACCTTACGGGGGAACAGCACGCCGTTCCTGTTATAAGGAAGGAAGGCGTTTTCCAGCTGGTAAAACTTCTGGAAGTCAAAGGTATAGGCCACCCCGATGGTGGGTCCATGATAGCCGTTGCACCATGTGATATAATACCGATCTTCGATCCAGGTTACCCTGGGATCGTAACGGTATTCCCGCTTTGTCACCTCCGGGTCCTCCCCGATAAAGGTGATAGGCTCATGATTAATATTCCAATGCACGGCGTCCTTACTGAAGCCGGCAAATATATCCATACTCACAGACAAGCTGTCACAACGGAACACCCCTGCATAGCCGTCGCCGAAAGGCACCACCGCGCTGTTAAAAATGCTGTTTGCTATAGGGATGTCATGTCTGCCAATGATGGGATTTTCCGAATAACGCCAAACAGGCTTTTCACAGCCCTCCGGCCTGTCCTGCCAGGGCATTCCCGGTAGGGGTTTACCTATTATTTTGCTCATCTTTTCCATTTCCTTTATGTTTTTGAAAAATAGGGCGATGCCGGGATATCGCTCCCGACATCGCCTTGTATGACAAGATTTTGATACTTTAAAATGACGGAACCGAAGACATCAATCTCCGCCAAGACCACTTCTGGCAACACCCTGTACGAAACGCTTCTGAACGAAGCAGTACATGATGATCAGAGGCAGTACGGTCAGCAGGGCGCAGGCGGACATTGCCGCATTCTGCACGAAGGGATTGGAAGCGTTGATCACATTGATCCAGTCCGGATTATTCTTGGCAGCCGCGTCTATATCCCATCTGATATTGGCCTGCAGTACGCCGATATGATACGCCAGATTGAGATTGTTCTTATTCAGCAGACTGACAAAATAAGTATCGGTGTAGTTCCACAAAAAGCTCAGTACCGTCACAGTCAGGATAGAACCGGACATGCTGGGAACCACGATGGTAAAGAAGGTTCTCAGGAACCCTGCGCCGTCCACATGAGCCGCTTCCTCAATGGAAATCGGAAGGCCTCTGATAGCCTGACGCATAAAGTAAATATACAGACCGCTCTTGATACCCATGCCGCTGGCAGCCAGAACGAACAGAGCCGCCGGCTTATCCAGCAGGTTCAGACCCTGGCCGTTGGTAAACAGGCCGAAGATCCCCAGGATATCGAAATTCCTGAAAGAGTTATACTGCGCAAAGGTCATGGCAGCATTGGGCACAACGATGGTCAGGATCACGCCGAAGAACAGGAGATTGCTTCCTTTGAATTTCAGTCTGGCAAAGGAATATGCCGCCAGACCGGTGGAAAGCACCTGCAGCACGGTCAGGATCAGTGCGTTGGTCAGGGAATAAGCCAATGCCTTCCAGTAGTCCAGCATGAAGGTGGATGACGTCAACTGGATGAACAGAGGAGAAATCTGCGTTGGAATCCAGATACTGGACTTATCTGTCAAGGCCAGCGGGGCTGTCAGCGCATCCTTTACCAGCTTCCAGATCGGTGTAATAACCAGGAAACCCAGAGAAGCCAGGATGGCGTAGCGGAAAAACATCATCACCGCGCCCTTCACCTTCTTCTGGACCGTGTACTTGGATAATCTGCCCTTTCTCAAGTCGACCCAAAAGCTAATGCCTGCCATTTCTTCTGCTTTTTGCATTCTTTCTTTTCTGCTCAGCTTAGTCATAGTAGAACACCCCCTTGGATACGATGCCGCAAACAATTCCGATCGCGGCCAGAGAAACTACCAGGTAGATGGCACTCATTGCTGCGCTGTAGCCGCAGAACTGAGGCCCGCCGGCAGTCAGCTGATCCCGGATGTAAGCGGAGAAAGCCATAGTCGTGGTGGAGTTATAGGATACCTGTGCATTTGCAAAGGACTCAGCCATACTGTAAACCAAACACACCAGGATGGTAGGAGATACCATGGGCAGTGTGATCTTACAGAAGGTTTCAAATGCGGTACATCCTTCCATCTGCGCCACCTCATACAGAGAAGGTGAAATGGCCTGCAGACCGGAAAGGAACAGCAGTACCTGCACACCACAGGTCGTCACTATAGTAAAGATACTGGTTACATAAGTGGTCAGCAGCGAGGTCAACTCCTGAGGAATACCGGAATTTACCACCAGATCCGTCAGCCAGTCCATTTTGAACACGGACTCGGAAGCCTGTGCCGCCAGGGAGGTTTCTGACAGATCAAAGGTCGCTACGCCTGTAGCCAGGATAATGGGAATTACAAATACGGCACGGAAAAATCCTCTTCCTTTATATTCCCCATTTAACAGGATGGCGATAAACAAAGCCACAAAGATCTGGAAGGGAACTTCCTTCACCATATTGATCAGGGCTTCTGTCAGCATCTGGTTATAATGGGTATCCACTGTCAGAACATATTTGAAGTTTTCCAGACCATTAAAGGTTCCGACATATCTGTTATTCACCAGTTCAAGATCGCATAAGGAATACCAAATTGTTTCCACCAACGGTCTTAAGAAGAAGAAGATAAAACCGAATAGCCATGGCAGCAGGAAAATAATGCCCCAAAGCGCAGTTTTTTTGGAAAAATCCATCGCTTTATAGGAAAAGCGAGGACGTTTCTTCCCTGCTTGATTCTTTTCTTTTTTCATTCTGGCACCTCCTTTACTGAATCACATAGCTGAAGGCCGGCACATTCACTCCATCGATGGTTTCATCCAGATCGCTGTAGTTAAAGTATACCTTAACCCCATTGGAATAAGTCACAATACGCAGATTCTCATCCCGCTCGAACAGCTCATGCTCTTCAATTTTTGCACCCTTTACCGCCTGGTAGAAGGCCTGATATTCTTTATAATACTCGCCTATCCTGTCCTTCCAATAGCTGTATGCGACTGCAAAATTATCTTCCTGCTCTGTCTGAGCCAGGCTGGAGCTGTCCGCATAGATAAAGGTGAACTTGGGAACGCTGTTGGCTTCCAGCACCTTCATGAAATTCGTATATACGTCGGTGGTTTCCAGGTTCAGAGACTCAGACGAATAGGTCTTATATCCGTCCAGCACGATCTCCATAAAGGGAATGGAGGCGTCCACGATTCTCATTCCGCTGTCTTCGGTCGGAATATCTGTAAGGTAATTGCTGTATGCATAAGCATCGCCGATGGGATTGGACAACATTAATGTCATTCCATCTGTCATCTGCGCCACAGCATCGCTCATCATCGCTTCCCCTGTGGAAAGGGATACCTGATCATCCTGATAATGGGTCGGAATGAAAGTATACAGATCCGAAGATGCCATGGTATCCAAACCGATCTTCTTGGTATAGGACTTCTTAATATTGTTCAGATATTTGCTCAGGTAATGAGGGTTAATGATGTAAAGCGGGAAGTCTGAATCCGTCACCGCTTCATGCTTCACAGGATCAAAATCAAAGATCTGAGCCCTCTCATCCAGCAGATTCAGAGCAGTTGCACTGTTGCTTAAATTTTTCTTGGTGTTGGCCGTCTGCAGCTGCAGGCTGGGGAAAATCTGAGCGCCGATGGAATCCGCGTAGGATTTCAGCTTCTTCCAGTCAGAACTGCCCCCCAGGCCGCTGGCAAGCTTCACACCGGAGGATAAGGATCTCTGGTTCATGCCGCCGTTGACCATGCCGCTGTAGATCAGCTTGATGTTACGGATCCCCTGACCATTCAAATCTGTCAGGATTTCCTGTGCCTGTGAAAAGCTGGTCAGAGTCTGTTTGCCGTCATAAGGGATGCCCAGGAAAAACTGAGTCTTATCCGTGCTTCCCATCAGTTCTACATAGAAGGGAGCGTCCTCTTCCACAACCTCGGAAGCAAGACCCTTGCTTACCAGATAATCCGCATAACAATTCGCCATATCTACATAGTCGGCATCCTCCCCCAGCCAGTAGTAACGAACCATGATATCCTCATCATAAATATCATCGGATACCCGGAACAGTTCGAAACCGCCGCCGGTGGAGCCGGTGGATGCTCCCGTATCCAGATGCTGCTGCGCCTGAATATCGAAAGCGACTCTGATCTTACAGAAATTCTCGGTGGTATCCTGTCCGGTTACATAAGCGTCCAGGGAAGCCACCTCGGCGCCATCCTCGATCACGCCGAAAATCGTGCTGTTGGATGTCTTCATGCCGAATACCGGCATCTTCAGATCGCCGCTCTGAGAGTAAACCGTCGCGCCGTTCAGCTTGTCGCCTCCATAATAAGAAGAGGAAAAACGATACTCTTTAGACTTCTGGCTGTCCAGATAAATCAGGGCGCCGCTGCCATCGGGCACGAACATATAACCCTCTTCCAGATCCAGCTCTGCAGCGGAAGTCATGAAGTAAGGCATGATCTCCAGACGGCTGATGGGATGAACTCTGTCGTTCTCCTCAATCATGCTGGTATCCACCCTGGTGACCAGAGAACCGTTTTCCAGATAGTATTCCACCGGAACATAAATTCTCAGGTTGTTGGGATAATCATCGGAATCCGCTCCCAGGGTTTCCAGATCTGTCATCAGTTCATCATTGGTATAATGACCGATCGTATAGAAGAACTCATATGCCTGCTGAGCAGCCAGGGGACCCAGCTGTGAATTTTCACCGAATCCTCTGAACCATCTGCCATCTGCCATCAGGGTGTAGTAGCGGTTTTCAAGGGTGTACCTCTGACTTTCATCCAGGTACTGCAGAACCAGCTCCTGCAGACGTTCATCAGAAATATATTCCGGGAAATTCTTATAGGTAATGGAATCATCGCCGAATTCATATACAATGCGGACGCCGTTATCAATTTTCTGGTAATGAAGCTGCTCTCTTGACACACACATGGTATAAGAGTCCCAGGTAGTCAAAACATTGTACAGGCTATCGCCTTTTACAGAGCCTGAAAAGTATGTCACATTCACATCAGACTGCTGACGGGCGCTTAAGCTCTCCATACTCTCGTTCTGGCTCATATTGCTGTCCTGATACGCACCGGTCTTTGTATCCAGCCAGCGGATCGTGCCGGAAGCAGGATTTAACAAAAGCTGCATCTGACCATCTTTTCCAACTTCAACAAAGTCGGATCCGGTAAGGGACGTATCATACTGCTGATCCTGCCAGTAGGTAGTAAGCTCCTTTTCGTCAGAATCAGATTTTGATGAACCGCAGCCGCCCAGAAGGGTAAAGCAAAGAGCTGTCATGACGACACATAATAATAAGCTGTGTTTTCTCATATTCCTCGCCTCCTTCTTACAGCAACAGCGTACGTACTTCTCTAATGATTTCCAGAATATCATTCAGGAACTGTGCGAGAAGTGTCGCAAATAGCATTGCCACAAAACATATGATCAGGATTGCTACCACAGAAAGCAGCAGGGTTGCCACATTCTTGGTAAAGGTGTACTGATGAACCATGATGGTGCCGACAAACATATAGAAGAAGAACAGCACCATGCCGAATATGAACAGCGCGTTCACCAGAGCCGCCTCATCCTCGGTAACGAAATTGGACAGGATCGTTCCCGCAAGGTACAGCCAGCATGCAGGATAAAGAGAATAGCCTACCACCTTGATAATATGCACCATCTTACCTTTGCCGGAAAGGAGCACGCCCACGGCCCAGTTGCCGATAATGAAAGCCACATAGGGCAGGATGGCGCTTCCCACGATCAAAGGAACATTCACATGATCAATATCCACAAAGCTCACCAGGAAGCCTGTGTAACGGTATTTGATCAGGCTGATCCAGCCAAAAAGAATGATCACTGCGATGCTGAAGCCCAAAGAACCGTCCTCATAATATTTTACATCATCAAATGCCTTGAAAGGACTGGACAATACATAGCCGGGCCACTTGAACAGGGTGAATTTCGTCTTCTCCCAGAATCTGCGCAGCTTGGTATCCTTCGGCTGCGCGGGCCTGAACTTGCGGTAGATCTTCCAGGCAATGAACAGAACGATAAGAACTGCCACAATGCCCAGGATCGTGCCAAAGTGCTGGTCCATCCATTCGCCGGATACTCTGTCATAGGCGTTGGAATAATATGCCCTGTCAGCGCCCTTATAGAAGTTATCCATGGCCTCTTCATATTCGCCGGTACGCATCTGATATTTGCCCAGACCCAGGTTTGCATAATAGAAATTGCTGTTGATATCCAGCACCTGCGTCCAATAGGAAGCCGCCGTTTCATAATCATACCGGGACTGTGCTTCCAAAGCGGAATTGATCAGGCTTCCGTAGGTGGTGGGTGCGAATATTTCAATTGTCTGGTACACGCCGTCTGTCACCAGGATCTTATCGTCCATGAAGCACATGCCTACCGGAGAACGAAGCAGACCGTCCATGTTGCCGGAGCCTGCCAGCTCATACATGAAATATCCGTCTGGGCTGTAAACGAAGATTCTGGAACGGGTTGCATCCATTATAGCAAACCTTCCGTCATCCGCCACGGCGATTTTGGTCAGGTTGGAAATGGAAGCTCCGTTTTCATAGTCGCCCATGGGATACTCGATAAAATCGCTCATGACCAACACATTTTCTCCGGAAGAATTCAGCTTTCTCACGGGTTCATCTTCCCCGGCGCCGCTGATGCTGGCGAAGATAAAACCATCCTGATCCAGCGCCACGTCGCTGTAGGTCGTGGGAAGCCACAGACTGCTGGCCGATCTTTGAGCTTCGGAGGAAACGGATCTCCAGAACAGATCCCAGGCATTATATCTGACCTCCGTTGCGCCTATATAGCGGTTGAAGTTTCCTTCCGGATCCAGCTCTGCCAGACCTTCATAACAGTTGTTCAGCAATACATAAATCCGCCCCACATGATCCACCACCAGTCTTTCCGGCTGATAGGCGACCGCAAGTCCTGTGGGATGAGGATCTCCCAGAGCTCTTACATACTTGTGGTTTTCATCAAACTCAACGATCTCCCCCTTATTGGCTTCGCAGATATAAATATGCTCATCTTCTGTGACATAAATGCCGGTAGGAGCGGTGATGGTACTCTGGGTGCCATCTTCTCTGGTATATTCTGTAATATACTCAACATTTTCAAATTCCCTGTCAGCGATGACAATATAGCCGTTCAGAGCAACATAGATCTTATTGTTCCGATAAAACACGTCCGAAACTGTGGACATATTGTCCAGTCCCAGATCCCTGGCATATATGGTCTGCTCCAGTTCATAAGCAGCCGGCGCTGCAGTTACATTGTTCCAAATGTCATATGAATAGGATTCCGCTGCATGGGATACCGTGCCAAATCCAAGGATGGCACATATTACAAGAGCAAGCGTTTGAATACACCTACTCCAAATCTTGTTTGATTTTTGCATACGCCACCTCTTATTCTTTCATACCGGATGTTGCCATGGTAGATACCACGTTGTTCTGCATGATCAGGAACACGATCAGCGGAACTGCAAACATGATAACTGCGGATGCGGAGGAAATACCTGCATAGGAGGTACCGACACCGCTGATCCTGCCGCTTGCCAGCTGCTGAACCACATATGCAAAGCCCTTGTTGGCCTCAGTATAGATGAATCTGTCACCCGTATTGGTCCAGAAGCTCTGGAACACCAGGATGAATGCGGTTACCAAAGCAGGCTTTACAACCGGCATCACAATGGTAAAATGAATTCTGACATAGCCGGCGCCGTCGATCTGCGCCGCCTCCATCAGGCTGTCCGGAATCTGCTCCATGAAGTTCTTCATCAGGTACAGGCCCAGGGTAGAAGCAAATCCGGGAATAATGATCGCCCACTGAGTGTCCAGCATTCCCAGGCCGGCGATTGTCAGGAAGTTGGGGATCATTGTAACGGTTCCGTTAAACATCAGGGAATACACAATCAGCTGATTGAAGAAATTCGACCCGGGGAACCGATACTTGGCCAGGGGATACGCACAAAGGGATGCGATCACGATATGGCCTATGGATCCGATGATCACGACAAAAGCCGAGTTAAACAGGGACCTGGTAACAGGCACCACAGTGTTGGCCAGCACGTTTACAAAATCGCGGTAGTTATCCATCGTAGGGTTGGATACCAATATCCTGGGAGGGAAGATAAACATTTCGTTCATCGGCTTCAGTGAGTTGCTGATCATGTAAATGACCGGGAAAAAGAACACAACTGCCATGAACAAGAGGAACAGTCCCAGGATCACGTTGCCCCAGAAGCTTCTTTGGGACTTTTTTACAAAAGGAGTATAGTCCTTGGACTTTTTACGCTGTAAATATTTCTGATATAAATTACGAATCGTTCCCATATTCACTCTTCCTCCTATTACGTTCCAACTTTACGAAGCAGCTTCTGGATTATCATGTTCGCGAAGATCATCAGGAAGAACAGGACTACTGCGATCGCAGACGCATAACCCATCTCCATACGGATGGAACCATAGTCGTTTAAGTGGTTCACGATCGTATGGGAGGCGTAGTTCGGGCTGGGGAAACCGATCAGGCTGTTGCCCACGTCGCCGACGGACAGGGAACTGGTGATGGTCATGACCGCGCCGAACATCAGCTGCGGCTTCATATTCGGAAGTGTGATATACCACAATTCCTGCCAACGGTTACGGATACCATCAATGGAACCTGCCTCGTACTGGGCTTCATCCACGCCCTTAATACCTGCTACGAAGGACAGGAAACCGACACCCATGCTCATCCACAGGGAAGCTAAGATCACGACAACGATTACGTATTTCTCATCGGACAGCCAGAGGATGGCATCCTGGGTGATCCCCAGATTGCGCAGGGCCGCGTTCAGATAACCGTTGCTGTCGTTGGAAAAGATCAGGGTAAATACTGCGATAACCGCGGAACCTGCCATACTGGGCGCGTAGAAGATAACCGTCAGCACGCTGCCGATGGTATGGGGAAGCTCGTTGATCATCCAGGCCAGCAGATAGGAAAGGATATATCCGCCGGGACCCACCAGTACTGCGATGATAAAGGTGTTCTTAATGGCAGTGATAAAAATACTGTCGTCCAAAAACAGCTTTCTATAGTTCTCAAGAGCTATGAAATTCGCCGCTTCCAGAACGTTGTAATCCGTGAAGCTGTACCACATGGCCTTCAACACGGGGTATACTACAAATACGGCAAACAGGATCATGAAGGGAGCGATCATGATATACAGCGGAATACTCCTCTTCATGTCACGGAGAGTCAGCTGGACTCTTCTTTTAAAAGAAATCTGATATTTCGTTTTCGCCATGTCCGCCCCTCCTATTGCGCCGTTGTCAAGCCGAATTCTCTTCGCTTGTTGGTGATCTCGGTATTGATGGCATCCAGCTCGATATACAGGGTGTCTACCGGATCAACGTTGGTAGTTACAACAGAGATAAATGCATTGCGGATGGTACGTCCGGTAATATATCCGCCGGGAACCTGGGGCTCGGCCTTCAGGTCATCCAGCAGGGACAATACCACTTCCTTAAACTCGGATCTTAAGCCGCCGTTTCTGATGGCTTCCACATTGGCTACCGGGAGTTCGGCGGATTCGCCGTTCTCTGCCTTCATCTCCGTGGAATAGGTAACCTGAGTATCCGCGTCGGTCCACCACTTTAAGAACTCCCATGCGTCGTCAGCCATACCGTCCTTCGCCACTGTGGAGGAAACGATAAAGCAGCTTCCGATCATGGCTACCGCGGAATGATCCACGCTGCCGTCAGCCCTTACGGTGCCGGGCATCTTGGCGATAGACCACTTGCCGGCCACTTCCGGTGCGGATACCATGAAGGTATTCACGTTGGTGTAATCCACTACCATAAGAGGGATCTCACCGGTACGGAACCTGGTGGTCAGGTTCACGGAATATTCCAGTCCCTGATTGGTATAATACTCGGTCCATTCCTTAAATACTTCCATCTGATCGATCTGATCCATCAAAGTGCTGGTATGATCGTCAGAATACAGTTCATATCCGTTCTGGTACAGCATGGACAGGAAAATACTGTTCACAGGCACCGTGGTGGAGCTGGTGCCTCCTCCAAGGGTGGTGTAATCGTTGCTGGCCAGATATACGTCCATATTCTCCGCTTCCAGATAAGGGATCATGGAGATCAGGTCATCCCAGGTCTCGGGTACTTCAAGTCCCATGTTCCCCAGGATATCGGTACGATAGATCAGCACAGGGAAGGTCAGCTGGTCAGGCAGGCCGTAAACGCCGCCCTCATACTCTAAGAAAGGTCTGACTCCCTCGGGGAAGCGGGCAAATACTTCTTCAAAATCGCTGAACTGGGTCAGGTCATAGGCTGCGTTTCTGTAAGCGAAATTGGTGGGCTGGCTGTAGCTGGACTGCAGGACCACATCAGGTCCTTCTCCCGCTACGGTAGCAGGAAGAACGGTATCGCCCTGAACCATGCTTAAGTTCACTTCAAAATCGCTGTCCGCGAAAGCGGCGTTGCACATCTTCTGGATGATGTCATACTGGCTTCTCACATCTACCGTTACCCATACATCCAGCTGCTTCTTCTTTTCACCGCTGTTTCCGCCGTTATGTACCTTGAAGTCGTTGGTATAGGAACCGATAAAGGCGTTCCAGGTATGTGCAAGGTTGGCGAAGAATCCTCCGTTGGCTGCCGGCAGCTCATAGCCTTCTCCGGTCACCACCAGATAATCCAGCTCCAGGGGCAGGTTGTTGATACTGCTGACCCATTCGCCCAGGGCGGAAAGCTTATCGTTGAATTCCGTCAGGTATTCCGCCACATCGTCCGCTCTCTTGATGAGCTTGACCATGCTGTTCATCATATCCACAACAGCGGAGGTCTTGTTGGCGGAATTCATGGTCTCGCCGAAGAGCCCCACCACTGCGTTCAGTCTTGTATATTCTACTTCTAAGTCGTTAACCATATTCGGAACGTAGGTAGTGATCTGATAGTCACGGTATCTGTCCGGTTCCGTGCCTGTCACGGCAGTCAGCTCGCGGTACAGATTGTTCAGATTGGTCACGCTCTGGCTCACCAGATCCACGGCCGAGGCAAGCTCTCCCAGGGTGGCGGTCATAGAGATCGTGTTGGTACCTGCTTCCAAATAGAAATAATAATCTTCGTTTTCATCCCCCAGATAGGAAACCTGCCAGTCGGGGGCATAATTAAATTTGATCTGAGCCGCCTCTTCAAAAGGAAGCTCCCCATTGATCTTCAGGTAACGTGCGGAATAGAAGCCTCTGTTCAGATACTGCTTAAAACGGACCGCAAGCTTAT
>CANQBS010000053.1 GCA_947589075.1 uncultured Acetatifactor sp.
AGATATTCCATATGATTCCCTCGTCTTTCTCCTCCTGTCAGGGGATATTGGTTCCTTCGACAGGCTGACAGAACCGACCTGCCAATATTACTGCCGGGAAAATGCGAAAGAAAAGGACTGCCTCTGCAACAGCCCTCCCAACCCATGTTCCATTTTGCTTATCCTGGGGACCTTCCGTCTCTGCCTTTCAGGAACCCCCTGCCGAATGTTACCCATTCTCCTGTTGATAACGGCTGATATTGTAAGACAGCTTCATCAGACTGTCAGATAAATGTACATTTTCCACCTGGATATCCTTTGGTACGTTCAGATCCACATGGGCGAAATTCCAGATCGCCTTGATCCCATTGCGCACCAGTTTCTGCGCCACTTCCTCCGCGCCGTTTTTCGGTATGGCCAGCACCGCGATATCGATATCGTTTTCCCTGATGAACCGCTCCATGTTCTCCATAGGCTGTACACTGATATTTCTTACCTTCATCCCTATCAATTTTGGATTCTGGTCGAACATTCCGCTGAAAATAAAACCTCTTTTTTCAAAATTCGTATAATTGCCAAGGGCGCGCCCCAGATTGCCTGCACCGATGATGATAAAGTGATGCTTCTGATCCAGACCCAGGATCTTCCCGATCTCCCGGTAGAGATATTCCACGTTGTACCCGTATCCCTGCTGCCCGAAACCTCCGAAATTATTCAGATCCTGCCTGATCTGGGAAGCAGTTACCTTCATCAGCTCACTGAGCTCCTGGGAGGAAATCCGCTCCACCCCTGTATCCTTTAACTCCCCGAGGTAACGAAAATATCGGGGCAGCCTGCCGATGACAGCCTGTGATATCCCTCTGTCCTCCATGAGATAACCTCCTGAAAAAAAACTGAACGCAAACTGCATTCCACCGAAAGAACCACAACAATAGTATTATATCCAATTGCCCTTTCTAAGTCAATTAAATTTTCTTGCCAACCGCTCCCCGCTCTGGTAAAATAAAGGTGCTCCGGATTTCCGGGCACGAAAACTGCCGTCCTTAAGGGGAATGGAGATTATCATGATACTTTCCTGTCAGAATATATGTAAGGCATTTGCAGAGGTAAAGGTACTGGAAAACGTATCCTTTCACATAGAAGATTACGAAAAAGCCGCCCTGGTGGGCATCAACGGAGCGGGGAAGACCACCCTGCTTAAGATCATTGTGGGGCAGATGACCGCCGACGAAGGGCTGGTGATCCTGGCAAAGGATAAGACCCTGGGATATCTGGCGCAAAATGAAGCGGTGGATACCGGCAACACCATCTATCAGGAGCTTTTGTCCGTGAAACAGGACCTGGTGGATCTGGAAGAGAAAATGCGCCGGTGCGAAGAAGAAATGAAGCACGTCCGGGAATCAGACCTGGAGAAGCTGATGAAGCAGTACGCCTCCCTCACCCACGCTTTTGAAACAGGGGACGGCTATTCCTACAAAAGCGAGCTCACAGGCGTGTTAAAGGGACTGGGCTTTGCGGAGGAGGAATTTGACAAATCCGTTTCCACCCTCTCCGGCGGGCAGAAGACCCGGGTCGCCCTGGGGAAGCTTCTGCTGCAGAAGCCAGATCTCATCATTCTGGACGAGCCCACCAACCACCTGGATATGAGCTCCATCGCCTGGCTGGAAACCTATCTGCTCAATTATAAGGGAGCCGTGCTCATCGTCTCCCACGACCGATATTTCCTGGACAAGATCGCCTCCAAGGTCATTGAACTGGACCAGACGAAGGCTTCTGTCTTCCAGGGCAATTATTCCGTCTACGCCGCCAAAAAGGAACAGCTGCGGGCTGCGGCATGGAGCGCTTACTTAAATCAGCAGAAGGAGATCAGACACCAGGAGGAAGTGATCGAGAAGCTGCGCTCCTTCAATCGGGAAAAATCCATTAAACGGGCCGAAAGCCGGGAAAAAATGCTGGAAAAGATCGAAGTGATCGAAAAGCCCACCCAGGCGCGCACCGACATGAAGCTGAAGCTCACCCCAAGCAGGGTAAGCGGCAATGATGTGCTGGCTGTAAGGGAACTGGGGAAATCCTTTGGTCCCCTTCAGCTTTTTGAACATGTGAATTTCGAGATCAGGCGCGGAGAACATGTGGCTGTCATCGGGGACAACGGCACCGGCAAAACCACCCTGTTAAAGATCCTGAACGGCCTGCTGCCTGCCGACAGCGGAGATTTCCGCCTGGGAACCAACGTGGAGATCGGCTACTATGATCAGGAACAACAGGTGCTTCACAGCGAAAAGACTCTGTTCGACGAAATTTCCGACGACTATCCTGCCCTGACCAATACTCAGATCCGCAATGTCCTCGCCGCTTTCCTGTTCACAGGGGAAGAGGTGTTAAAGCGCATCGGAGATTTAAGCGGCGGCGAAAGGGGGCGGGTTTCCCTGGCAAAACTGATGTTGAGCAGCGCCAATTTCCTCATTCTCGACGAGCCCACCAACCATCTGGACATCATGTCCAAGGAAATCCTGGAGGACGCCATAAACGCCTATGAGGGAACCGTGCTTTATGTTTCCCATGACCGCTATTTTATCAATAAAACCGCCCACCGCATTCTGGACCTCACGGCCCATACCTTTGTGAATTATATCGGGAACTACGACTATTATCTGGAAAAACACGATACGGTCATGGCCTCTGTCCTGCCGGCAGAAACTCCAAAGGAGGCTTCCCCTGCAGAAAGCGAAGCCAGACTGGACTGGAAGGCGCAGAAGGAGGAACAGGCAAGGATCCGAAAACGGGAAAACGATCTGAAAAAATGTGAGGATAAGATCGCCTCTCTGGAGGAACGTCAGTCCTCCATAGAGGCGCAAATGAGCCTGCCGGAAGTGGCGGTAAACGCTGCGAAGCTGCAGGAGCTGGCAAAGGAACAGGCGGATATCTCCTCAGAACTGGAGACTCTGTACGCCCTCTGGGAGACCCTGGCTTAGTACTCTATGCCAGGGATTCAAAGGTTTCCCGGATGGCCTTGATGAAGTCCAGGCTGTTAAGGATCACGGGATGCTCGCAGGTGGAGATCAGGGAAAGGCTCTTCGTCATCTTTCCGTCCTCCACTGTCTTGATGCAGGCTCTTTCCAGCCTGTCCGCAAAGGTCTGGAGCTCTGCGATCCCGTCCAGCTCTCCTCTCTTGCGCAGGGCGCCGGTCCATGCAAAGATGGTGGCGATGGAGTTGGTGGAGGTTTCCTCCCCCTTCAGATGCTTGTAGTAATGGCGCTGCACCGTGCCGTGGGCAGCCTCATACTCATAGACGCCGCTTGGAGATACCAGAACGGAGGTCATCATGGACAGGTCGCCGTAGGCGGTGGCCACCATATCCGACATCACGTCCCCGTCATAGTTTTTACAGGCCCAGATAAAGCCCCCTTCGGAACGGATCACCCGTGCCACCGCATCATCGATGAGGGTATAGAAATATTCTATGCCCAGCTTCTCAAATTTCTCCTTATATTCCGCATCGTAGATTTCCTGGAAAATATCCTTAAAGGTATGGTCATACTGCTTGGAAATGGTATCCTTGGTGGCGAACCACAGATCCTGCTTCGTGTCCACGGCATAGTTAAAGCAGGCGCGGGCGAAGCTGGATATGGATTTTTCCGTATTGTGGATCCCCTGCAGGATGCCGGGTCCCGTAAAGTTATGTATGGTCTGACGGATCTCGCTGCCGTCCTCCCCGGTAAACACCAGCTCTGCCCTGCCCGCTCCCGGAACCTTGATCTCCACATTTTTGTACACATCCCCATAAGCGTGACGGGCAATGGTGATGGGCTTCGTCCAGTTGCTCACGTAGGGCACGATCCCCTTCACCAAGATGGGCGCCCGGAAAACCGTCCCGTCCAGAATAGCGCGGATGGTTCCATTGGGGCTCTTCCACATTTCCTTCAGGTTATATTCCTTTACCCTGGCAGCGTTGGGGGTGATGGTAGCGCATTTCACCGCAACCCCATATTTTAAAGTAGCGTTGGCAGAATCCACCGTCACCTGATCGTTGGTTTCGTTTCTATGGGCAAGACCCAGATCGTAGTATTCTGTTTTCAGGTCGATATAAGGCAGGATCAGCTCATCCTTGATCATCTGCCAGAGGATCCTGGTCATCTCATCCCCGTCCATCTCCACGATGGGAGTGATCATTTTAATCTTTTCCATGTAAAACCTCCATCCGCGCCTGGGCGCTTTTTGTTATTTTCGATTCTTTCTTCCGCTTAATCCACAGCCGCCAGGAACCCGGCCGGGACTTCCTTCAATCTACAGCCGCCGGGAACCCGGCCGGGACTTCCTTCAATCTACAGCCGCCGGGAACCCGGCCGGGACTTCCTTCAGCCCGCAGCCATTCGGGCCCCGGCCAGGGGCTTCCTCCAATCCGCAGCCGCCGGGAACTCCGCTGGGACTTCCCCCTAGTTTTCAGCCGCCTGCTCCTCCGTCTTCCGGTAGATCTCCTTCAGGCCGTTTTTCACCATATTTTCATAGGCGTTGATGATATGGCGGTTGGCAAGGTGCTCCGCCTTGTCCGCGTCTCCGGCCTTGATGGCCTCCATGATCTGACTGTGCTCTTCGTTGGACTCAATGCCCCGCTTGGGATCCGACAGGGTCTTTCTGCGCACCCGCAGCACATACTGGTGAAAATCCTTGAGCTGGTGCTCCAGGATCTTGCTGTCACAGGCCTCATAGAGGATCTCATGGAAGCGGTTGTCCAGCTCCGCCATCTGCTCCAGATGCCCCTTTTCGGCATGGAAACGGGCAAGGTATACGTTTTCCTCCATTTCCTCCATCTGCTCTTTCGTAATATTGGCAGTGGCCCACCTGGCGCAAAGCCCCTCTAACAGGGAGCGGATCATATAAATGTCCTTCACATCCTTCTCCGTGATCCCCGTCACATAAGCTCCTTTATTGGGAATGATCTGGATCAGCCCTTCCAGCTCCAGCTGACGGAAGGCCTCCCGCACCGGAGTACGGCTCACTCCCATTTCTTCCCCGATGGCAACCTCCTTCAGCTCTTCGTATTCCTGATACTTTCCGTTCAGGATATCCTCTCTCAGCTTATGGAACACCCTTCCCCTCAGGGAATATTTATCCGTAACCTCTTTTTTTACATCATAATTCGCCATTTCCCTCACTCCAATCCAACATACCCATGCATCTTAATGATGTGATGTTTCAAAAAGTCCTCATCCCCTTCATCCAAGCGTCACGCCCAGCTGGTCGCAGACCCTGTTTAAACAGGCAAGGATTTCCTCATCCGTCAGCACCGTAACGCGGCCGCCGGCATATTCCTCATCCACCCATTTCTTCATTTCCTTCACGAGCTCCGAGTTCTTATCCACCTGCCTGTCTCCCTTCAATTTAAAATAGGTGTTGAGCCAGTGGGCGATCCCGGCAAGGCCTGAGGTGTTGGAAATAGCGCACAGCACCGGCCTGTTTAAAAACTTTTCCGTGTCGAAAATGTTATAAATTTCCTCATTTTTTAACAGCCCGTCCGCATGAATGCCGGCCCTGGTCACATTGAAGTTCTTGCCTACAAAAGGAGTCCTGGGCGGGATCTCATAACCGATCTCTTTTTCATAATATTCCGCGAGCTCCGTGATCACGGTGGTCTCCATGCCGTTTAAGTCCCCCTTCAGCTGGGCGTATTCAAACACCATGGCCTCCAAAGGGGTGTTGCCGGTACGCTCCCCGATGCCAAACAGGGAGGTATTCACGCCGGAGCAGCCATAGAGCCAGGCTGTGGTGGAATTGCTCACGGCCTTATAAAAATCGTTGTGCCCGTGCCATTCCAAAAGCTCATGGGGAACGCCGGCATGGGTATGAAGGGCGTAAATGATGCCGGGCACGCTTCTGGGGATCACGGCGCCGGGATAGTTCACGCCATAGCCCATGGTATCGCAGGCTCTGACCTTGATGGGGATCTTGTATTCTTCCATCAGCTTCATCAGCTCCATGCAGAAGGGCACCACATATCCGTAAATATCCGCCCTGGTGATATCCTCCAGATGACACCTGGGGCTGATCCCTTCCTCCAGGCATTCCCTGATGACGCTGAGATAGTGGTCCATGGCCTGCCTTCTGGTCATTTTCAGCTTCATGAAAATATGGTAATCCGAACAGCTCACCAGGATGCCGGTCTCCTTCATGCCGATCTCCCGCACCAGCTTAAAGTCCTCTTTGCTGGCACGGATCCAGCTGGTGACCTCCGGATACTGATATCCCCGCTCCATACATTTGTAGACCGCATCCCTGTCCTTCTTGCTGTACAGGAAAAATTCGCTGGCACGGATCATGCCGTTGGGTCCTCCCAGCCTGTGGAGATAGTCATAGATGGTCACGATCTGCTCCGTGGTGTAGGGAGCCCTGGACTGCTGTCCGTCCCGAAAGGTGGTGTCCGTGATCCAGATATTCTGGGGCATATTATGGGGCACGATCCTGTCATTAAAAGGTATCTTGGGAATCTCAGAGTAGGGGAACATATTTCGGAACACATTGGGCTTTTTTACATCGTCCAGGATGTACATATGCTCCTCGATCTCCAGAAGATTATTCTTATGGTTCATGGATACCGGTCTGTTGGCAAATTCAATCTCTTCTCTCATGGAAATCCTCTTTTCTGTTCTTCTCGCACTGCACCGTCCTGTCCGCATTGCCTGTTCCGTCCGGCGCCTCGTATCATTGTATACAACAGAAACAATTCTGTCAATACTTTTCCAGCATTTTTCTTACATTCATCATGCCCCATCCCTGCTTGTTCCAGGGCTCCCCCAGATCCGTAGCAGTATAGGTCAGACGATGCTTCACCGTTTCATTGTCCAGATCCGGATACTTCTGAAGGAGCAGGGCGATTCCCCCAGAAACCACCGGAGTCGCCATGGATGTGCCGCTTTTGGCCACATACGGATTCAGGATGCGGCCGTACTGTTTCTGAATATCCACGTTACAGGATATGATATCCGTTCCCGGAGCCACGATATCGGGCTTGCGCACCGGGGATAAGAGGGCGCCCCTTCCTGAGTAGTTTTCACAGCTTCTGGGATTATTTTTACTGTAAATACCGTCATGACAGCCGACTGTGATCACCCGCCCGCTTCCTCCTACGGAAGAAATGGAATCATCGGCAGGACCTTTATTCCCCGCCGCGCAGACCACCACGATCCCGTTTTCCCAAAGGGTTTCCACCATCTCTTTCAGGGCCTGTTCCTTGGCAGGCTCCTTCAGGCTCCCGATGCCTACCGAAATATTCAAAATACGGATATGATAATTATTCTTGTTTTCCAGCACCCACTCCATACCCTCCAGCATATGCAGAGTGATCCCGTCCCCTTTTTCATCCAGGACTTTGCCTATGACCAGCCGGCTGTTGGGCGCCATGCCGGCATACCTTCCGTTTGACACCACGCCGCTCCCGCACAAAATGCCGCAGATATGGGTTCCATGACCGTTATCATCATAGGGCAGGTTCCTATGGTGAACAAAATCCCGGAAACATACCGCTCTGTCCTGAAGATCCGGATGTCTGCCTATTCCTGTGTCCAGGACAGCAACCGTAACGGAGTTTCCCATCCAGTCCTCCCATTCCTTCCATTCGTTCCCCACCTGCGCCCGTACCCTCTGCATTTCCATCACCCTAAAGAGATTTCCTTCCCTACTATTTTATGCCTTTTCCCGCCTTTCTGTTCCATCAGGGATCCTGCAGCGCTTTCTCCCCCGCCTTTCCCGATTTCCTTTCCGGCCTTCCTGAAAAAACAGGATCTCATTTCCCTGTAAACATTGACATGCCGTCCCGCATACAATAGACCATAAATAAAATCTGGAGGCAATCATCATGAGTGATTTGACTGCTACAAACTGCGGCTGCAATAATTCCTGCGGCAACGGCACCAGCAATACCAGCGGCCTCTTCGGGGGCAATAACTGTATCTGGCTGATCCTTCTGCTCCTCTTCTGCGGCGGCAATGGCTGCGGCAGCAACGGCATCAGCCTGCTTAGCGGCAATGGCTGCGGCAATGACGGAAACAGCTGCTGCGAATGGATCATCTGGCTGCTCATTCTGTCCAGCATCTGCGGCGGCAGCGGCAGCGGATGCGGCAACAACGGCTACACCCCCGCCAGCAATGGCTGCGGATGCGGCTGCTGAGCTTAAACTGCCATATGTGCTCCTACAGAAGACAGGTCCGCAAGGGCCTGTCTTCTCATTCACAAGACTCCGCTGACATTCCGCACCCCTTTACAGGATAATACCGAGAGCAAACAACCATCCGCCATCATACCTTATGAAAGCACACGTAAAAAAGTATCCGGCAGTGGAAACAGAAAGCATCGGTTCTACATCAATGGGAAAATACATAGGATAAATTGAGATACCGGCGGGAAGGGGCAGGATTTATGAGTGGACAGGATTGGATCGCTTCTTTTGACTCTCTTTTTACCAACAATCAGATCCAAAAGCTAAAAATCCTTCTGCCCTGCCTGAACCGTCCCCTGCAGGGAAATCTGGCGGTCTGCATTAAGTACCTGGAACTGCGGCACACCATGACTCTTTTCAAAAATCATCCGGAGAATACCGCTTCCGCTCTTCCCCATTCCTCCGCCGGTCCCGGCGAGCTTTGCGAAACTCTGCTTCCCTTTTGTACCGTATCCGAAAGAAACAGCCTGTCCAGCCTGCGCAATATGCTCCAGACCTTTGAACAATATAAAGAAATGATGGAGATGATGGCGATGATGCAGGAACTGTTTCCACAGGGCGCCGGGGACCAGGAAACGCCTGATTTTATTTCTTCAGACGCAGATTCTGCAGACACAGGCCTTGGCGCCGATGAAAATACAGGTTCTGGTTCCGGCCATGATACAGGCTCTTGTTCCGGCCATGGAGCCGGCATGGCAGGTACAGGAATGGATGGCAGCATTTCCAATATCATGCAAATGCTGAACCTCTTCCAGGCCATGAATACTCCCTCTGAAATTTCCGAAGCAGAGAGGTGTTCTTCTTCTAGCAGCGATGACAGTCATACAACATAGCCAGTCCGAAAGACAGGCATTTGAAGGAAATAGCTTTAAACAGAATAAAATCCAATGGAGGAAAAAACTAAGATGGAAGATTATGCACACCCTGCCTGGATGGACGACGAACTGGTGAAATCCATCGATCCGAAAAAACTCGATTTTTTAAGCAGGCTTTTTACAGAAGGACGGGGACACGGGCGCAGCCAGAAGGAAATGCTGGCGTACATCGTGCCTATGATGCGCAGGGCAAAGCTGGAGCACCTTTCCTTTACCCCACAGGAAATCAACGCTGCCATAAACGCCATCCGCAAGTACAGCACCCAGGAAGAGCTGAAGCAGATCGACAGGATCCTGGCGCAGAACCAGAAACAGAATCAGAAGCAGACACAGAACCAAGCGCAAAAACAGGCGCATAACCAGGCCCAGAACCAGACACAGGGAAAATAATAATACTCTCTGCCGGCAATCCCACAGAGGATGCCATGCTTCACAGCGCATCTCCACAGATCGAGCTTCCTGGGGATATAACAACCGCCCTGACATTCCAGTGCCAGGGCGGTTTCCTATCGTAAAACATATTATACTGCTTATCTTACGGCACCATCCGCGGCAACTGCAGTTACTTCGCCACGATGTTCACCAGCCTGCCGGGAACATAGATCTCCTTGACGATATTGCCGGTGAGCTTGTCTCCCAGGGCTTCCTTCGCCTTCTCAATGACAAGGGACTTCTCCTCATCCTTCTGGATGCTCAGGGTGGTACGCACCTTGCCGTTTACCTGTACCGCGATCTCCACGGTATTCTCCACGGTCTTGGCCTCATCGTACTCCGGCCAGGAAGTCTGGTATATCCTGCCTTCGAAGCCGCAGGTCTCCCAAAGTTCCTCCGTGATATGAGGCGCCACAGGGTTCAACAGGGTTAAGAGGGTGCGGTACTCTCCCCTGGTAACGGCATTCTTCTTATAAAACTCGTTGATCAGGGCCATCATGGCGGCGATGGCGGTGTTATATTTCAGATTTTCAAAATCGCTGCTCACCTTCTTGATGGTCTGGTGCATCTTGGTCTCCAGGTCAGGGCTGTAGCCCTCCCCGTCTGCCAGGATATCCTGCAGCTTCCAGACCCTCTCTAAAAATCTGCGGCAGCCCTTCACCCCGTCATCGGACCAGGCTGCGCTTAAGTCAAAGGCGCCGATGAACATTTCATAGGTCCTTAAGGTATCCGCGCCGTAATCGTTCACGATATCGTCCGGATTCACCACATTGCCTCTGGACTTGGACATCTTCTCGCCGTTGGAGCCCAGGATCATGCCATGGCTGGTACGCTTCTGATAAGGCTCCGGGCAGGGCACCACCTTCTGGTCATAAAGGAACTTATGCCAGAACCTGGAATATAACAGATGCAGGGTGGTGTGCTCCATGCCGCCGTTATACCAGTCCACAGGCATCCAGTATTCCAGGGCCTCTTTGCTGGCAAGGGCCTCCGTATTGTTGGGATCCGTATAGCGCAGGAAATACCAGGAGGAACCTGCCCACTGGGGCATGGTATCCGTCTCCCTCTTAGCGGGGCCGCCGCAATGAGGACAGGTGGTATTGACCCAATCGGTCATGGCTGCCAGGGGCGACTCTCCGTTATCCGTAGGCATGTAACTCTCCACTTCAGGAAGCTCTAAGGGCAGCTCACTCTCGTCCAGGGGCACATATCCGCATTTTTCACAGAATACGATGGGAATCGGCTCGCCCCAGTAACGCTGTCTGGAAAATACCCAGTCACGGAGCTTGAAATTCGTCTTTCTTGTTCCGATACCCTTCTCCTCCAGCCAGTCCATGATCCGCTCCTTGGCATCCGCCACAGACAGACCGTCTAAAAACTGTGAGTTCACCAGGGTTCCTGTGGCAACGTCGGTGTACACCGCATCCTGAACGCTCACCGGGCTTCCCGCCACCACCTCGATAATAGGCATATTGAACTTCTTGGCGAATTCCCAGTCCCTCTCGTCATGGGCAGGCACTGCCATAATGGCGCCGGTTCCATAGGTCATCAGCACATAATCGGAGATCCAGATGGGAATCTCTGTGCCGTTCACCGGATTGGTGGCGGTGAGGCCGTCGATCATCACGCCGGTCTTCTCCTTGGCAAGCTCCGTGCGCTCAAAATCGGACTTTCTGGCAGCCATCTCCCGATAAGCCACCACATCCTCCCAGTTTTTGATCTCCGACTGGTATTTATCGATCATGGGATGCTCCGGGCTCACCACCATATAAGTGGCGCCGAAAAGGGTATCCGGCCTGGTGGTATAGATCCGCAGCTTATCCTCCTTGCCCGTGAGGACAAAATCCACCTCGGCTCCCTGGGACTTGCCGATCCAGTTCTTCTGGGACACCTTTACCCGCTCCACATAATCCACGGTATCCAGGTCGCGGATCAGCTGATCCGCATATTCCGTGATCTTCAACATCCACTGGCTCTTCACCTTCCGCACCACTTCGGAGCCGCAGCGCTCGCAGACGCCGTTCACCACTTCCTCATTGGCCAGACCCACCTTACAGGAGGTACACCAGTTGATGGGCATTTCCGCCTTATAAGCCAGTCCCGCCTTAAACAGCTTTAAAAAGATCCACTGGGTCCATTTATAATAATTGGGATCCGTAGTGTTGATCTCCCTGTCCCAGTCAAAGGAATAGCCCAGGGAATGCAGCTGATTCTTAAAGCGCTGTACATTGTTCTTCGTCACGATCCTGGGATGGATGTGATTCTTGATGGCGTAATTCTCGGTGGGAAGCCCGAAAGCGTCCCAGCCCATGGGATACAGCACGTTATAGCCCTGCATCCTCCGCTTTCTCGCAACGATGTCCAAAGCGGTATAGGGTCTCGGATGCCCTACATGAAGCCCCTGTCCCGAAGGATAGGGAAACTCCACCAATGCATAATACTTGGGCTTGCTGTGATCCTCTGAAGTAGCGAAGGCCTTCTCCCGATCCCACACAACCTGCCACTTCTGCTCCACTTCCTTATGGTTATATGGTACTGCCATTTTCATTTCCTCCTTTTTCCAGACCGCAGGCGATTTTTGATTCATCTTCCATTCAGACGGCGTCCCCTATCTGTCGCCTGCTAAAACAACAAAATCCTTCCGCTGCAGAGACGAAAGGACCTGCTCTCATAAAAACTGATAATTATTTTATACACTTTCATGCGGTCTGTCAAGGATATTTTAGTACGGATTTGCCGCTGGGTCAGCAGGGATCTGCCACTGGGTACCAGCAGGAATTTGTCACAGATATCAGCAGGGATTTGCTGTGGGAAAACCCGCTGCCTCCCTCCAAAACACCATTTTATGAAGTCCTTTGAAAAAGTTGTCGATTTGTGTCAAAACTCCCTTGAAAAAGTTATCAATGCATAATAAAACTCCCTTAAAAAAGTTGCAAATATGCAATAAAACTCCCTTGAAAAAGTTGTTCAAATACTGTAAACTAAAGATACGGAGGGCAAAACCATGTTGAAGCGGAAAATTGAGCAGGCATTTATTGACTGGAAAAAGGCGGAAAACCATAAACCCCTGATCGTGAAAGGCTGCCGGCAATGCGGGAAGACCTTTTCAGTGCTGGAGTTTGCCAGGAAAAATTATAAAAACGTGGTATATCTTAATTTTTATGAAAATCCGGATTTTGCTGCTGCCTTTGCAGATTCTTTGGAAATTGACCATATTATCATGATGGTGTCCGCACTGCTTGGCAGCGCGGCGGTTTTCGAAGCCAATCAAACAATATTAGTTCTGGATGAGATCCAGGATTGCCCCGAGGCAAGGACAGCCCTTAAATTTTTTCATCTTGACGGACGTTTTGATGTGATCGGCACAGGTTCCTTATTGGGCGTAAAGGGCTACGGGAAGGAACCCAAATCCATTCCTGTGGGATCGGAAACTGTCATTGACATGTATCCGCTGGATTTTGAAGAGTTTTTATGGGCAAACGGCATCTCGGAACCCGTGATCGAATTATTAAAAAAATGTCTCAAGGAAGAGGCTCCGGTACCGACAGCCCTTCATAACAAAATGAGGCAGCTATTGCTTCAATATATCGTTGTAGGGGGTATGCCCGACGTGGTACAGCATTTCATCGACAGCAGACAGATGGATGAGGTGCTGCGCCTGCAAAGGGATATTGTCCGTTCTTATGAGGACGATATGATAAAATATGCAGAAAAAAAGGATAAACCCAGGATCAGGGAATGCTTTCTGTCCATTCCCAGGCAGCTGAGCAAAGAAAATAAAAAATTTCAATATGCAGTCGTAAAAAAAGGAGCTGCTGCTTCCAAATATACCGGCAGCCTCCAATGGATCGAAGACGCCGGTATCATTTCAAAATGCCATAACCTTTCTATCACAGAACTGCCTCTGGACGGGAATGCCGAAGAGGATGTTTTTAAAGTATATATGTGTGACTGCGGGCTATTTGTAAGCATGCTGGAGGATGGAACACAATTTGATATTTTACAGGGAAAGCTTTATGGATATAAAGGCGCGATTTTTGAAAACCTGATCGCCGATATTTTTACTAAAATGGGGCGAAAACTGTATTATTTCCATAAGGATTCCGGCCTGGAAGTAGACTTTGTGATCAGATATCAGGGGGAATGCACCCTGATAGAGGTAAAGGCGTCTACAGGCAATACCAAAAGCACGAAAACCATATTAAATCATCCTGAAAAATACCATGTCAGCAAAGCCATTAAGCTTGGGGACTACAATGTGGGCAGATCCGAAAGACTTCTCACCCTCCCTCTCTACATGGCGTTTCTGCTCCTGGAGAGATAAAAGGAAAGTCCGAAACCCTTTAAGATTCCGGACTTTCCTTTTTGCCGCACAGCCCGCCCCCGCAGGCTGCGCCTCGTAACCCCGCAGGACATACCGTCCTGACTCCAATACTGCTTAAGATTCACTTCTTTCTCACGTTGCTTCCCCGATCGGCACACACCGAATCATCTTCCGGGCGCTGCCAGGAAGTCTTAGTCGTCCGAGCCGCTCAGTTCGCCTGCCCTTGCAGCCACTTCCTTCTCCTGCACATCGCTGGGAGCCTGCTCATAACGGGCAAAGGTGTAAGCATACTCGCCCCGGCCGCCGGTCATGGAACGAAGATCCGTGCAATAGCCGAACAAACCGCTCATAGGGATATCGGCCTCGATGACCTGCTTTCCGCCGGGAGCGGGATTCATGCCCAGCACTCTGCCCCTGCGCTTGTTCAGATCGCCCATGACATCGCCGGTATAGGCATCCGGCACAGTTACTTTCAGGGAAGCGATGGGCTCCAACAGGATGGGACCCGCTTCCATGAAGCCCTTCTTGAAGGCCTGGGATGCAGCGGTCTTAAAGGCCATTTCAGAGGAGTCTACAGGATGGTAGGAACCATCGTACAGAACCGCCTTCACTCCCACCACGGGATATGCGGCAAGAGGTCCCTTCGCCACAGAATCCTGGATGCCCTTTTCCACTGCAGGGAAGTAGTTCTTGGGAACGGCGCCGCCCACCACCTCCTGGGCGAACTCATAAGGCTCCTCCAAGTTGCCGGAAGGTGAGAAACGCATCTTAACATGTCCGTACTGACCATGGCCGCCGCTCTGCTTCTTATACTTATATTCCACATCGGAAGTCTTCTTGATGGTTTCTTTGTATGCGATCTTGGGAACTCCAAGCTCCACCTCTACCTTATATTCATTCAAAAGCCTGCTGACAATGATATCCAGGTGCTGGTCCCCCATTCCATACAGCAACATCTGTCCGTTGGCGGAATCGTTCACGGACTTCATGGTCAGATCCTCATGGGAGATCTTCTGAAGAGCCTGGGAGATCTTATCCACATCCCCCTTATTCTTCGGGGTATAACGCATATATGTATAAGGGGTGGAAACCTCAAACTTGCCGAACTTAATGGTGGTCGCCTTGGTGGAAAGGCTGTCGCCCGTCCTGGCGGCGGTGAGCTTGGCCAGCGCGCCGATATCTCCGGCATGGAGCTCGGGAACCTCAATGGGCTTGTTGCCCTGGAGCACATAAAGCTTGCCCACCTTTTCCTCGATATCCTTGTCCACGTTATAAAGCACGTCATCCGTCTTAAGCACGCCGGAATTCACCTTGATCAGGGAATACTTGCCGATGAAGGGATCCACGATGGTCTTCCAGATATATGCGGACTTCGCCTTGGAGAAATCATAATCCGCATGATAGACCTCGCTGGTCTTCATGTTGATGCCTGCCACCTCACGGTTCTCAGGGCTGGGGAAATACTTGATGATGTCATCCAGCAAGGTATACATGCCCTGGCAGAGAATGCTGGAACCCATGGTCATGGGAACGATGCTGCAGTCGCACACATTGGTGCGCAGCGCCGCACGGATCTCAGCCTCGGAGAAGGTCTCTCCGCCGAAATATCTCTCCATGAACTCTTCGCTGGTCTCCGCCACTGCCTCCAGCAGAGTATCGCGGCACATCTCAAGATTTGCCTTGGAATAATCCGGAACCGGGCACTCCACCACTTCCTTGCCCTGCCACTTATGGGCGGTCTCGGTGATCACATTCACATAGCCCACGAACTTTTCATTCTCACGGATGGGCAGATGGAAGGGCGCCATCTTCTTGCCGTAAAGCTTGGTCATATCCTCCACCACCTGGCGGTAGGAAGCATTGTCCACGTCCATATTGGACACATAAACGATTCTGGGCAGCTTGTACTTCTCGCACAGCTCCCACGCCTTCTGCGCTCCTACTTCGATCCCGGACTTGCCGTTCACCACGATGATGGCAGCTCCTGCCGCGCTGACAGCCTCTTCCACTTCGCCTACAAAGTCAAAGTAGCCGGGAGCGTCCAACACATTGATCTTATATCCTTCCCATTCAATGGGAACCACAGAAGTGCTGATGGAAAACTTCCTCTTCTGTTCTTCTTTGCTATAGTCACTTACGGTATTGCCATCGGGTACCTTTCCCATTCTTGATGTAATGCCGGAAAGATATGCGAAAGCCTCAACCAGACTGGTCTTACCGGCACCACCGTGCCCTAACAGTACCACATTACGAATCTTGTCAGTTGTGTAAACTTTCATGTATATTCCTCCAATTTAGATGTTTTTGGGTACTCTGCCAAACCTAGAATGGAATCCCAAAATCCCCATATTGGTATTTTACTAAATCTTCCGCCATTTTACAAGAACAATTTGTTTTTTTTGCTTAATATTTTGTTCATATGAAGTTTTCTATCCTCCCCCGACTTGACCTTTCCCTTCTTCGGTGCTATAGTCTAGGGTGTTAATGTTGAAAATTTTCAGAGATAAGACAGAATCAGAAAGGCAAAAAACATGATCGTTGTAATGAAACCGGGAGCCGCCCAAAGCAGTATTGACGCGGTGGTGGCGTCCATAGAGGCAAAGGGGCTGTCCGTACATCTCTCCCAGGGGGAGGAAGTCACCATCATCGGCGTCATCGGGGATAAATCCCGGCTGTCCACCGAAAACCTCATCGTCTACAAGGACGTGGACCGGGTCGTACCCGTGACGGAAAGCTATAAGCTGTCCAATAAGAAATTCCACCCGGAACCCTCTGTGGTAAAAGTAGGAAATACCCAGATCGGCCCCGGCAATCTGACCATTATGGCAGGTCCCTGCGCCGTGGAGACGGAGGAACAGCTGATGTGCATCGCCAGGGCGGTAAAGGCCTGCGGCGCCACCATCCTTCGGGGCGGCGCTTACAAGCCCCGCACTTCCCCCTACTCCTTCCAGGGTCTGGAGGAAGAAGGGCTGCGGTACATGCAGAATGCCAGCCGGGAAACCGGACTTGCCACCATCTGCGAGGTGGTGAGCCTGGACGCTATAGAGGCAGCCGTAAAATACGTGGACATGATCCAGATCGGCGCCAGGAACATGCAGAACTTTATTCTGCTCAGAGAGGCAGGGCGTTCCGGGATGCCTGTCCTATTAAAAAGAGGTCTCTGCGCCACCATCGACGAATGGCTGAACGCGGCGGAATACATTATGTCCGAGGGCAATCCCAATGTGGTGCTCTGCGAAAGGGGCATCCGCACCTATGAGACCGCCACCCGCAACACCCTGGACTTAAGCGCCGTGGCGGTCATGCGGGAAAAGTCCCACCTTCCCATCATCGTGGATCCTTCCCACTCCACCGGCTCCTACAAATATGTGCCTCCTATGGCAAAGGCGGCGGTGGCCTGCGGGGCGGACGGACTGATGATCGAGGTACACAATGACCCGGCCCACGCCCTGTCGGACGGTCCCCAGTCTCTCACCTTTGAACGTTTTGATAAGCTGACAGGGGAGCTTGCGCCCTTCTGCGAGATCGTGGGAAGAAGCTTCAAGATACCTTCGGCTACCTGATACATCTCATGGATTGCATCTCATGGAAATTTCACGAAAAAATCTCATGAGATAAATTTCATGATATAAATCTAACGGATATGAAATATCACAAAAAGGGGGAGAAATGATGGCACTTACCTGTGGTTTTATCGGTCTTGGACTGATCGGAGGCTCCATCGCCAAGGCTTTAAAAGAAAATATTCCGGATGTCCGCATCATCGCTTACGACATCGACCGGAATACGCTGAACGCTGCTTTTTCAGAGGGCATCGCCGACCAGGTCTCCGACCGGATCGACGCCTCCTTTTCTCCCTGCGATTATCTTTTTCTCTGCGCCCCGGTGCAGAAAAACGACGGGAATCTGGAAGCAGTGTCCAAAGTCCTTTCGCCTGACTGCATCCTGACCGATGTGGGCAGCGTGAAGACGGACATTCATACCCACATCGCGGGGACTGCCATGGAATCCCGATTCATCGGAGGGCATCCCATGGCGGGCAGCGAACGCACCGGTTACGTCAATTCCAGGGCCCTGCTTCTGCAGAACGCCTATTATATCCTTACCCCGACAGATTCCGTGCCCCGGGAAAAGGTGGCGGAGTTTCAGGAGCTGGTCGCCAAAATAGGAGCCATCCCCCTGATCCTTACCTATGAGCAGCACGATTATGTCACCGCCGCCGTCAGCCACCTGCCCCATGTCATCGCCGCCTCCCTGGTAAACCTGGTACGGGACAGCGATTCCGAGGACGGCATCATGAAAATGATCGCCGCGGGAGGCTTCAAGGACATTACCAGGATCGCTTCCTCCTCCGCTGTGATGTGGCAGCAGATCTGTCTGACCAATACGGACAATATCCTCGCTCTCCTGGATTCTTATATTGGTTCGCTGCAGACCATTCGTTCCAGACTGGTACAAAAGGATGGAAAAGAACTGTATGATCTGTTCGACAGCGCCCGCATCTACAGGGACTCCTTCATCAACGCTTCCAGCGGTCCCATCAAGAAGGCTTATTCTCTGAAAGTGGACATTGCGGACGAGCCCGGAGCCCTGGCAGCCATCACCATTCTCTTAGCCTTAAACCAGATCAGCATCAAGAACATCGGCATTACCCACAACCGGGAAATGGAGGACGGCGTACTGCGCATTGAATTCTATGAGGAAGCCGATGTGCAGAAAGCCCGGAGCGTCCTGACCGCCAGAGGTTATACCATCTATGAGAAGCAGTAGGAACAAAATAACAGGGACGAAAATATCCAGAGAACTATAGAAACGCGCCAACAGGCGCACACATACAAACACCGGCCGCCTTTCCTAGGAAGGGCAGCCGGTATTTTCTTTTTTTCGGATTTTAAAATAAAACAATGCCCTTTCCGCCCCGACTCCTGCCAGCATACCAAAGGCGCCTCCAGCCGTATCCAGCAGCACATCCAGAAAGCTTCCGTAGCGTCCCGGCACAAAGGTCTGGTGGAATTCATCCGCCGCTGCGGACAGGAATACCCACAGCAGTACCAGAAGATACAGCTTTCTCCCCCGCTGCATCCAGGGACGCCACAACAGATAGACCAGAATCCCCATCATGGCATATTCACTGAAATGAGCCAGCTTTCTGATGGGATGCTCGAAATACTCCGCCATGCTCTGGATCATCGTCTCCGACCAGTGCTTTCCGGAAAGGGTATTCAGAAGTTCCGCGCATTTTTCCGAGATCAGGGCGCTCAGGCTCCCGGACTCTTCCGCATCCTGGGCGGAAAAAGAAAAAATCAGACAATATAATCCAACCAACAATATCCCCGCCGTAACGCTGATAACGATCCGTCTGTCGGGGAAACCCAATTTTTTTCTATCCTTCATGCTTTCTCCCGATCCCATCAGTGTATGAACATAGCATCCCCAAAGCTGAAAAACCGATAACGTTCCCGGATGGCTTCCTCATAGGCGGAAAGCACCTGTTCCCTTCCTGCCAGGGCGGATACCAGCATCACCAAGGTGGATTCCGGCAGATGGAAATTGGTGATCAGGG
>CANQBS010000054.1 GCA_947589075.1 uncultured Acetatifactor sp.
TTAATAAGAGCCGGATTTTCCTTATTTTTCAAGGAATTCCGGCCCTTTCTAATCACCCAAGTGTTGAAAACGGGATTTTACCACAAACGCAGTTATTTGCGCAATCCTTTGGGATAATGATTCTTCATCACTCCGCCTGCAAGCTTCCCCCAGCCCAGGCTATATCCGTCTACAGTCACCAGATACCATCCCTTCTCTCCTTCCTGAGGGAATGTGAGTCCGTTCAAATAATCCACCGCTTCCTTCCCCCGGGAATCCAGATCGCATACATGCCTTGCCATATCCGGGGAAATTGCCAGCGCCAGCGCGTGGGAGGGTTCAAATCGGTTCTTTTTCAGGGTTCCCAGGTGAAGCCCCGGCCGCAGCACCTTCAGCCCCTTTATAGAAGGCATCTCATCCGGGCAAAGATACAGCTGGTCTCCAAATTTCAGGAAAATACCTTTTCCGGCAAAGCCTTCCAGGGGGCTGCAGAAAGTTTCTTTTTCAAAAGTGAAGAAATCGCCGCAGTCCTTTGGGGAAATTCCCTTCTGAATCCCTCCCCTGCTGTAACTGCGGTCAAAGGTCTCCCCTTCCCCGGATTTTTGCAGAACTGCCACGAAATGTCCTTCCCCTTTCAGTTTGTGGGGCCACAGCCGAAGGGAGGCTTCCGCTCCCTGCATTGCGTCCTCCTGATCCGCAGTATTTCCCTGCGCCCAGGTAAGCGGATTTCCATCCGCATCTGCCGCCCACTCTCTTTTCCCGCGGGCAAAAAAGGCAGCGTTTTCTCCCGGATCTGCAGCCCTAAATTCCGGATGCCTGAGCAGAAATCTGACAATGCTTCCTTCATTCTCCGCAGGCGCGAAGGTACAGGTGGAATACACCATTCTGCCCCCGGGTCTCAGCATCCCTGCCGCGCAGTTCAGGATCCCATCCTGCCTTTCCGCACACATGCGGACGTTTTCCGGGCTCCATTCCTCCAGGGCGATATCGTTTTTGCGGAACATCCCTTCTCCGCTGCAGGGGGCATCCACCAGGATCTTATCAAAATAATCCTGAAATTCTTCCGCCAGTCTCTCAGGAGTCTCATTTGTCACCAGGGCGTTGCGAACACCCATCCGCTCTATGTTTTCTGAAAGGATCCTCGCCCTTGCCGGGTGGATCTCATTACAGACCAGTATTCCCTGTCCCTTCATGGACGCCGCCAGCTGCGTGCTCTTTCCTCCCGGCGCGGCGCACAGATCCAGAACCCTTTCCCCGGGGCCCGCCTCCAGAAAGCCTGCCGCCGCCATGGCGCTGGGTTCCTGAATATAATAAACCCCGGCTTCATGAAAGGGATGCTTCCCCGGCTGGTCATCTTCCCCATAATAAAAGCCGCCTTCCGCCCAGGGCACGGGCGATAAGTGGAAAGGCGCCTTTTCCAGGAGTTCTTTTCCGTCAGCCTTCCCTGGGTTCAGCCTCAGAGCCTGCCAGGGCTTCTGCTCGAAGCATCTGAAAAAATCTTCCGCTTCCTCCCCCAGCATTTTCTCCATTCTATTTCTAAATTCAACCGGCAGCATAATATCCTCCCACAACTGTATCTCCCAACCGCATTTTCTTTATCTTTATTTCCCGCAGCCGCGCATTCCCTTATCTGCATTTCCCACAGCCGCATATTTCCCTCATACATCCGGGGTTTTCATTATTTTATGCTGTTCCTTCTGAAAAATCAAGTCTTACATGGGAGAGTCTCCGGAGAGTTGGTGGAAAATTACAGTTCACTCCGCGCAGGAAGAAAAATCCCGAAGCCGGCAAATTTTTTCCCTAAAATATAAAAAACTTATTGACTTTCCCCCTGGTGGAAGGAATATACTTTTGTTAACAGAAGGAGGATTCCCCATGAAGATCAACGAAGTAGAAGCCCTGGTGGGCGTTACCAAAAAGAATATCCGCTTCTACGAGGAAAAAGGGCTCCTCTCTCCCCGCCGCAATCTGGAAAACGGCTACCGGGATTATGGGGAAACGGAGGTGGCATGGCTGCAGCGGATCAAGCTTCTCAGGAAGCTGGGGGTTCCCATAGAAGAGATCCGAAAAATGCAGACGGGCTCACAGACCGTAGGAGACGGCATGCGCCGCCATCTGATCACATTGGAAAGGGAGCAGAAAAATCTGGAACAGTCCATCCGGCTTTGTACGCTTTTAACAGACCATACAGAACCTCTGGCAGAATTCAATGTGGAAGCTATCCTGGAGGAAATGGAACAGCTGGAGCAGTCCGGAACCACCTTCCAGAACAAGCAAACAGAAGATATCCGCATCCGCTATGTGGCGCCGGTGGTCATATCCTTCCTCTTTATCCTGCTCATGACGGGAATTTTTTCACTGCTCCTGTGGGCGTATATCGCAAAGCCCCAGGACGCCCCGCCCTTGAGCTTTATCATTTTTCTGCTGACCATTCCTGTCATAGCCGTCGGCGGAATCCTTTTAGCACTCTATCAGCGAATCAAAGAAATCGGGAAAGGAGAAATTGACAATGCAAAAAAATACTAAGAAAAAAATCGCTCCCATCATCATTACCCTGCTCGTCGTGCTCTATATGGGCTCCCTGATCGTGCTGGTCCTGGGAGCCGCCGGGGTTATCAGTTTTCTGGGAGGATTCAATATCGCTTTTCCCTTTCCCTTCCTCCTCATCTACGCCCTGGGAGGGCTGGCTGTGATCGTCGGGATTATCCTTGCCCTGCGGCAGAGACTGCGGGAGATCGACGGAGGAGAAGAGGATGAAGCAGGCAAATACTGAAGCTTTGACCGCTTCCCAGACGGCACGCCTGAAAAACGCCCTCCTGGGCGCCGTATCCGCCACCCTGCTGCGCATCCTGCTGGCAGCCGCTCTGTGGCGGCTTCGTTTCAGCCTTGCACCGGATACGTTTTTTTCCAGGCTGTTGTTTCTGATTCTTTTGCTGGATCTGGGAACCATCGTTCCCATCTGGATATGTTTTAAAAGCAGACTAAATGAAATCAAAGGAGGAGAAGAAGATGCTGCTGCTCAATATTGATCATGTACCCGGCAGGGAAATAGACGCCCTGGGCCTGGTAAAGGGAACCATCGTACAGTCCAAGAATTTCGGAAAGGACTTTATGGCAGGGATGAAGACCCTGGTAGGAGGCGAGATCAAGGGCTATACCGATATGCTGGTGGAAGCCCGTCAGATCGCCACCAAAAGGATGGTGGATGAGGCCGAAGCCCTGGGCGCCGACGCCATCGTCAATGTCCGTTTCGGTTCCTCGTCCGTAATGCAGGGAGCCGCGGAGGTAGTCGCCTACGGCACCGCGGTAAAATTCCGGTAAATTACCATGCCGGTCGACAGCAGGCACAGAGAGATCCTGTCCAAAAGAGGCATCCGGTCTCCCGAAACTCGGAGTCTCCCGTCTCCTGCGCCGAGCATACTGCGGAAAAAGGTTCCTGGCAGAATCCATTCTGCCCGGAACCTTTTCTTTTGTCACAGGTTTTTGCAAGTTTTTCGCCGTTTTCTTATCACTGCTATGTGTTAAAAATGGCTTAAAATCAAAGAAATTTGAGATTTTGCCCTGGATTTTACACCTTAAATCTGTAACCCACGCCCCATATGGTCTCAATATACTGGGGCTTTGCCGTATCCGCCTCGATCTTTTCCCGGATCTTTTTGATGTGCACCGTTACCGTAGCGATGTCGCCGATGGAATCCATGTCCCAGATCTCCCGAAACAGCTCTTCCTTGGTAAAGACATGGTTCGGATTCTCGGCTAAGAAGGTCAGCAGGTCGAATTCCTTGGTGGTAAAGGTCTTCTCCACCCCGTCCACATAAACCCTTCTCGCCGTTTTGTCGATCCGGATGCCCCGGATCTCCACAATATCATTCTGAGGCTTCATATTTGTCCCCACCAGTCTCTCATAACGGGCCATGTGAGCCTTCACCCTGGCAACCAGCTCGCTGGGGCTGAATGGCTTGGTCATATAGTCGTCGGCGCCCAGACCCAGTCCCCGGATCTTATCGATATCATCCTTCTTGGCAGACACCATCAGGATGGGAATGTTCTTCTGCGCCCTGATCCGCTTGCACACCTCAAACCCGTCCATCCCCGGCAGCATCAGATCCAGAATGATCAGATCAAACTGCTCCTCCAGCGCCATCCGCAATCCTTCATCCCCGGAATTGCAGGTCTCCACCTGAAAATCGGAAAGCTCCAGATAATCCCTTTCCAGATCCGCGATCGCGACCTCATCTTCAATGATCAATATCCTGCTCATAGTACCCTCCATTCCCTCGTCCCAAGACGAGCTCTTTCCGTTCATTCAGCCGCCCCAAAGCGGCAGTTTGCTTACTCTCTGTTTAGTTCCCTGTACTTGCGCATCACAAAATGCATACAGGTACCTTCTCCTTCCCTGCTGGTAGCCCAGATGTAACCGCCATGATCCTCTATGATCTTCCGCACAATGGACAGCCCAATGCCGCTTCCGCCCTGGGCAGAATTCCGGGAAGCATCCGTCCGGTAAAAACGCTCAAAGATCTTCGGCAGATCCTTCTGGGCGATCCCTTTCCCGTTATCCTCGATCTCCACGCAGATGGAATCCACCTCATCCAGGATCCTGATATCAATGACCCCGTGGGGCTTGTCCATGTATTTGACGCTGTTGCTGATAATGTTATTGACCACCTTTTTCATCTGCTCCGGGTCAGCGATGACCATGGTATCCGGATCCACCATGTTGGAATAATTCAGCTTGATATTCTTATTTTCCAGATCCAGACCCACCTCTTCCACGCAGTCCCCGAAATAATCCGCCACATTGATCCGGTGGAAATTATAGGGAATGCGGTTGTTTTCCACATTGGAGTACACCGTCAGCTCATTGATCAGCTTCTGCATGTCGTTGGCTTTATTATAAATCGTCTTTAAATACTTGTCCATCTTTTCCGGAGTATCCGCCACGCCGTCCATAATGCCCTCTACATATCCCTTGACGGCGGTAATAGGGGTTTTCAGGTCATGAGAAATATTGCTGATAAGTTCCCTGTTCTGCTGCTCATGGCGGCTATCCTCCTCTAAGGACTCCTTCAGGCGAAGCCTCATATCCTCATAATTACGGTAAAGATCGCCGATCTCACCTTTGGCGTCCGTCTGCAGCATATAATCATAATTGCCTTCCTTGATCTTCTTCATTGCCACATTCAGCTCATCAATGGGATGGAACACTCCCTTGTGGATCCACTGGGTCAGCATGACGCTGGTAAAGATCAGGATCAGCAGCATCGCCACAAACATATCCACCAGAAGATCCCTGGAGATCAGGGAATTCACCCGGGTAATGACGAAAACGCTCCCTTCGGAGCCGTCCGTAAAGGTAAAATCCAGCTGCCTGACAAACTTTCTCATATTGTCATTATAATATCCGAACTCCTGGGAAAGATCCCCCTCCCCGTAATCCGGAAGCTTCTCGAAAATAGCCCTTGCCGCAGCCTCATTGCCGGTATAATAGATCTCGTCCTCTTTCCGGACCAGGATATAAGTGGACTTATGGGATACCTCCCGGCTCACCTTTTCCAGATAATCAATATCCTCCAGCTTGGAGACATCCTTTCCGGCCTGTTCCACCAGAATTCCGTAAGTCTCGTCCGTGGTCTCTATGATATTCTGCATGGATTCCGACATCATGGAATAATCCAGATCCTGCACCCCGAAACCCAGCTGGGTGTTCATCAGATAGATGCCGATCACGAAAAACGCCACGGCAGTCAACACCATCGGCAGCAGAATGATCGTAAGAAAGGTTACCTGCAGGCGTGTCTTAAATTTCATATCCCATGCCCCCTCCTGACGCTGTGATCATAAAACGATACCCCTTCTGTAATACATCATACCACATTTTTGCAGAAAAGATTGTTAAAACAATGAAACCTTATCATTAAAAAAATATAAAGTTCTCAGTCCAAATGCCTGTCAAGCCGATAAATATAGGCGGGATTGGTCCCAAGGATCCCGTCAGAGACTACCGTTTCGCAGCCAAACCCCTGTTTCTCAAGATTTTCCGCGGCAGAGTCCGTAATGGGGCTTCCAAGGATCAGCCAGCAGCCTTCGCCGATCTCCTGACCTGAAATTTCCTCCGGATCGATCAGACGATGCGCAACCCCCGGATAATAATAATCTGAAACCGTCCATTCTACAACCTGATCATCCGTAAGGATCACATCCGTTTTGCGGATCCTTTCCTCCGTAGCGGCAAGGGTTGCCTCCAGGATCTCATTTTCCCTCTTTTCAGAAAGATACGTTTCCCTGTACTGCGGGATGCAGGTAAGCCAGAGCAGCAAAAGCACACCCGCCGTATAGACCGCTCTTCCTTTTAACCTCGACAGACAGTAACCGAGAAGAAACCAGGCGACAACAGAAACCGGATACAGATACCGCACAATAAACAGGGGGCGGACGATCCGGGACACCAAAATCCCCGCCAGCATTGTGCCAAAAAGGCTGAAAAACCCGGAATAAAGCCAGACCATTTCCGCGGACAGAAGGACGCCCTTCCTTTTCCCCTCCTTCAAAAAGGCCGATGCGCATACCGCCAGCGCAGACAGCAAAAGCACTGCAAAAAGGAAATCCTGACATTTGCCTTCAAAGACAGCGCCAAAACATTCCTTTAACGTAGGTATCCATGCCATCCAGAAATCTTCCGAGGTTCTTTTAAAGGTACTGAGCAGCACAAAAAGCCACGGCAGATAGCCGATCACCGCAAAGAAACAGGTCCCGATGACCCTCCTGACATAGCTGCCCCGCCTGATCAGCATCCAGAACAACAATACCAGATAAAAGAAAGCCACTGAAACCAGGCAATAATAATGGGTATACGCAGCGGCAAGGGAAACACAGCTGAATCCGACATAATCGCGAACTTCATTTGTTCTCAGGATCCTCCCGAGGAAAAGGAAGCTTAAAAACAGGAAAAAAGCTCCCCAGGAATACATCCGGACCTCTACATTATACCGTACTGCCCCCGGCAGGATAGAAATCAGGGTCATAAACAGAAGGGAGCATGTTTTGCCGCAGGTTCTCCAGATCAGAGTCAGCGTCAGGACCAGAAGGATCAGATAAGGCAGCAGCGACGCAAAATGAAATACAAAATCCCGGAACCCAAAAACGCTGCAGATCAGCTTCACCAGAATGTAATAAAGGGGCGGATGCACATCCTGCGCCGTTTCACACAGCAGACCGGACAGATTCATCTGCACCAGGCGGATCGTAAAAGCCTCGTCTCCCCAGAAATTGTTGTTAAATATCCGGATGAAGTTCATCCCCAAAAGGATCAGCCCATAAATCCCGGCAAACAGATGCCATCCGAAATGATTCCTGATCTTATCATAACGATGATTTTCCCTGCCGAATACATTGTCCAGCTTTAACATAGATTCTTCCCCATACCTTTATTTCTCATTTCATCGCCAACACAAATGAATAACATTAATCATAACACTAAAATACTTTTTTTTCAATTCTGCTCTTGACTTACACTTAAAATTCTGTATAATAAAATAGTAATGATTCCTGATTTTCAATTTCAGGCATGGATCATTCATATCATAAGGAACTACCTGATTGTGGTGTTCATCTGCATTATCTGATACTGTGCATGGTGTGCCAACACAAAAAAACTAAGAAAGGAGATGCAGATGGCGCTCAAATATAGTAAGCAGCGCGAGATGATCAAGGACTTCCTGATGACAAGAAAGGATCATCCCACAGCTGATGTCGTTTACACCAATGTCCGGCAGCAGAACCCGAACATCAGCCTCGGCACCGTATACCGCAACCTTACGCTTTTGGCCGATATCGGCGAGATCAGCCGTATACGGGTCGGCGATGGCGTGGACCACTTTGATGCCGATACTTCCCCCCACTATCATTTTGTATGCACTGAATGCGGAAGCGTAGTGGACCTGCAGATGAAGAATCTGGATGAGATCGTAACCCTTGCAGGCGCCAATTTTGACGGAAAGATCGCCGGCCATGTGACTTATTTTTACGGGATCTGCGGCAATTGCAGGAAGCCGGAGGGCACTTCCTGAGACGTTTTACCGTGCTTTTCTTTTTAAAAAGGTGATGCCGATATCACCGTATCCACGATGATTTGATTCTGTCGAATCATAAAAATATTTAAAATCCACCCGGAAAAGGAGATTAGAAGAATGAAATTTGTATGTCAGGTTTGTGGTTATGTTTACGAAGGAGATGCTGCTCCCGAATTTTGTCCCGTATGCAAGGCTCCCGCTGAGAAGTTCACCGCTCAGGCTGATGAGAAGGTTTGGGCTGCCGAGCATGTGGTAGGCGTTGCCAAGGGCGTAAGAGAAGATATCCTGAACGATCTGCGCGCCAACTTCCAGGGCGAGTGCACCGAGGTCGGCATGTACCTTGCCATGGCAAGGGTTGCTCACAGAGAGGGCTATCCCGAGATCGGTCTGTACTGGGAAAAGGCTGCCTTTGAAGAGGCTGAGCATGCCGCCAAGTTCGCAGAGCTTCTGGGCGAAGTCGTGACCGATTCCACCAAGAAGAATCTGGAGATGAGAGTAGACGCCGAGAACGGCGCCACCGCCGGCAAGACCGACCTTGCGAAGAGAGCCAAGGAGCTGGGCCTGGATGCGATCCATGATACCGTACATGAGATGGCAAGGGACGAGGCCCGTCATGGAAAGGCATTCGAGGGACTGCTTAAGAGGTACTTCAACTAAGCGAAAAGCCTGTAAGATCAACATGATTGCGGATTTACGAGGGGTCTGCCAGAAATGGCAGGCCCTTGTTTTCTGCGAAGGGCTGTGCAAAATCCTGGGTATGCCTTATCCTGTGTATGTTTTCCTGGGTATGCTTTCTTGGGTATGTTTTCCTGTGTTTATTTTCCTGTGTATATTTTCCTGTGTATGTTTTCCGAGCTAAAAGGAAAACTGGGTAAGGAATACTGTTCAGGCAAAAAGAAATGAAACCCTTGCCCTTTTCACAGGATATTGATATAATACCACCAGGGTACGCAGCGAGCCGGACAAAAAGCGCAGCAAACCAAACAAACATGCACCGAATCGGACAGAAAAGCACTGCGAACCCTGCAGGAACCGACAACGGCTCAACTATTCCCCAAAACAAAAGCATCAAAAAGGAGCATCACGCATCATGGAAAAAATCGCCAGCTTCACCATCGACCATATCCGCCTTAAACCCGGCGTCTATGTATCCCGCAGGGATACCGTCGGCGAAGAAGTCATCACCACCTTCGACCTTCGCATGACAAACCCCAATGAGGAGCCCGTCATGAACACTGCGGAGGTACACACCATAGAACACCTGGGAGCCACCTTCCTGCGCAACCATCCGGATTATAAGGACAAAACCATCTATTTCGGACCCATGGGCTGCCGCACCGGATTCTACCTGCTGCTGGCAGGAGATTATACTTCTGCGGATATCGTGCCCCTGATGACCGAAATGTACGAATTCATCCGGGATTACCGGGGAGAAGTGCCCGGCGCCTCTCCCAGAGACTGCGGCAACTACCTGGACATGAACCTGCCCATGGCTAACTGGCTGGCGAAACGGTATCTGGACCAGGTTTTGTACCACATCACCGACGCGCAGCTGAATTACCCTGTGTAACACAAAATTATTAAGGGAAAATATTAAGGCAGATTGGGAGGAAATATGAGCAAAACAGGAATTATCGGAGCAATGGATCTGGAGGTTGACGAACTCAAGTCGAAGATGAAGACCTCCCGGATCGTCAGAAAAGCCGGAATGGAATTTTACGAGGGCACCCTGCACGGCGCCGAGGTGGTGATCGTGCGCTGCGGCATCGGGAAAGTGAACGCCGCCCTCTGTACCCAGATCCTGGCAGATATTTTTGAAGTGACCCATATCATCAATACCGGGGTGGCGGGTTCCTTAAACGCGAAACTGGACATCGGGGATATCCTGATCTCCAGGGATGCCATCCATCACGATCTGGACGTGACTATTTTCGGTTATCAATTGGGGGAGGTGCCCCAGATGGGTTTCCGGGAATTTAAGGCCGACGAAAACCTTGTGGAACTTGCCAGACACTCCTGTGAAAAGGTGAATCCCGATATCCATGCGATGGTGGGCCGTGTGATCAGCGGGGACCAGTTTATCTCCGACAAGACGGTGAAGGAACGCCTGATCGCACAGTTCCAGGGCGACTGTACCGAAATGGAGGGTGCTTCCATCGCCCACGGAGCGTATCTGAACGGAATTCCTTTCGTCATCATCCGCGCCATTTCCGACAAAGCCGACGACACCTCTGAAATGGAATATCCCGTATTTGAACGGGCGGCTGCCAGACATTCCGCCAGACTGGTAGAGGACATGGTGCAATCAATCTGAAGCTTCTTTTCTATATATGGTTAGGAAAGAAAACGTTATCAAGAAATCGTTTTCAAAGAGAATCGCTATCACAGGAAATGCCCGGACAACAGGATCGCCCGGGCACTTTTCTTTCCTCTATGTCATTTCTTTTTTTGGAATACAAACAGCTTGCTGAACACATAATTGGCAATGGTGACGATCACCGCCGACACAAGGGTCTGTACAATAATATCCGCCCCAAACGCCTTCAACACCTGCACAGTTACCATATCCATGAACAGGGTGGATACCCTGGAAAGCACAAACTTAGGCGCCTCCTGCCTCATGGGGGCATGGCTTTTAAACACAAACCTTCTGTTGGTAAAATAGGCGAAGATCACGCCTGTGGTCCAGTTTACCCCGCTTAAGACAAGATTCTGCACCACCGTAGGATACAGGGTATTGTCATAAAAGATGAAATTCCAGAGGAACTTCGCCGCCCAGGATACAATGGTCGTAAGTACTCCCACGATCAGATAGACGATAATCTCCTCATATCTTATCAAAAGCTGTTTTATCTTTTCAATCATCCCTTGTCTGTTTCTCCTGTCTGTTTCTCCTGTCTGTTTCTCCTGTCTGTTCCTCTTGCCAGCCTCTTCCGGTCTCCTCCGGCTGTTCCTTCATTTCCCTTTTCTTTTCACCCCGGCTTATGGGTTCACCACATGCTTCGGCTCCCCATGCTGGAAGGCCTTAATATTTTCGTACACGCCTTCCACGCAGCGCATTCTGGCTTCCACGCTGGCCCAGGCCAGGTGAGGGGTAATGATGATCTTATCAGAATCCTGAAGAAGACTCAAAGGATTGGAAGCAGTGATAGGCTCCTGCTCCAGCACATCCAGCCCAGCCGCCATGATCTCTCCGTCCACAAGCGCATGATAAAGGTCTGTATTGTTCACCACAGGCCCTCTGGCCACATTGATGAGGACAGCTGACTTCTTCATCTTCTTAAGTGCTGCCGCATCAATGAAATTCCTGGACAGATCGCTTAAAGGGCAATGGAGGGACAGAAAATCGCTCTCTGCAAGGAGAGTATCCTTATCTACCTGGGGATAATCCGTCACCCTGCTCCTGCCGATAATGGAATGAAAGATCACCCTGCATCCAAGGTCTGTGGCGATCCGCGCCACCCTGCGGCCAATATTGCCCATTCCCACAATGCCCCAGGTCTTGCCCTCCAGCTCATAAAAGGGTACATCGAAGTTGGAAAACCGATCCTGAGCGGCATAAGCGCCTGACTTCACATACTGATCATAGTGGAAAAGCTTCTGGGACAGGGCAAGAGCGAGGGTAAAGGTGTGCTGCGCCACCATGGCGGTGCTGTAATCCACCACATTGCACACCTTGATCCCCCGGGACTTGCAATAAGCCAGATCCACATTGTCATAGCCGGTGGCAAATTCACACACCAGCTTCACATTGGGCGCGTCCTTTAAACTTTCCTCCCTCATGGGAGATTTATTCGCCACAATGATATCCGCATCCTTTACCCGCTCCCGCACCTCATCCAGGGTGACGGTATTGGGATAAAAGGTAACCTCTCCCAGCTCCTCCAGGCAGGAAACGGATATATCCGGTCCCACACTGTTCCTCTCCAAAACTACTATCTTCATCTACTACTTACTCCTGTTATTTTTCTCTCTGCACAGATCGCCTCTCCCTCCGGCATCTGCTTTACAGTCTCTTCAGCAGTTCTTCCCTCTGAGCCTCATATCCCGGCTTTCCCAAAAGGGCGAACATATTCTTCTTATAGCTCTCCACCCCGGGCTGGTTGAAGGGATTGACGCCCAGCAGATAACCGCTGACGCCGCAGGCAAACTCAAAGAAATAGAACAGCTCGCCCAGATAAAACTCGTTCACCTCCGGGATATTGATGACCATATTGGGCACCTGGCCGTCGGTATGGGCTAAGATTGTGCCGTTCATGGCGCTCTTATTCACGAAATCCACAGTCTTGCCGGCCAGGTAATTCAGGCCGTCCAGGTCAACGGGCTCCTCCCCGATGACGATCTCCTCTCTGGAGGTCTCCACGTTCAGAACCGTTTCGAACAGCACCCTGGCGCCGTCCTGAATGAACTGCCCCATGGAATGAAGGTCTGTGGTCAGATCCACGCTGGCAGGGAAGATCCCCTTCTGATCCTTACCCTCGCTCTCGCCGTAAAGCTGCTTCCACCATTCGGATACATAATGCACGCTGGGCTCATAGTTGGCCAGGATCTCGATCTGCTTGCCCTTCCTTAACAGGATATTCCGAATGGCCGCATACTGCAGGGCGTCGTTTTCCGCGAAATCATTCTCCAAAGCCCGTTTCCTTCCGCTGGCGGCCCCTTCCATCAGCTTGTCGATATCCGCGCCGCTGACTGCGATAGGAAGCAGGCCTACCGCCGTAAGCACGGAGAAACGACCGCCCACATCGTCAGGAACCACAAAGGTCTGATAGCCTTCCTCGTCCGCCACATGCTTCAAAGCGCCTTTTGCCTTATCGGTAGTGGCATAGATTCTCTTTGCAGCTTCTTCCTTACCGTACTTTGCCTCCAGCTTTGCCTTAAACACACGGAAGGCAATAGCAGGCTCCGTGGTGGTTCCGGATTTGGAGATCATGTTGATGGAAAAATCCCTGTCTCCCACCACATCCATCAGGTGCTTCAGATAGGTGGAGCTGATGGAATTGCCGCAGAAATAAATCTCCGGTGCCTTGCGCACGCTCTTGTCCACAATATTGTAAAAGCTGTGGGAAAGAAATTCAATGGCAGCCCTTGCCCCCAGATAGGAGCCGCCGATGCCGATCACAAGAAGGACTTCGGAATCGCTGCGGATCTTCTTTGCCGCTTCCTTGATCCTTGCGAACTCTTCCTTATCATAGTCCACCGGAAGATCGATCCAGCCCAGGAAATCGTTTCCCGCGCCGCTCTTAGATACCAGCACCTGCTTCGCGTCCAGAGCCAGCTTGCTCATATAGCTTACTTCCTCCGGAGAAATAAAGGAACTTGTCTTTGAATAATCCAACGTTACCTGCCTGCTCATAATCTTACTCCTTTTCTTATGATTTTTCTTCTGAATTTATTTTTGGAATCTTCACAGGAAAAAGGCTCCTGCTTTTTTCATTATCCTAAGTTTACCAAACTTGCAGGGCAAAATCAATGAGTTGCCGCCTTTTTTTACAAATTTCCATAACAGTTCGTAACAGTTCAGCGGCTGGCTGAACTGTTAGAATATTTACGTGGTCAGGAACTCCGACAGCAGGCTCTCCAGCTCCTTTTCCTGATCCTCCGTAAATCCTTCCATGCGGGGAACGGCCGCTTCCGATGACTTTTCCTTCATGACAGGCATGACCTGCAGTTTTCTGCTTCCATATAATTTTTCTATATCCTGATCCGTAACATTGATCCTCGCGGACAAATGATTTTCCAGATAATCTACCAGATTGATCTTCAGCACTTTTTTATATTCCCTGACATCCGCCATGGTTGAAACAGAAAAGAACAAATACAGCTCCAGCAGACTTGCGGCATAAAACGGAAGGATTTCACCCGTCGGGCCTCCGGCAAGGATACGCCTGCACACCCCGGCTCCGGAACATACAACCGACAAAAGCATCATCTGTCCTGACAAATGATAAATCGTTTCAAAAGAAAAAGGACCCACGGCGAGCCTGCTCAGAAACTTGTCCACAAAAATGGAAATATTCGGCATTCCTTTATTCATCTGATAACAATTGGTAAATTTCAGCTTACATTGCTTAAGCAGCTTATTATCCGTGGTTGCCATATTATCTGTCTCCCGGATCATATGCCGGTAAAGCATTCCCAACAGCAGCCTGCCAAAGATGCTCAGCACAAAAAAGATTCCCATCAGCATCGTGATCCACCATTCCTCCCGAAAAACAGCAAACATATGAATACCCCCGTTTCTTTTTATTTTGAACAGGCCGGCTTGTATTTCCGGTCTGTTCGCATTTCTTATCATTATAGACTGGATATACTATAAATTCAATATTTTTTAACGTTAATCCGTCGTGCTTTTCGGATTTTTTTTCTCCTTTTTTAACACCATTTCCAAATTTATATATCTCATTGACAAAAAAAAACAAATCGTATAAAATAAGTAAGATATGTAGATTGTATACGTTATGATATTATTTTGAAGTCCTCCTGCTGACAATAAAAAGGAGTTTTTATGCGTAAAAAACTGATCATAATCCTCGTTTCTTTTCTTTTTATCTTTTTTGCTGTTTTATGCAGTATTAAGCTTTACCGGGTCTACCGCTGCAACCAGTGCGGTATTCTTCTTGCCTTTGACGATTATGATGCATATAACTGGGAGGATCATTTTGATTTCTTCGACAAATATGGTATCAAGGTCACATTTTTTGTAAATGCTTCCGAACCCACGGATTTTTGTTATAAGGCTATCGAGCGGGGGCATGAGATCGCTTTTCATACAATAGGACATGTCAGACTTACAGAGGTGTCCGAAGAAGAAGTATACGCTCAGGCCATCGCGCCGATCGAAACCTTCCGGCAAAAAGGGATCGAACTGACCACCTTTGCCTATCCCTATGGTTCTTATACGGAAGAATTGAACGATCTTCTGCTGCAGCATTATAAAGTAGTGCGGGGAGCATATTACTATAGACTTACCAGCAAGGAAACGATGAGACACGGCTTTGTGGAGGCCTATCCGATAGACAACGGTTATTTTGATACCCAGGAAGACTATGAAAGGGTCATCACGGACATTCTGGAAAATCTCCATGCGAATAAGGCAGGAGTGGCATGTGTTTATTCCCATGCCATCAGCCCCGGCGGCGAATGGTGCGTCAGCGAAGAGAAACTGGAATTCCTCATTACAAAAGCAAAGGAATTAGGGCTTGAATTTTATACGTTCAAGGAACTTCAGAATAATTAACTCCTTTGGAACCCAGGGAAGAATAAAAGAAAAATGTACTAATATAATAAAAGAGAAAGGCGGTTCATACACATGAGATACAAAACACAGGGCACCTGCTCCAGTTACATTGATATCGAGCTGAAGGACGGCGTGATCGATTCCGTCAGCTTTACCGGCGGCTGCAACGGCAACCTGAAAGGCATCAGCGCCCTGGTCAAGGGCATGACGCCCGAAGAAGCCATCAGCCGGCTGAAGGGGATCCGCTGCGGCTTCAAACAGACTTCCTGCCCGGATCAGCTGGCCCAGGCTCTGGAGAGTATGATTTAACAGAGGCGGTATCATGAAAAAAATAGTCTTAACCGGCGGCGGCACAGCAGGTCATGTGACACCGAACATTGCGCTGCTTCCCAGTCTGCGCAGGGATGGTTATGAAATCACCTATATGGGCTCCTATGACGGAATCGAAAAAAAACTGATCTCAGATTTCGATATCCCTTATTATGGGATCGCCACCGGCAAATTCCGGCGTTATCTGGATATCAAAAATCTGACGGATCCCTTCCGGGTCATCAAAGGCTTTGGAGAAGCCCGAAAATACTTAAAGGAGATTTCCCCTGATGTGGTATTCTCCAAGGGGGGCTTTGTCAGTGTACCCGTGGTTCGGGCCGCTGCCTCTTTGAAGATTCCCTGCATCATCCACGAATCCGATATGACTCCCGGTCTTGCCAACAAGCTCTGTATTCCGGCAGCCGAGAAGATATGCTGTAATTTTCCGGAGACGCTTAAGCTCCTTCCTGAAAAAAAGGCGGTTCTGACCGGCACCCCTATCCGTGAAGAGCTTAAACAGGGCAATAAGCTTGCGGGACTCGATCTGTGCGGTTTTACCGCCAACAAGCCTGTCGTCATGGTCATTGGCGGAAGCCTGGGGGCTGCCAATGTAAACAAGGCGGTTCGCGACGCTCTTCCAAAGCTTCTGGAAGATTTTCAGGTAGTTCATCTGTGCGGGAAGGATAAGCTGGATAATTTGCTTTTAGATACCCCGGGCTACAAACAGTTTGAATATGTCAAGGCAGAATTAAAGGATCTTTTCGCCATGGCGGATCTTGTGATCTCCAGGGCCGGGGCAAATGCCATCTGTGAATTGCTGGCATTAAAGAAGCCGAACCTTCTTATTCCGCTTCCATCTTCCAGCAGCCGGGGCGACCAGCTTCTCAATGCCAGATCCTTTGAAAACCAGGGATTCTCCATTGTGATCAACGAAGACGACCTGACCACGGATCTGCTGGTAAATAAGGTGCATGAACTGTATTTTTCAAGGCAGGCCTATCATGACGCTATGGGAAAGAGCGGACAATTGGATTCCATCTCAGCCATTATGGCGCTGATCAACGATATTGCCTCTTAAAAAACCTGCGCCGCCAGGCACACCGATAAAAAGACGCTTCTCTGTTCAGAGAAGCGTCTCGTCATAAACGGCCCGCTGTCCGCCAATAAACTTCGGTCTTGTCCGGGCGCAGACCACATGGGCTTCCCCTATGCGCTTCACTTCGATCCTCACCGGGACCGCCACGGGACGAAGATGCATTCCGATCAAAGTATCCCCGATATCCATTCCCGCATGAGCCTGAATATGTTCTACCGCCACAGGTTCCTCAAACGCCGTATAAGCGGCGGTTGCAAAGGAACCTCCCGCCTTTGGCTGGGGTATTACATTCACCGGCTCATATCCATATTTCCGGGCGGCTTCTCCCTCCAGGATCAAAGCACGGTTGAGATGTTCACAGCATTGCGCTGCCAGATAGACCCCAGCCTCCTCTGTGGCCTGATATACGCCTCCAAACACAGCCTCTGCCAGTTCCGGGTTGGAAAAAGTTCCTATTTTCTCTCCTGCCACTTCACTGGTGGAACATCCCACCACAAACAGATCCTCTTCTTTCAAATGAGCCGCCTCCAGAATCTGTCTCGCGGCTTCATACGCCGCCTCACCGATCTTTGTAATTTCCTCTGTCATGCCTATATCCCTCCCTTCGCACTGAATACAGAAACCTCATGGAAGCAAAGTTTCCGTCAGCATCAGGATCGCCAGAAAAACAATATTTACAACGGCAAAATATCCCAAATATCTTCCCCGCAGACTTTTATTCTCTTTCGCAATAAATTTAAAAGAAATCAGGCTTGCCATGGAGGCGATCAGGGTGCCAAGCCCCCCAAGATTCGTTCCCACGATCAGTGCCCTGAAGTTGTCGCTGAACCCGGACAGCAGCAGTGCCGCAGGCACGTTGCTGATCACCTGGCTGGAGATCACCGCGGTGGCGACCTCATGCCCTAAAATAATTCCCTCCAGGAATCGGCGGAAAGCCTCTATCCGCCCCATATTTCCGATAAAAATGAAAAATCCCACAAAGGTCAGCAAAAGGGAATAATCCACCCGGGCAAGCACCTGTCTGTCCATTACGGCGACTGCCGCAGCCACTATGATGAGCATAACGCCATAAGGCAGGATATGAGCCACCGTAAGCAGGCACACTGCAAATAAAATCATATAAACAAATATTTTACCCCGCTCTCCGTTTAAATCCGCGGTTTCTCCAAAAGTAACTTTAAGAGTTCCCTTCTTTTTGCCCTGGCACAGGCACCACGCCATAAGAAGCAGGAAAGAAACAGCAGTAAAGGGAAACATCAGCAGAAGGAATTCTCCCACGCTCATACCGGCTTTTCCATACAGATACAGGTTCTGCGGATTTCCGATGGGAGTCAGCATACTGCCCAGATTGGCAGCTATAGTCTGCATCACCACGACCGGGATTAAAAGTCTGTCGGCCTGGTCCAACAGCTTAAGAACAGTAAAGGTAAAGGGTACAAAAGTGATCAAAGCCACATCATTGGTGATAGCCATGCTGAAAAAGAAACACAAAAAGACAAGGATGAGCACAAGCTGACGCACATCCCCTACCTTTTTCAGCATCCCTTCTGCAATATACCGGAACACTCCTGCCTTCTGGAGACCCCCCATCACCGACATCAGCCCGAACAGGATTGCCAGGGTCCGAAAATCAATGTATTCCAGATATTTCCTGTCCGGCAGTACCAGACAGGAAGAAATCAGGGCAAGAGCTAACGCCGCACACAGCACTGTTTCTTTTTTTGCAAATGCGATCCACTTTTTTATCAATTTCTTTTTCCGTCCTTGCTCTTTTGTATTTGAAAAGAATATTGTAATGAGTAAGGGAAACTATAAGGAAATCCTATGGTCACTTTTATCTCATCCGCACTTTTCGCATTGTCCGCCAGTCTGGATGCTTTCCTGGCCGGCATGACTCTCGGTTTCCGCAGGATCCGCATCCCCCTGCGTCATAATCTGATCATCAGTCTCATCACCCTGGCCGGCACTGTCCTGTCCTTCTGCCTCGGCGGGTCACTGGCCCCCCTGCTGCCGGGACGGACATCCTTTCCGGCAGGCAGCCTTCTCCTGATCCTGACGGGAACTTATTATCTGATAAAATTTATGCTGCAGACTATAAAAAAATACCATCCCCGCACGGGAAAAAGCAAAGACCGCCGCCAGGACATTCCATTACGATCCTCCGGCCTCCAAAACACCCTGATCCTCGGAGCTGCGTTATCCATTAACAATATCGGGATCGGGGTCAGCGCCGGAATCGCCGGCATCGCCTTTCTTCCTTCCGCTATCCTGACCTTCCTCTTCTCCGCTCTGTTCTTAGCCCTGGGCGGCCGGCTGGGCCGAATAAAATTGTTCAGGCATCTGCAGGGCTGCGCAGAACTCATCACAGGGCTTATGCTCATTCTCCTTGGCTTTTTATAATACATTAGTACATGCGGGCCCGTAGGATCCCTCCGCTCCTCCGGCCCCAGTCTCAGTCCCCCGTCTACAGCAATCATAACATCTGAAGCAGAATGGTGCAACAAAAATCGAGTAGGGCGGACTTCCTCCGCCCTCTCACACCACCGTACATGCCGTTCGGCATACGGCGGTTCAACATAACTTCAAAGCATGACGTTCA
>CANQBS010000055.1 GCA_947589075.1 uncultured Acetatifactor sp.
CAGTAAAACAGGATATAGAGGTATTGCTCATGCCCCCCACAGAGGCGGAGGCGGTGAAGCTTTTTACCAATACATACCTGGCCATGCGTGTTGCCTATTTCAATGAGCTGGATATCTATGCGGAAAAAATGGGGCTGAACGCGGGGGATATCATCCTGGGCGCCAGCCTGGATCCCAGGGTGGGAAACCAGTATAATAATCCTTCCTTTGGGTATGGGGGATACTGTTTCCCGAAGGACACGAAGCAGCTGGCAGCCAGCTACGGCACCAGAATCCCCAACCGGCTTGTCCGGGCGGTGGTGGAGTCCAACGCGGTCAGGAAAGAGTTTATTGCGGATCAGGTGATGGAAAGGCTTCGGGAAACCGTCGGGGAAGGGAAATCCACAGTCGGCGTCTACCGTCTGATCATGAAGTCCGGGTCCGATAACTTCCGCCAGTCGGCAGTTCAGGATATCATCAGGATCCTGCGAAGCCGCGGCGTGGAGGTGCTGGTCTATGAGCCGAGGCTGTCTGCGGAAAGCTTCCTGGGCTGTAGCGTCATTCAGAGCTTCCAGGAATTTGTGGCCAGGTGCGACCTGATCCTTGCCAACCGCCGGACGCCGCAGCTGAAGGAAGCGGGGGAAAAGGTCTACACCAGGGATTTATTTTCCCAGGACTGAGCCCGGATAAAACCTGGAACAATAGGATGAAATCCGAACCAATATGTGCCTGGACCAAGGAAGGGGACGGCGGGGATGAACCGTAAAAAAATCTATCTTTTATGTGCTTTTGTGTTAATCTTTGCCTTTCTGGGCTGCGCCGCCTGGATCGTAAAGTATTTCTGGGACAGCTACAGGGACGGGGAAGAGCTGGAAGAACTGCGTGCCGAATATATCCAGGAGACACAGGGGCGCGCCGATGGAATGGAGACGGCGGAAAACGCCGCGGGAAGCGGGGAGAACGCCTCTGATGCCCATCGGGAGAGCCCGGAATCCGGTCAGGCAGATCCTGGAGAAGGTCAGGGGGAAACCGGGGCAGGAGCGGAAACAGCGGAATCGGGTCAGTGTTTTGACGCCCAGGGAGAAGGCGGTCGTACCTATCCGGGCCTGGAGGGGTATGACGTGCCGGAAAAGGCTATCGATTTTGCAGGGCTGCAGGAGGATAAATGTGAAGATATCTACGCCTGGCTCACGGTGCCCGGAACCGACGTGGATTATCCGGTGGTACAGCACCCGGAGGATCCTTCTTATTATCTCAGGCGGGATCTGGACGGCTCCTATGCCACACATGGCTGTATTTACACGGAATATTACAATTCCAAGGATTGGGACGATCCCAATACGGTACTGTACGGGCACAATATGAGGAACGGGACCATGTTCGCTACCCTTCATAATTACGAGGATCCGGTATTTTTTGAAGAGCATCCGTATGTGTATATCTATTCCCCGGGGATGACAAGGGTATATCGGGTCTTTGCAGCCTATGAGTATACCAACGTGCACCTGTTATTGGGCTTTGATATGTGGGATGAGGAAGTTTTCGAAGAATACCTGGAGTCCATTTTTGATGAGGACGGGCTGAACAACAATTTTAATACGGGAATTGAACTGAACAGCTCCGATAAGATCGTAACCCTGGAGACCTGTGTCTACGGCAAGTCGGAAAAAAGGTATTTGGTTCAGGCGGTTCTGGAGGCGGAAGGAGTGCAGCATGAAGAAGATGGGGATAGGGAAGAGTAGCTTTCTCCGGAAAGGGGAAGAGACTGACCATGGGTGCGAGGAAGAATAAATACACCCGGGACGGGGAAGAAGTTGACTATGGATGTGAGGAAGAACAGTCCCAGGCGGTGGATTACGGCCGAAGGGATGGGGACCCCACAGCTCACAATCGCAGGAGGCGGAAGCTGCGCCGAATCCGCAGCGTGGTCATCACCTGGCTGGTGGTTGCAGCGCTGGTGGTCGCTGTGCCTGTGGCAGCAGTGTTTTTCCTGCGCCAGATCGGAAAGGATCGTCTGCGAAATATAGCCGGGAACGCTGCCCCAAATTTGCCTGTGGATGAAATGGACGGACAGGGAGAAGCCGTTTCCTCTGCTTCGGGCAGCGGACAAGACCTGGAGGCGACAGAGGAAACCGCTGCCGGGAATGAGGAACAGCCCGCATGGCAGGAGGGCTGGGTGCGTCATGAGGGGAAAATTTATGAATTCAATAAGGAAATCTTGACATTTCTGGTGATGGGTATCGACAAGGACAGCGAAGTAGAGGACAATCCGGACGCCTACAGCGGGGGACAGGCGGATGCCCTGTTCCTGGTGGCGGCGGATCCCACAGAGAAAAGGATCCGTATAATCGCCGTGAACCGCGATACGGAGGTGGATGTAAAGCTGTACGATGTCCACGCCCAGGGATATGAACAGACGGTCAGGGCACCCATAGCCGTTCAGCACAGCTTTGGGGATGGAAGGGAATTCAGTTGCGAACTGACGGAGGATGCCGTATCCGCGCTGTTTTACGACCTTCCGATCAACGGCTATGTTGCAGTGAACATGGCTGCCATCCAGGAACTGAACGATGCGATCGGGGGAGTGGGCGTGACCGTCTTGGAGGATTTGACTAAGAAAAATCCGGCCTGGAAGAAGGGTGCGGAGGTGTTCCTGAAGGGTGCGGATGCCTTCTGGTACGTGAAATGGCGCGATACGACAATCTTTGAGAGCAACCGGGGGCGCCTCGCCAGGCAAAAGCAGTACCTGGGGAATTTTATGCGCTCGGCCGTGGAGGCGGTGAAAAGAGATTTGACACTGCCGGTAACCCTGTACCGGAAGCTTGGGAAGTATATGGTCACTGACATCTCCATAGATGAGGTGGCTTACCTGGCGGGGGAATTACTGGACTACTCCTTTGATTTGGATGAAATTTATACTTTAGAAGGAGAAACCGGAGTGGTGGACGGGTACGAAAGGTTCTACCCGGATCGGGAAGCCCTTCGGGATCTGGTGGTGGAGGTTTTTTATAAGGAAGTGGATCCTTCCGGAAGTTAGACCCCTTGGAATCGGACGTCCCCGGGGGATGCCGCCGGAGTCGTCTTATGGAACGATATTAATGGGAAACCATTAATATAAATGCCACATGTTATCATGAAGAAAGGAGGAGCGATTACCATGAAAAAGAGGATCTTAGCGCTGGCATGCGCAATGATCATGATGTTCGCCATGAGCATCAACGTGTTTGCAAGCCAGAGCGATAACGGGGAACACACCGCAGGAAGCAGCCAGGATGCATCCCTTACCATCGGGACGCAGACCATTACGGAAAGCAGCCTTACGGAGTATGCCAGCCAGACTACTGTTGCCACAGATGTGGAAGGCGCATCCATTTCTGCCGTATACATTGATGTGGCGAAAGCGGCAGTGGCGCAGACCAAGGCTGTGGTAGGCAATAACGCGACGATCGCGTCCATTGTTGACCTGGTGGTGCCCCAGGGAACCGGGGCCGCAACATTTACCCTTAACGTAGGGCAGATACGCGCAAACCAGAATGTGGTTGTCCTGCACATGAAATCCGACGGTACCTGGGAGAAGATCACGCCCAGCAAAGTAGCTGATGGATCTGTAACCTTTACCCTGTCATCCTATTCGCCTGTTGCAGTGGTCATCAACGCCACCGCGCCTAAGACAGGCGATATCATTCTGTTAGTAGGTGGAATGGCTGTGGTCTGCCTTGCAGGGGCAGCTTTCTTTGGAAAGAAGGCAAAAGCAAACTGAGAGGCGGGCTGGAAAGCCGGGAAAGCCGAAGCAGGCAATAAGTAAAAAGTGATGTGCAATAAGCGATAAGTAATACGAAATAAGCAGTAAAGTGTTTCCAAAGCATGTGGCGATGGAGACCTGCCCGGATTTTTTAATCCGGTGTCAGGTCTCCTTTTCGTTATGCGTTCCGCACAAAAAGATCCTTCACGAAGGGATTTTTTTATGTGGGCCGAATTACAAAAATTTGATTGTAACATTATACTGTAGAAAATGTAAACGCTTACAATGTGAAAATGTATCATGTCAAGGTCGTGATGGAAAATGAGATCGCGGTGATTTATGTGAATGATACGAAAGCCCTCAGCAACCGTATTTATAAATCTATTGACGGAATGGACTGGGGGATTTATTCTAATGGGGTGGATGCACTGTTCGAGGAGATCCATGTGTATACCCCCTGAAAAAGGAGTTTTATGGAAGCGAAAGAAAAGATAACACTACAGGATATTGCAGACATTCATGAAAATTGGCGGGGGCATCTATGAACAGGACCGGGAGCCCCAGGGAACATAACAGACGGCTGTATTCGCTGTGGAAAAGCTCCAGGCAGACACAGGCCACTGTCTGGTCGATGTAGAGGTTGGGAGGAAGTTCCATGTTCGCAAAATCTTCATCCGTGATGGTGTGTATGGTCAGGGAGTAGCCTTCCTTACGGATCTCCTGCTCCAGCCTGGTCATAATGGTGGAGCCCACATGGAGGTCTCCTGGCAGGGTGTGCATCAGAAAGGCGAAATTTCTGGGCTTGCCGGAAATCGCTTTCGTGTGCATGGTAATGACCCGTTCTGCATTTTTATAATTTAATTCCTGGAGCCTGGCAAGAACGGCCTGTCTGGTATCGTCGGAAACTCCGGGAGAATGATTGACGACTTTGGATACGGTCGCCCTGGAGAGGTTCAGGGAATCGGCAATATCCTGAATGGTGGTTTTGTTTTTCATAAGGACTCCTTTAAGCAATAATCTCTATTTACTTTAGCTGATTTTTACAAATTTTTCAAGTAAATAGGAGTGAAATGTGCAAATTAATCCATAAAAATGAAGAAACGGTTTACAAATGAATCTTGGAATGGAGGAAAAGAATGATCAGTCAGACTTTACGGGAAGCCAGAAAATATGAAGAAATGATGGAAAAAAGAATATCTGCCGAGGAACGCCCCGATTTTCATCTGGCTGCGCGTGTCGGCTGGATGAATGACCCCAATGGATTTTCCTATTATCAGGGGGAATATCATTTATTTTACCAGTACCATCCCTATGAGCCTGTCTGGGGACCTATGCACTGGGGACATGCGGTGAGCAGGGATCTGCTGCATTGGCAGTATCTTCCGGCGGCATTGGCTCCGGATCTGCCCTATGATAAGGACGGGGTGTTCTCGGGAAGCTCGGTGACAGGGCCGGACGGCAGCCAGCTTTTGATGTATACCGGGGTGCTGAAGGAGCCTCAGTCCGACGGAAGCTATCTGGATATCCAGACCCAGTGCATGGCAATGGGGAACGGCCAGGATTATGAAAAATATGAGGGCAATCCTGTTTTGACGGAAAAAAATCTGCCTGCAGGCAGCAGCAGAAATGACTTCCGGGATCCCAAGATCTGGATGGAAGAGGATGGGGGTTACGCCTGCGTGGTGGGAAACTGTACCGGGGACAGAGACGGCCAGATCCTGTTTTTCCGCAGCAAAGACGGGTTCCATTGGAATTTTGTCTCCATCCTTGCCAAGAACAACAATCGTTTCGGCAGGATGTGGGAGTGCCCGGACTTTTTCCCTCTGGATGGAAAGTACGTGCTGCTGACCAGTCCCGAGGAGATGCTGCCCAAGGGCTTTGAATACCATAACGGCCACGGCTGCCTGTGCCTGGTGGGAAGCTTTGACCGGGAAACCGGGACTTTTACGGAGGAACGGGACCAGGCGGTGGATTATGGCATCGATTTTTATGCGCCCCAGACCCTTCTCGCCCCGGACGGCAGAAGGATCATGATCGGCTGGATGCAGAACTGGGATACCTGTAATCCTCATCCCCATGGTCAGAAATGGTTCGGACAGATGACCCTGCCCAGGGAGCTGTCCCTGAGGGAGGATGGCAGGCTGATCCAGAAGCCGGTGCGGGAACTGGAAGCCATGCGCCGCAGCGAGGTGCGCTACGAGAAGGTGTGCTTTGAAGGGGACCTGAAGCTGGATGGGATCCGGAGCCGGAGGGTCGATATGGAGATTAAGCTGTATCCTTCTGAGAAAGGAAGCATGTACCAGAAATTTGCGGTGCGTTTTGCCCAGGGAGACATCTTCCATACGGCGGTTAGCTTCCGTCCCTATGAATCGATCTTAAAGATCGACAGAAAGTTCTCCGGCTCCCGCCGGGGCGTTATCCACCAGCGCAGGGCCCTGGTGAACCATAAGGATGGGGAGATCACCCTTCGGATCATTCTGGACAGGTTCAGCGTGGAGGTCTTTGTAAACGACGGAGAACAGGTGATGACTGCCACCATCGACACCGTCCAGAGCGCGGAGGGGATTTCCTTCTTTGTGGACGGGGAAGCCCGGATGGACGTGGTGAAGTATGATCTTTGCTAACATAAGACTAAGTAATTGCGAAGCTGCAGCGCATAAGTCGGCAAAAAGGAGCGTAGGAAACAGAGATGGACAGGAACGCGTTTCAGAATAAGGAAATGATAGATGTGGTCGCCTTGGGGGAATTGCTGATCGATTTTACGGAGAATGGGGTGAGTTCCCAGGGGAATCCCCTTTTTGAAGCCAATCCCGGGGGAGCGCCCTGTAATGTGCTGGCCATGCTGGCGAAGCTGGGGCATTCCGCTGCCTTTATCGGCAAGGTGGGAAAGGACTTTTTCGGGGAGCAGTTAAAGAATGCCATTGAAGAGGTGGGAATCGACGGCTCTTATCTGCGGATGGATGAGAAGGTCCACACGACCCTGGCTTTGGTGCATACCTTCCCGGACGGGGACAGAGATTTTTCCTTTTACCGGGATCCCGGGGCGGATATGATGTTAACGGAGGAAGAGGTGCCGGAGGAGCTTTTGGAGCGGACCAGGATCTTCCACTTCGGTACCCTTTCCATGACCCATGAAGGCGTGCGGAGAGCCACCAGGAAGGCGGTGGAGAAGGCGAAGGGAAGCGGCGCCCTGATTTCCTTTGATCCTAACCTGCGACCGCCCCTGTGGGAGAGCCTGGAGGATGCCAGGACTCAGGTGCTGTACGGTCTGGGGCAATGTCATATCCTGAAAATCTCGGACAATGAGATCCAGTGGCTCACCGGGGAGGAGGATTATTCCGCAGGGGTGAAGTGGATCAATGACCGGTTCCAGATTCCCCTGATCCTGGTGTCCTTGGGAAAAGAAGGCAGCAGGGCTTATTATCAGGGCAGGATGGTGGAGGCCGCCCCCTACTTGCGGGAGGATACCATTGAGACCACCGGGGCCGGGGACACTTTTTGCGGCTGCGTGCTGCACTATATCCTGAAGCATGGGCTAAAGAGTCTTACGGAGGAAAATCTCCTGGAAATGCTGAATTTCGCCAACTGCGCGGCCTCCCTCGTCACCACCAGGAAGGGAGCCCTGCGGGTTATGCCAGAGGAAGCGGAGATCCAAAGCGGCTTAAGGGTTTAAGTGAAGCGCTCTATGACCTCAGCCGGGCGGAGATAGCTCCATTTGGGTGGAGATAGCCCCAGCTTGGCGGAAATGAAAAAGAGAGTGTGAGCTGAGGAATCTCATACTCTCTTTTCTGCGAAGACATTTTTATAAGATTAGCAGAGGTTATTTCTTGTTCACCACGAATGAAATCTTTCTTAAAAAATCAAATGCATATTCGTATGTCGATTTAAGGAATTTTTATCTTTTTCAATGTAATCCCATGTTTTTTGATAAGATCCCGGGACAGCTATGGCGGGGTCAGATATAAGTTCGATAAATTCATCTACTTTTCCATCATATCTATCAGCAAACTCATCTGACAGTATTTGTTTTTCTTCATCAGAATACTTCCTTAATTCTCCATATAATACATGCTCCAAATTGCAGGAATTATAATAAATACGATAAGGGATATCATTAATTTTTCCTGTTTTCCTGAGCTTAAATAAAATTCTTCCTTTCTGCCGGTTTCGATTTACAATTGCTTTCGCATTCGAAGAAACAATATGATCTTCGTAGTATTGGATTTCATCCACATCTGCCTCTCTCACATTTTTCTCGGGAATATATACGCCATCTGTATCAACAATATGAATAAGTTTTATGAAATCCTCTTGTGTATATCTGTATTTTTCCTTTACGATTTCAATCTGCTTATTTATCTTTATTATAATATTATCTTCAGAAGTATAGTCTTCCAGTGTAATATCTCCATGAACAACGACGAATTGTACTTCGTTGCTTGAAAAGTGCTCTTTCATAAGAGATCCAAGTGCGGCCTCGTCGCTTGGTCCTTCAACAATAAATGCAATAACTTTCTTCTCATTCATATTGAATCGTCCTGCCTGCCTTTCTAAATGCCCGAGCAATCTTCATACTGTCTGTTTCCTCATAGATCACTTCATCCTGTCCCCCCAGTGTAATCCCTCTAAGATACGTATCTCTGAGATTGTTCGTCGCTTTAACGTTCTTCATTCTGATGTATCTTCTATCAGGATTTGTTGTAGAAAACATAATATTTTCTTTATCCAGCATTTCCAACGGGCGAAGATTGTGGGAAGTAAATATTAGCTGCCCTTTTGCACTTTTATTAAAAATGTCAAGTATTTCGCCCAACATATATTCGAAAATTCCTGCATCCAATTCATCAATTGCCAGACAAATAGATGGGTTTCCAAATGCCTGAATTAAAATATTCAGTATAGAAATAATTTTAATGATCCCTTCGGATTCCATTCTGATTGGAATAGGCGGCATATTTTCCCGAACAGAAACAAGTTCTACTCGGTAGCCTTGCTCACCGGAATCAGTTAGCTGTCCTCCATAATTCATTACATCAATTCGCATTCCTGGAATAATCGTAAATAGAACCATATTTATCTGCTGCACAATAACATCTAAAAGATTTTTTCTTTCTTCGCTTAATATAACCGGTTCCGTTAATGGTATAGCAAAATCTCCCTTCATACCAATTTTGTTTTTTTCAATTTTAAAAGCCATAGGGAGCAGGAAGTTTGCAGAAATTACACCAGAATGCGTATTACGAATCACAAAAAGATCCCTTAGCGCGAACAAGAATAATGATTTTATCACCGCTGAATACTGCTTAAAATGGTTCTCATATTTCTTACAAAAAATATCCCTGCTGCCTTCTCCGAAAATATAGGAACAATTTTCCTTCTCAGCAATTTTCCTGGCTACAATTAAATCTGTCTTATTTTCAGCATTAGATGTAATAATCTCATCTAATCTTTTTTGAGGGGTAAATATATTTTCCTTATCTGCTCTTTGATAATCCATAAATACCGTTTTATTGCTTCTGGAATCTCCATTGTTCACAGCACAGCTTAAAGTCTCTTGAATAATTTGTACTTCCCTTCCAGTCCTTTGCAGAATAACCTTATAACCTGTTTCATAAATGACTGCCCCTGTAAAAATACTAAAATCAGCAGCTATTTCTGCCCTTGTACCGTTTGCCCCAATGTAATCAGCGAGTTCTTCTTCCAGTGTGCTGCCAGTCATTATTTTCTGTAAATAATATAATACGTCAATAACTGCCGTTTTCCCGGAACCATTTTGACCATATATGCCTAGAACTTCCGCATTTTTATATGACAACATCTTTCGGTACATATTTGGCATAATGATTTGCCCGCTTTTGACGTTTTTAATATTCGAAATCTTCAGGGATGCTAACCTTACAACGTTTTCCATGCTTGTTTTCCTCCATGGCATTGATTCTATCACAACTTTGTATCTATTGCAATTATTTATTGCAATTCTATATTTTTTATTCCTTTATCAAAAAAACATTCAATATTTTTGCCTTCCGATGTTCTAAGCAGCTGAGATTTTTAAGCAGGGAGAAAAAATAATTCCGCCTTAATCAAATCTTAATCATTTAGCACTTTTTTCTTAATCATCGTTTTGCTAAACTGGAAGCAGAAGGGAGCATTGCGATTATGAGAGAAAAGGCGCTTTTTCATTTCCTGTTCATTTCTCTGCTTGTTCTGTCCGCTGTTTCTTGTGGGAAAAAGGAGGAGAGGCAGATCGGGGTGGATGGTTATGTCTATGTGGTACAGAATCCGGATTTCACAGGAGGAGTCACTGTGAACCGCCTGGAGTCGGATGCAGGGCAGGAGGATACGGCTGATGCGGAAGGCGCGGGAGAGGATCAAAATTCCAGGACAGAGGAATCTGCTGTCGGTGCCGCTGCAGGGAATGCCCGGCCGAATCAAGGCTTATATTCCCAGTTGGCCTCCATCCTGGGGAGAGATGGGAAGAATTACATTGTGTCCGGCAATTCCCTTTATTTTTTAAGATCCAAATCAGGGGAGACCCAGATCCTCCGGGTGGATCTGCCGGAAGGGGACTTTGAGGAAGATAAGTCCGGTGAAGATAAGTCCCTGACGGTACAAAGGATTTGCTCCGCCGCCGTGGTTGACAGCTATACTGTGGATCCGGAAGGGAATGTCTATTATTACGCGCAGGCGCCTGTGAGCTATGCTTTCACCCAGGGCTCCCTGGAGACAAGAAGCGGAAAGGGAGGAACGGTATATAAGGTGGACAGCTCCGGGAAAGAGGTTTTCTCCGTCAGGCTGAAGGAAGCTTCTGCTTTCGGGGCGCTTGTGACCTCTCATAAATGGGATCACCTGGCGGTGGATCAGGAGGGTTTGGTCTACCTGCTGTGTGGGGATCAGATTTTTCTCCTGGATGGAGACGGAACGTCCCGGGGAACCATTTCTTTGAAGGATCATACGGATTCCGGCGGCGAAACGGGTTTCTTGTGGAGAAATGAAAAGGGAAGGGTCTGCTGCCGGCTGGATAACGGGGAGATCGTGGAGCTGCATCCCGGGCAGGAGCCCCCTGTTTCTTCTGTGAATGCCCTGAAAGGCGTGGATGGAAATCTTTATATTACGCAGGAGGGGATCCTCTCCCAGAGCGGAGATCAGCTGTATTCCTATAGCCTGGACGAGGAGGGAAACCTGAACAGGAAGCCTGTGCTGCGCTGGCAGGACAGCGGACTGGCAGACAGAAATGTATGGGATCTCGTCCTCCTGCCTGGCGGGGCGCTGTTGGTCAGGTATGATGAGAATTCGAGACAGGGCGGACAGAACCTGATCTTAAAGAAAACCTCCCTGAAGGAGCTTCCGCAAAGGGAGGTGATCGTGTTCGCCTCTCTTTCCCACTATAATGACCTGACGGATGCCGTGCTGTCCTTTAATGTGGCAAATGACCGCTACCAGGTTTCCCTGGAATATTTTGAAACGGATAGTTCCGGCGCAGGATCCCTGGACGCCGCTTCCGCACGGCTGGATGCCCGCATGGTTTCTTCCGATCCGCCGGATCTATTAAATCTTACGGATCTGGATATCGGCAAATACGCCCGGAAGGGATCCCTTGCGGACCTCAAGGCGCTGTTGCGGGAAGAGACGGTATCCCAATATTTCGAGAATATGCTGGAGGATTATACCCTGGATGGCAGACTGGTCTGTATTCCCAAACACTTTGCCCTTTCTACTGTGGCGGGGCGGAAGGGAACCGTGGATTCCCTGGCAGGAGGTTATGACAGTAGGGAACTGATGGATCTGCTGCAGGAATGGTTTGCCGGGTCTGCCGCTTCCTTGGGGACCGTCTATGACAATGGCGTGAATACTCCTGTGGTGGCGGAGAAAAACCGGACTTATTATCTGGAGACCTTCCTGGTCAGGGAATACCTTACCCATTATATCGATTGGGAAACAGGCGACTGCCACCTTGGAAGCAGGGAATTTGGAGAGCTGTTAAAATGGATCAAGGAATCCGCTCCGGAGGAGGAATATCGGTATATGGGAATCATTGAGGATTTTGATTACGTACCCAAAGGAACTCTGCTTGTGCAGCAGGAGCTGAGTGACTTCTCCGATCTGTTAAAACTTCGATACAGGCTGGGGGAGGAGCCAGTGCTGGTGGGCTATCCCACTGTGGAGAAAAGAGTCCGCCATATTGCCAGGGCTTTGGACAGCGTCGGTATTGTGGAGGCTTCTTCCCATAAGGAGGGAGCGGCGGCTTTCCTGGAATATTACCTGAGTCAGGAAAAGAAGGGAGATTCTTATAGCTTTCCTACCCGCAGACCGGATCTGGAGGAAATGGCAAAAGAGGCTGTGACGCCCTATTACGTCTTGGACAGCGAGGGGAACAGGCAGCTTATGAGCGACGGCGTCACCTATAATACCCGCTCAAAAGGCTATGTTAATGTGGCCCGGGATTCCTATGAATTTGATCTTGTGGATCAGAGCCTGGTGGACATGATGGTGGAAGCCATAGAGGAAGCCGATTTTACGCCCCGCCTGGGGGTGGAAACGGAGATCCTGGGGATCATCCGGGAGGAGGCATCCCTCTATTTCGAAGATCGAAAGCCCCTTGAAGAGGTTCTGGAGATCATTGAAAACAGGGTCGGCAACGTGGTAAGGGAGGGGCTGTAATCTTGTGGCTTCTGTGCTTCATGAATCGTACAATTCCGCGTACTTTGGGTCATCCATAAGCAGTTTTTTCACTTCTTCTGGAAATGCGCTGACTGCATTTTCGAATAACGCCGGTTCACACTGATATACTTTTAATGTTGATGACGATACATCCCTGAGGATTTTTGTATGAAAATGGTCATTCGCCGGAAGCGCTTTATCTGTCTCGCCAATTTGTTCCGCCCATTTTTTGTACCTGCCTTTGCTCCAATCTGTGAATCTCAGATAATGCCCATACGCCGAATCATAGTATTGAAGCGCAGCATCATAGTCGCCTATATTTCCTGCTATTTTTACGCAACTCAGATCAAGAAAACAGAAATCACTATGATATTCATAACAATCCTCACCCACGATCTGCTCATAAAGATGATGAACAGCCTGCAGAATATCAATACCCTCCCTGCTGTTTTTCAATTCTTCATCCGTTGCGATCATTTCATCAATCGATTCTCTTAATGCATGAAGTAATGAAAGAATGGCCTCGCCCTTGTATTGCCGGGATTTATCTGCGTCACGGATGCTGCCTGTCGCGCCAAGATGCCCAAGCAGTACCTCCCTGCTGATTTCAACAGAAGGCTGTTCCGAAGCTTTCCTTTCCGCCTTTTTGTATTCGCCAAGACCTGAATAAATGGATATGAGGGGAAGAATGTTGAAATGCTCATACTCCAATAATTCCTCGTATAAATCCGCCGCTTCTTTCCAATACTCAGCGGGATTACCGTCTTTATCACGATATCCCTGCAGATTCAAAGCGCATGCAAGTTTATTCTTCAGGGAAGGCTCATCCGGAAATTCCGCCAGCCCTTTTCTGAGGAACGCGATACATTCGGTCATATCCCCGTCGTTATTTCGCGTGACCTGGGTATTCAGCATGACTTGAGCCCTGTCATTAAGCTCCTGAATGATTAGTTCCCTGTCATTGTGATAGCCAAACAGTTCATCAATTGTGATATGAAAGAAATTTGCAATGGAGGGAATCATCCCCAGATCAGGATAGCCGCCGTTTGCCTCCCATCTTGAGATCGCCTGCGGGGTCACGCCTAAAGCCTTCGCCAGATCTTCCTGTTTTCTGCCATCCCGTTTGCGCAATTCTTTGATTCTTTCTCCAATATTTATCTGCATATTTGACCTCCGTTATATTTTGTTTTCACCGGTGTAAATGTATCGTAACATACAGCTTTGCCGAAAACAATTATCAATTCATTGTTTCGCGTTCAAGCGATCATTGCTTTTTTAAAATGTCTTGTGAAAACCTGGGGTTGGGGTTATAATAAAAAGAGGATGCAGTAATCCATGAAATTGCGGCCGCCGGGAAGAAATAAGCCCGCAGCAGTAAACCATACTGGGAAAAACGAATGAAGAACGAATGGAAAACGGAGACAAAAGATGCTGGGAACGATAGTGAATACCTGTACGATCCTTACGGGAAGCGTGATCGGAAGTATTTTTAAAAAGGGAATCCGGGAAAAGCACCAGAATGCGCTGTTTACAGCCATGGGTCTGGCGGCCACGGGTCTGGGGATCAACGCTGTGGTCCAGAATATGCCGAAGAGCAATTATCCGGTGCTGTTTATCGTCAGCCTGGCTTTGGGAAGCCTGTTGGGGACGATCCTGGATATTGACGGAAGGTTTCAGAAGCTGACTTCCCGGTTTTCCCAGGGACAGCTGAGCAAGGGACTGTCCACAGGGATCCTCCTATATTGCATAGGGACCCTGTCCATCTTAGGTCCTATCCAGAGCGCCCTTTACGGGGATCATACCTATCTTTTTACCAACGCCACCCTGGATCTGGTGACTTCCATGGTTCTGGCTTCTACCTATGGCATCGGTATGGCGCTGGCGGCGGGGGTTTTGTTCTGCTGGCAGGGGCTGATCTATGTCTGCGCCCTTGCACTGGGGAATTTCATGACCCCGGACATGATGACGGAGCTTTCCATCGTGGGCGGATTCCTCATCGCAAGCTCAGGGCTTTCCATTTTAAATATCAAGGACTGTAAGACTATGAATATGCTGCCGTCCCTCGTGTTCCCGATTTTATTCTGTTGGGTGATGGGGCTGCTTGGCTGACCCGCAGGCACTATGATAAAATGAGGTGTAAATCCATGAAAAATACAAAGCTTGCTGTTCTGTTCCCGGGAGTCGGGTATACCTGCGATAAGCCCCTGCTGTATTACAGCGGGAAGCTGGCTGCCTTCTGCGGCTATGAGATACGGAAGGTTTCCTACGGGGATTTCAAAAATCTGCCTGCGGACATGATGGGAAACGCCGAAAGGATGGAGGAAGCCTTTCATTATGCCCTGGCACAGACGGAGGATGCGCTGCGGGAGATAGATTTTTCCAACAGGGAGGTCCTGTTTCTCTCCAAAAGCATCGGAACCGCCGTGGCGGCAGCTTATGCGAAAAATCATGGCCTGCAGGTGAAAAGCGTTTCCTTTACGCCGGTGGAGCAGACCTTTCTTTTCGCGGAAAGGGAAGGAATCATGTTCCATGGAACCGCCGATCCCTGGGCAAGGAATACGGAGCTGATCCGGGAAGGCTGCCGCAGGATCGGTCAGCGTCTGTTCCTTGTGGAGAATGGGAATCATTCCCTGGAAACCGGGAATGTCGCCAGGGATATCTGCAGTCTGCAGAAGGTGATGGAACAGGTAAAGGAATATATCGGTTATCATTTCTGGGGATGGGAGACTGCAGATGTGGGTCCGGTCAGCTCCGAATATGGAATGATCAGGAATCCCCGGATGCTCTATGACATGCTGTCCCAGATCTGGTGCGCCGACACCTGCGCCCCCCGGATGCGGTCCTCCTGGACTCCGGAGAACAGAACCCTGGGGCAGTGCTCCATCACCGCTTTTCTTGCCCAGGATGTGTTTGGCGGGAAAGTGTACGGAATCCCCAGGCCGGATGGAAGCTTTCACTGCTATAATGTGGCGGGAGGCTGCGCTTTTGACCTGACCAGCGAACAGTTCGGAGGGGTTTCCCTGAATTATGAAGGAAATCCGGAGCAGTTTCGGGAGGTACATTTTGCCAGGGAAGAAAAAAGAAAACGGTATGAATTTCTGAAAAAACGACTGTCGGAAATGGTTATCTGATGAGGGCAGAATGGGAGGAAATATGAAAAAAAAGGATCGGGCACTCAGCTTATTCTGGCTTGCTTTCATCATTGTGTCTCTGGCAGTGATATGGCTTGTTCAGCGAAATATTCCGTTTATGATGGATGATCTGTGGTACAGCACTTTATTGTATTCGGAAGAGCCCATTACTTCATTTGGCGATATCGTATCCGCGCAGATCTGGCATTATATGAATTGGGGAGGAAGATCCGTAACCCACACAATGCTCCAGGTCATTTTGTGTATGGGAGAATTTGCCGCGGATCTATTGAATACCGGAGCCATGCTTTTGCTGTCCTTCCTGATCTGCGCCATTGCAGGCAAAAAAGAGCTGCCATACATAGGAATGACCCTGGGGCTTCTGCACGCTTTTAATGCAAATTGGAAAATGAGCATGTACTGGCAGGCCGGGGCGTGTAATTATTTATATATCACCATTTTCATTTTATTGTTTTTGATCTGTTATCTCAGAATGTTGGGGGAGGAAGATAAAAAGCCATTTTGGGGTATTTCAGTTTTCATAATTCCTTTGGGGATCTGCTGCGGCTGGAGCAATGAGAATATGGGACCGACGCTGTGGCTGCTCACTCTGGGGATCATGGTCTGGAGATATCGGAAAAAAAGGAAAGTATATCCCTGGATGATCCTGGGAAATCTGTCCTGCCTGCTGGGCAGCATCGTGATGATAGCGGCGCCGGGAAATTATGTCAGATTGCAGGAAGTTGCTTCCAACAGCTATGGGCTGTTGTGGAAACTTTTTTTAAGGGGCTATTATGAAAGCCATGCGATAGCGGATTACCTGTTTTTGCCTCTGATCCTCACTGCCGTTGTCACCATCGTGAACCTGCTGATCCTGGGAAATAAATTAAGCAGGGCTGAAATCGTTTTATTGGCGGGAGCGGTGCTTTCCTGGGGAGCAATGGAGCTGTCCCCTCATTATCCCGACAGGGCCTCTTTTGGGACCATGGTTTTTTTGTGCTGTGCCATGCTTTCCCAGGTCAAAAGGATCCTGGAGAAAAAGGCGACGTTGGGGATGCGCAGAGCGGTCACCTGTATCGGACTGCTTTTGTGGCTGAAAGGCATGTATTATCTGGGAGAATTTATGGCGATACAATGGGGTTGGATCAAATAAAGAAGGAGTTCGCTTCATGTCTGTGAATCCGGGAAAATCTTCTGCAGAGGCTTCTGCCGTACAAATCAATGATCTGGCCAAGCAGGTGCTGTCCCTGTCCAGGGATAGCATTTTAGTGTCCCTGCGATTTCTGGACGGAGCCCTGTCCGCCCTGAAGCCGACGGTTCGCCCGGGAAGCGGCGGTATGGCTACGGACGGGATTTCCCTTTTCTACGATCCTGTCTGGGTGCTGCAGGAATATAAGAGGAAGCCGGAGCGGATCACCCGCTGTTACCTTCATATTTTACTGCACTGTATTTTTTCCCATGGCTTTCAGTATCAGAAGCTGGACGCTGCCATCTGGGATCTGGCGGCGGATCTTGCGGTGGAAAACACGATCCTGGAGATGAAGCTTACTGCCGCCGCCCTTCCGACGGACGGGGACGCGGCGATGAAGATGCGGGTGCTGAAGGAGGACGCCGGAGGTCTTACGGCGGACAGGCTGTATCGGTATTTTCGCCAGAGTCCGCCCTCACCCGGGGAAATGAAGGAGCTTAAGAGTCTTTTTCACCGGGATGAGCATGCTTTATGGAAGCCCAGAGAGGAGCTGGCGGTCACAAAGGAGCAGTGGAAAAAGATCAGTGAACGGGTGAGGGCGGACCTGAAATCCTTTACCAGGGCGAAGGGCGGAAGCGAGACCCTGCAGAAAAATCTGGAGGAAGCCGTCCGGGACAGATACGATTACGGGGCGATACTCAGGAAATTCACTGTGACAAGCGAAGACATCAGGGTCAATGACGAGGAGTTTGACTATATCTATTATCATTACGGGCTGGAGCATTATGGGAATCTGCCTCTGGTGGAGCCTTTGGAATACAGGGAATCCACTAAGGTAAAGGAATTTGTGATCGCCATCGACACTTCCGCTTCCTGCAGGGGTGCGGTGGTAAGAGGGTTCTTAAATAAGACCTATTCCATCCTGAAAAGCACGGAAAATTTTTTTGACAGGATCAATGTACATATTATCCAGTGTGACAATGAGATCCAAAGCGATACAAAGATCACAGATCAGGATGAATTTGACGCCTTTATCCGGTACGGAAAGCTTCAGGGATTTGGCGCAACGGATTTCCGGCCGGTTTTCGACTATGTGGAGACCCTGAGGGAGCAGAGGGAGTTTGAAAATCTGAAGGGGCTGATCTATTTCACGGACGGTTACGGCATTTATCCTGAGAAGATGCCGGATTATGATGTGATCTTTGCCTTTTTGAATGAGGATGAGATGCGCGCCCCCGTGCCGTCCTGGAGCATGAAGGTGGTGCTGGAGGAAGAAGAACTGGAAGAGCAGGAGCCGGGGAAAAACGGGGGTTAAATCGGCGGGAACTGTAAATTGGCAGGGAGCCGGGGAAAATGGGAGTTAAGGCGGCAGGAGCCGGAGGAACAGGCTTTGAAAGAATAGGATCAGGAGGAACGGGAATGAATATCAGGCAGGCAAAGGAATATATCAAAGATTCCGTCACCTTGTACTTAAAAAAGGATGCCTTTGGGGAATATCGGATTCCCTTGGTCCGTCAGCGGCCCATTTTTCTGCTGGGAGCTCCCGGCATCGGAAAAACAGCCATTATGGAGCAGGTTGCCCAGGAGCTGGGAATCGCTCTGGTGTCCTATTCCATGACCCACCACACGCGCCAGTCCGCCCTGGGGCTGCCCTTTATCGTCCATAAGGTTTACGGCGGAGAAGAGGTGGATGTTACAGAATATACCATGAGTGAGATCATCGCCTCCATCTATGAAACCATGGAACAAAGCGGAATGAAGGAAGGCATTCTGTTTCTGGACGAGATCAACTGCGTATCGGAAACCCTGGCGCCCTCCATGCTGCAGTTTTTGCAGTATAAGGTATTCGGCAGGCATAGGGTCCCGGATGGCTGGATCATCGTGACTGCAGGCAATCCTCCCGAATACAATAAATCCGTGAGGGAGTTTGACGTGGTGACCTATGACAGACTGAAAGTTCTGGAAATAGAGCCGGATCTGAACGCCTGGAAGGAATATGCCGCCTCAAGGCACATTCATAACGCCATTTTGAATTATCTGGATCTGAAAAAAGATCATTTTTACCATATGGAAATGACGACGAAGGGGCGCAGCTTCGTTACCGCCAGAGGCTGGGAGGATCTGTCGGACATCCTCAGGCTCTATGAGGAGGAACAGCTTAAGGTGGATGAGACCCTGGTGGGGCAATACCTGCGCAATGACAAAGTCGTAAAGGAATTTACCGCCTATTATGATCTTTATAATAAGTATAAAAAGGATTACGCCATCGGACAGATTCTTGCAGGAAATCCTTCGGAAAAAGCGGTGGAACGGGCAAAAAATGCAGCCTTTGATGAAAGACTGTCTCTTTTGGGAATGCTTCTGGACAAGGTGCAGTCCGATATGAAGGAGGTCTGCGAAACCGCCGCATACCTTTCCGACCTGAAGGCTCCCCTGCTTGCA
>CANQBS010000056.1 GCA_947589075.1 uncultured Acetatifactor sp.
GATCCCTGAGAAGAACCTCCCGGCACCGCAAAGGGCTGGGCAGGTTTTGCAGGCTGAACAGGCGGCACAGGCGCCTTCGGCTGCGCCTCCTGCACAGGCTGGACAGGTTTCACAGGCTGTGCGGGCTGGACAGGCTGCGCCGGCTGGACAGGTTTTGCAGGCTGAACAGGTTTCGCGGGCTGCGCAGGTTGAATCTGGGGTGCAGGCTGCTGGTAAGCGCCGGCATTTCCAGCCCCGCCCGAAGCGGACTGCCCGATATTATCCAGCAAAGCTTTGAAATCCGCCAGGGAAAACATATGCTGTCCGTTCAGATAATTGATGATGCGCGTTACATGATCGCAGTTTTCCGTCTGGTCGAACTGGGTGCTGAACATGATCTGTTTCAGAAAAGAAACTACATCCACAGGCTCCTTTGCCGTCTCCATCACCGGAACACAGATCAGCACGGTTTCACAGGTGGATACATCCGTAAAAATGTAATCCAGATCCAAAAGAATGGTGCTGGTATCTATCATATAGTCTTCCGCGGAGAGCAGCGCGTCCAGGATTCCGCCGAAAACGCCCAGCAGTCTCTTTCTGTTCACAGGTCCCGCAAAAAGCTGGCTGGCAGACATTTTGGAAGAAACATTGAACTTAATGAACCGATCCGCGTTCATCTGCATGAAGTAAGTGGCGGCCAGACCTTTGATATGGTTGTTGGTAAGCATCCCAAGGCTCATGGTGTCAAGAACTTCCTCCGCTCTCACACGGTACACAAGATATGTATTGGTTCCCTGATTTTCGTAAGTAAAATGATACATGTTTGCAGCTCCTTTCTTTTCTTATCCTTTTCGGTTCAGCCTGTATAGCTTGATCAGCTGCCATTTATCTCCCGTCTTGACAAAGCAGCTGCCCTTTTCATTGAAATCCCTGGCATCCATGAATTCCGCGGGAATCCTCAGTTCCTCCCCTTCATCCACGAATCCCCATTGTCCGCCGACCTTCACAGCGGCCAGTCCGTTCACATAGGAGCGGGCGCCTTCGTAAGTTTTGTCTGATTTCAGGTTGCCGTCCTTGTCAATGAAGCACCACTTTCCATTTATCTTCACTGCGGCGTATGTGGTATCTCCAAATACGCAGGCATCCTCAAAGGTCTGGGTGCCGACCTGATTTCCGGCGGCGTCTATCATGATATAGGAACTTCCGTTCATGCTTACGAAAAGCCTGTCATTACGATAAGCGATCCCTTTTTCGTCCAGTTTGACATCCTTATAGACGGAAGCCGTCACAGCCGCCCCTGTTCCGTCAATGATGGACCAGTTATCGCCCTTTTTCACCGCTGCAATGTTATAATTCACTGTAGAAGCGTAGTCATAATCTCCGAAAAGATAGCCAAGGCCTTCGTCCACATACACATAGCTTCCATCCGCCTTTTGGGCAGGAGCGATCCCGTTTAAAAGCATTCCGAACCACTGATAGCCCTCATTGGAAGCCAGGATCTTATCGCCATCTTTATCGATGTAAAAGGCATTTCCGGAGGAATCCACCACCGGCGCATAGGAACTGCTGTTGGAGAAATCTCCCACGGAGGCGTAATTGACGCCGATCTGCTGCTCCCCGTAACAGTCCACATAGCCCCAGACCTCCTTGTTCTTCACGGCACAGTAGCTGTTGCTGAACACCCCTACCTCGTCATAATTGTTGAAGTCCGTTTCATAATAATAAGCGATCTCATCCGATACGGAGGTTATATAATCGGAGGTCACGTTCCTCTTGCCCGCCACCTCCAGCACGTCGTAGCAGGACTCATAATCCTTTTCCGCCAGATAGGCCTCCAGCAGGCAGTCATAAGCCTTAGGTTCCGTGGGATACAATTCAAAAAAATCCTCGCACCAGTAGACCCAATCGTCATTCTCCCCCTGGGCTTTGTAATATTCCGCCGCCTCTGCGTAGATCTCCACGGATGGATTCAGCTCCAGCGCCGCCGTATAATTCTGGATGACCAGTTTCGTGACGCCCGTCTTCGCATACTCTCTGGCGGCTTCCAGGTACTGGTTATATTCCGAACCGGTTTCAGAAGCATCTGACGCCAGCGTATACCAGGACAGAAGCAATAAAACGACTAAGACAAGCGGTACCAGTTTTCTATAATTTTTCATTCTTATCCCTTTCCGTCCGCTTCGGCGGACTTCCATTCTATATACCAGACAAACTGACTGCCAGGATTGTTCCCAAAAGCACGCTGGGACCAAAGGGGATCACATCTTTCCGGTTCTTTTTCCGGGTCGCCAGCAGCGCCACCGCCGCCACAAAGGAAACGACAAAGGAGAAAAACACCGCGTTGAACGCTCCCCACAAGCCCTGATATAATCCCATCAGGGCGAACAGCTTTACGTCCCCCATCCCGATGCTGTTGCGGAATATCAGGAGCAAAAGCAGGAAAAAGCCTCCGATCACCAGAACTCCCATCATGGCGTCCTTCAGCACCGCCAGGGCGTTCTGAAGAGATTCTGCCAGCTCTCCCAGAAAAATCAGCCCCCGCAGGATCAGTCCCAGAAGCAAAAACCGATTGGGGATTTTCTCCTGTTTCAGATCTGCCGCCGCCACGGGAAAAAGGATCCCCACCAGGGTCAGAAGCTTCAGCTGATGGAGAAGGGACGCATCCCCGTACAGATTCCGGAAGACCAGAAGCAGAGCCGTATAGGCTGCGACGGCCATCACAAGATAACCGATCCTGCCCTTCGTAACGGGACGAAGATCCCGTATCTTCAATTCCTTCAGCTTCCATCCCCCCAGATAACAGCAGATCAGGATATATCCGGCCGCCGCATAAAACAGGGAAACCGCTGTTTCTATTCCAAGCTTCATTCTCCTGTCCCTCCCTGTCCGGATGCCGGAGACTGCTCTTCAGCCGCCGGCTTGACCGCCGTCTGTCTGGCGCCCTTGCCATAGGCGTCCACCACTTCTATCGTCACGCCGTTGGTATTGGAGGACGCAATGATCTCCTCTATTTTTTTCTTTAATCCTTCATCCTGCGGCACCACCAACACGATCTTGCAGGAAGCGCCTTCGCAGTTCACTTCTTTTTTCTCCGTATCCCCATTGCTCAGCTGCTTTTTTGTGGTCACGGTCTTATGACTGCCAGCGCTGGCGGAGACGCTGCCGCACAGCCTTTCGATCTGTTCTCTGATGGCCTCGTCGCTGATGTCGTCCAGGGTCAGGGCGTCCTCTCCCTCCCCGCTGTACAGCGGATTCATGGAACGGATGGCTAAAAATTCATTTTTATCCGGATGGTACAGCTCGATATTGCCGCTGCCTGCAAACTGCAGATATCCTTCCTTTTTCAAATCCTTGATCCCCAGGTTGCGGATCAAAGCAGACCGCTCCTGTACCGTGGACTTAGTCCAGATGGAATCCACATCCTCCATCTTCGTCTCCACTGCTTCTTCCGAACTGGTATAGGACTCCTCCCCTGCCAGCCAGCCATGGGTAATGGCGGTCTGGTTGAAATGGAAAGTAAAATCAATGGGCAGCAAAGTGATCACCTTGACATTATAGGAAACATTGACGGTGATCTCATTGGAGCCGTAAGGAAACAGGGTGGAATGAGAGAAATCCAGGCCGTCCATATAGGAGCCGCTGGCGCCGGGCACCACACCGATCTGCTTCAGAAAGGCCTCCGTATCCCCGCCCTTTTCATCCACCAGATGCTTTCTGCACAGAACCTTCGCCAGGGGCGCCGCGATCAGCCTGGACTTTGCCAGCTCCAGACCCTCGCTGGCCGCCAGCTTTGCGATGCCAAAGATAAGCTGCTTCGGATCCTTGGCGATCTCCTCCACCTTTTTCTCCAGGGAAGCTCCCGCTTTCTCTATATTTTCAGCGCTTCCTACGGCGCTGTCCCAGGCGGCGGTGATATCCTCCACATTGTTTATGGAAGACTTCCCTGTATTGCCCAGGTTTTCGATCTCATTGAAAACGGTATTGATATCGGACAGGGCGGAATTAAATTCCGCCAGATCCGCATCGCTCTGCTCCTTCAGCTCTTTCTCGCTCTTACTGAAACCCGTCAGGGAATAAAGATAGCTGTATTGGGACAATTCCTTGGCAGTGGAATTGATCGCCACGGCAATCCTCGCCTGTGCCAGGCAGATATTCACAACCGTCAGCAGGGTGACGATCACAAACATGAACGATGACAGGGAAATAACCGCCTCTATGGTAATAAATCCTTTTTCTTGTTTCAGCCGACCCTTCATTTCGCTCTTCCAGCCTTTCTTCCTTTCCTGCAGACCCTCCAGCCTCTAATAGCCTCTGACATCTTCCAGCGTCAGAGTATACCAGCCCGTATCGTCCTTGGGATTGTTTTCCACATCCGCAAAAAGAGGCAGAGCCAGCAGAGTGGGCTTCACTTGTACGGTAGCAGTGGCCTTCACATATACGGCGGAGTTCTTCAGATCGTACTTGTCATCTCCCGTCGCCAGGATCATGTTGGAACGAATCGTATCCGCCGTCCGCAGCAGCACCCCTTCCTCATCTGAATACAGACCGATCATCAAAAACAGACGCAGATAATCGCTGTAGGAGAAGGACAAAAGCGACGCAACTCCAGTGTCATTGGCGTCCCCGCTTATTGCGCCGGAAGCGGAAGATCCGCCTCCCATGATGCCGTCCAGCTCCTCGTTGATGGTATTCTTCAGGCTTTCCGCTCCGTCCTTCATGGAGTTTCTCACCTTCTCCATCATTTTACCCCGGTACTCCTGGATCTTGCCGCCTGCCTGGTTGATCTTGCCGAGGATCTGCCCCTTAATTTCATCAATCTTGCTCAAAATAGTTGTCCCATACTGATCGACGGTAGCGCTGGCATCGTTTCCCACATTTTTCACAGCTTCGATATAGGGCTGAATAAAAGAATCCTTGATGATCTTCACAGCCTCTTCCTTGATCGTGATCTCTATGCTGGAGGGATCTCCCGCCGCCTTCTCCTGCGCCAGCCAATCGTCCAGTCCGCTGGAAACATACTCCACCATATCCGTATTGGGCTCTATCATCTGCTGCTCAATAGCATTGTTGACCAGAGTGGAGAGTTTTTGGATGGCCGTTTCCGCATGACGTTTAATCAGGTCGTCATAAGCCTCCCCCACGTAACCGGAAATTTCGTCCTCCCCGTTGCTGATCATCTGCTCCAGCTCTTCGTCGGTTTTGTCCAGAAGCTCTCCCAGCTTCTGTGCCCCGAGATCCACCGCTTCTCCGGCCACCTCTTTCAGCACTTCCTTCGCTTTCTCCTCAGCCATTCCCACCAGACCGCCGATGGAGGTCCGCCAGCTGTCCTTGCTTTTGAACAAAGGAATCTTTTCCCCCTCCTTCAATTCCTGCAGATCCAGCCCGGATTCGCAGCAGGCGGCCCCGATGATGATAATCGCCTGTATCAGGGGCACGGGAATGATCCCCAGGGTGGCGGCCGAAATGGGGGTGGCCAGTGCCAGGGCCGTATCCCGGACTTCGGAGCTCATGAAGGCATAGATCAGATTAAAAGCCAGCCGAATGGCGAAAATAGAGCCGTAGGTCTTCGTCAGGTTCTCCGAATTGGAGCCTCCGTAAATAATATATTCCACTTCTCTGCCATAGGCATAATTATGTTCGGCGTCAATGGGAGTCAATGTCAGGGTCATCAATTCTTTTTCTTTCGAAGTTCCCCCGTTCTTGGCTCTGTTTTCATTCTCTATTTTGTTTTCATTCTCTATGGTATCATAACTGAACATGCTCAGGATGTAATCCGAAACATAAAGCTTATCCCGCAGATCCGTTCCCAGGTTCAGCAGGGCGGAAGTCAGATTCTTAAACATCCCGTCCAGTCCCGTGGAAGCGCTGGAAACGGCGTTTTCCCCCGTATCAATGGAAGCAGAACTCGTGGTTCCACTCCCCTTGGAATAGGTCGCCGTGATGCTGTTGCTGGTGGAAATACTGCCGGAATCCACCGACTTCGTGGATTCGCTGGCGTTTGAGGAAGATTTGCTTTTGATGCCATCTACAGCCTTCTCTCCCTCTTCTTTGTTGGGTTTCTTCACCGTGGAACCGGCAAAAGTGCTGCTGGTTCCGTCATGGAACTTCGTATACAGATAAGAGTAGAAATTCAGCTGATCCTGTCCGCTCAGAATCGCTCTGGACTGACTCTGAGTGCTCCAGGAGGTATCGATTTTCTTTCCCACTACAAATTTATTCTGGCACAGCCGCTCGGCCTCCTGGGTCAGCTCCGGCTCCGTGACGGGCACGTTGGTCAGCACGTTGTGACCAATATTGTTCTTAAGAAGCGACTCCAAATATGTATAATCTGTGATTTCCGTGATTGGGGCGCCGAAAAAGGTATAGCTGTCGATCTCGTCCAGCACGTTCTGCAGGCAGTCCCGGATGTTGCTCAGGCGGTCGATCAGCGCCTGCACGTACTCCGGCTTCAGGTAGGTGTGAAGACTTTCAATTTCTCCCTTGTCCTGCTTGGCCATGGAGGTGTTCTTCACCTTGTCCCCATTGGCCGCCTTCGACCAGCTGTCCTTGGCATCATCCAGAGTTCCTCCCGCCTCCACGCCGTCATAGACCTTACCCAGGCACGTCAGAGCGTCATCCAGCTCAATCTTGGCGTTATACACCTCTTCGCGGTAGGCAGTGGTCTCCCCGTAAAACAACACCAACTTGGAATTGACAGCGCTGGAATCGGTCATCTTGGGATTGGCGGCATGGATCTGACTGTCATAAGAATCCAGCTTCTTATTGTATCCATCTATTTCCTGCGTAAAAACGACCGCTATGGGGTCGAACTGATGAAGAAACTCCTCATAATAATTGCTCAGCTCCTTCTCGCTGGTTTCGCCGAAAAGCTGCGCCTTGGATCCCCTGACATTGTCGTCCGCGAAATAATATACGTGCACCATCTTGCTGTAGGCGTCATACAGGCTGCACATGGCATTCACCCAATTGGTGTAATCCTTATCCCTCTGGGTCTGCACCAGGAACTGGATGGGATCCGTCTTGTCATTATATTCCATCAGATTGGATTTCGCCTTTTCATAAGCCCCCCTGGCAGTATTATAAGCTTCCAAGGCGTCCTCCAGCTCGGAAACGGTGGGCCGCAAAGTCATGGAGAACTCCGTATACTGATCAAAGGTCTTCCGCCTGGATGTGAGATCATGATTCGTATAAAAAATGAGGGTCGGCTCCTCCCGTTCTTCCCATCTTGTCCTTCCGGTCTCCTCATCTTCCACCACTTCCACCCGGAACGTGACCGTTCCGTCATCGATGGAATATAGATAAGGATTAAAGCTGTCGTATCCCTTGGTATCGTAGAGATCCGTAATGGTTGTTTTGGCAGCTTCCACATAATCTTCCCCATAATGAGCGAACCTGGATTCCATGGTCGTAAAATATTCGGTATTCTGGGCAAAATCCGCCTCATTGTAATGCGCGATATGCGTCCAGGCATCATAAGCGGCCTGCATCACTTCGTTCTGGGCTTTATAATATGCCGTCCTCTTTTCAACCAGTTCGGTCTGCTCCTTCAGGGCGGTAAAACTCTGCAGGGCGGACAGGAAGCTTAAGCCCGTGTTGATGGGGGCCCGGTATTTCATAAAATCAACGATCTGCTTCTCCAGAATGGTGGCGTTGGCCAGAGAGCCGTTCTCATACTTGCTCACGTCAAAATCTATCAGCTCCATGTTCAAGATATCGGCGGTCTCGTCCTCCTCCGCCAGCATTCCCAGCTGTGCCATGATCTGATCCGTATAGGTCTGGGCGTCCTCTTCGCTCACGCCGGCAGAGGTAATGGAGGTACGGTAATAATCCTCCAGCTTGCCAAACAGATCATCCATATCCTGGGCCGTGGCAAACAGACCGTACAGATCCTTCAGCTCGGTATCATAATTCGTAAGCGCCGTATTGAGGGAAAGATCCAGAGCGGAAGATGCCGCGCCCCTGCTTAGGGAAACCTTGCTGACATCCACAAACAAAGCCGATATGGTCAGCATGGGAACAAGAATGATCACAAGAAATATGGATACGGAACCTCTGCGGTGTTTCAGGAAATACATAAGGATTCACCTCGCAAATTATTTTTTGGCAAAGCTGGAGATAAAGTCATTGATCTTGCCAAACAGGCTGGAAATGCTCTGTCCAAGCTTCGTGCCGTGGAAAACATCCAAGACCATGTCCGTATTGCGGATAAACTCCGCCACATCATTTACCGGCATCTCCGCCCGGGAGGTAATCTGAATCACGGGCGGCGTTTTCTCACCCAGGAAACGGATGGGAAACTGAATCTGATATTTTACCTCCACGGAAAAGGTGGAGTAGATCACATAGTTATTGAATTTCGCTATATCGGAAGCCTTGGTGGTGAGCTTTGGACTCATATTGCTGAAAAAGGTGAGGGTGCTCTTCTGGATGGTGTCGGCCACCTCGCTCCCTATCTTTTTTTCAATGTCATTCATCCCCCCGAAGATGTACCGATAGGGCTCCGTTTTCAGACTGCTTATGGTCGGAATGCCGTTTTTTTCCTTAATGGTCTGCAGAATAGGATCAGCGCAGTAACCCGCACCCTTAATGGCCGCTTCCGTCACCACCGCTTCGATCTGCGCCTTCTGGTAATGGACATTTCCCATGTAGATCAGAAAAAAAAGGATAATAAACATAACGGGAAACACGATGGAAGCCTCCAGGATCTGCGCCGCACCGTTTTCATTTTTCAGTTTTTCAATAGTTTTTCCTATCATCTTGATTACCCTTTCCCTTCGGCGGATTTCCGCTTACTCCTTCCGCCGGTTTTCAATCGCAAATTGATGTGCAGGGAGGGCTCTCCCGATCCCGAAGGAGCCGGGGCTTCCCTCCTGCACACCAACGCATTGATTTTTGCTCAGCCGCCCACGGCCTTGGTGGCGTTCCCGCTAATCGTCTGGAACAAAGACTCAAGCAATTTCGTTACCTGATCCTTGAAAACCAATGCCAGAAGAACCGCAATACCGATCAGGACAACGATGGAAACAATATTCACATCTCCTTTTTCGTCTGAGAAAAGCTTCCTTAACTTCAGGACAGCCATATCAGCAAGCATCATTAAACTCTGGATTCCCATTTCGCCTTCCCTCCTTTCTTTCAAGGTTTGCTTTTATGTAAATCAACTGGCCGTGGATGAAAACATCCCGAACCATTACATGGAAGCTCTAAGCCGCACCCAGGTTGGTGAAGATCGGAATAAGGATCATCACCAGAATGCCTATGAACATGATACAGATGGGGATCATCAATTTGCTGGCCGCTTTCTCTCCTTCCCGCCGCACCAGCTGCTTTTTCAGCTGCCAGACCTCTTTGCTCTGTTCCTGAAGCATAAGAGTCAGTTCGCTGTTTCCCTTCGTAACCCCCTGTATGATCGTGGAAGTGAATTTCTTGATCTCAGGGATCATGCACCGCATGCCGAAATTGTAGATGGCGTCTACCTCCGCCACGCCGTTGTTCATGTCGTTTACCGCTGCCTGCATCTCCCGGTAGATCGTAGAAGTGCCGCCTGCCGCCACGTCCTGCCATGCCTCCCGCAGGATCATGCCCGCATTGGTCAGCAGCGCCAGCTTGGACACTACCTCCGAAAAATCATGCAGCAGCTCGTCGGAACGCTTCTGAATCTTCTCCTTGGTCAACGTCCCAAAATAGTAATATGCCAGTCCCGAAAACATAAGAACCACCAGGAAGGCCAAAGGTTCCGCCGTCAGTCCATAAAACACGAAGGAAAGCACAAACAGCGTCATGGACAGGGTGATCTTCTGGGCATATACCACCCGCAGATAATATTCCGAATATTTACTGCCATACAGCACCTCCAGCTGTTGGCGCATCGCCCTGTCACTTTTGCTCTTATACTGATATTTGAGCATTTCTATCACCGCATAGCCGGTTCCGTAGATCTCCTTAAAGGGATACTCCTTCTCCTCCAGCACGTCGAACATGGAATTGTATTTCTGTCCCTTCAGATAGAAAAACATCCAGGCAAGCAAAGAGACGGCGCCCAGAGCCATGATCACAAAATCAAAAACAGACAGTCCAAGCATTCTCCCTTACCTCCTATAATTTGATCTCCAAAATGGATTTTCCGATAAAATACGCCGCCACGAAGAACACCAGGCTGATGGTGGTGGAGATGATCCCCGTAGGGGTCACAAAATTGGCGGCGAACTCCGGGCTCATCAATTTGATGACGCCGATGAGCAGGATCGGCATGACCACCATGATATTCTGCTCCGTCTTGTTGGAGGTGACCAGGGTCTCGATATCCTCCGAAATCTCCATTTTGTCGCTCAGGATGCTGTGGGTGTTGCGGATGATATCCTTGATATTGCCGCCCTTCCGGTAACTGATGGCGAACACATTGGCGAAGCTTAAGATGTCCTCGTTGCCGCTTCTGTAGCCAAAGTCCTGAAGAATGTCTTCAATGGGCACATTGTTGTGGATGCCGGAAATGATCACTTCCAGCTCCTTCAGAATAAAAGCGTCCGCATCGTACTGGATCTTCAGATCCTCATAAATTCCAATAAAGGAATCATTCACGTTCTTGCCCGCTCCCAGGGAGGTGGTAAGAGCGTCCAGCATATCCCGGAACTGATGATTCAGTTCAGACGCCCTTTTCTCAATGATCGACTTCACCCTCACCGGCAGGAAAAGCTTTCCCGCCGCGATTCCCACCACAGTAGGGATCGTGATGTTCAAAACCCAGGTCACGGTGGTGGGCTGGCCGAATTCATCCTTTCCGATGCCGCCGTAAAACAGATAGCCCACCGCGGCGCCGACCACAAAGGCCAGCAGAAAATAAACCACCTTTTCCAGGGTCGTCATATAATACACCTTGTAGTTATAGGTAGGCATATTGGTGGCAGATGTGTAATACTGAGGTTCCAGTTCTTTCTTTTCCTTTTTTTTCGCAAATAACGCCATGGCCCGCTCCTTATATCTCTGTCTTGATTCCCGATAAGATCAGTTTAAACGTATTCTTCATCGGATTCTTGGTTCGTTTCAGACTGCCCGAAACCTTGGTCAGGGTACTGTTCTCATCCTCTTCAAACTGATACAAAGGATTCAGGATGATCTGCCCCGCTTCTCCGCCGCTTCCGGCCTGGTATCCCACCACCTCGGTGATCTCCATGGTCTTCCTGGATTTGTCCCTGAGCCTGGACAAATGAATGATGATGTCCACGGCGGAAGCGATCTGCTGCCGAATAGCCTCCAGCGGAAGTCCCGGCGCGCCCTGGAGCACCATGGTCTCCAGACGGCTTAACATATCGTGGGTGGAATTGGCATGGCCTGTGGAAAGGGACCCGTCATGGCCCGTATTCATGGCCTGCAGCATATCCAGGGCTTCTCCTCCCCGGACCTCGCCCACCACGATCCGCTCCGGTCTCATACGGAGAGAGGATTTGATCAGATCCCGGATGGTGATCTCCCCGGCGCCCGATGTATTGGCGTTTCTGGTCTCCAGACTCACCAGATTCTCCACCCCCACGATCTGCAGCTCCGCGGAATCCTCTATGGTAATAACCCGCTCGTCCTTGGGAATGTAATTGGACAGGGCGTTCAGGAAGGTGGTCTTTCCTGAGCCGGTACCGCCGCTGATGAAAATATTGTATTTGGCTCTGACCAAAAGCTCCAGCTTGTCGGCGATCTCCCTGGTGATGGAACCGTAGGAAATCAGCTTTTCAATCGTCATGGGAGTCTTGGAAAACTTACGGATGGTCAGGGTGGGACCGCACAGAGCGATGGGCGGAAGCACCACATTGACACGGGAGCCGTCCGGCAGCCTCGTGTCGCAGATGGGATTGGCCTGGTTGACCTCTCTGCCGGCCAGACCCACGATCCTTTGGATCACGTCCTCCAGCCTCCGCTGACTCTCAAATTTTTTGTCCAGCTTGAACAGCCGGCCGTTCTGCTCTATGAATACGTTGTCCGGTCCGTTGATCATAACCTCCGTGATGGTATCGTCCCGGATAATGGAATCCAGAAGCCCGAATCCCCGGATGGAGCTGTAAACCTGCTGAACGATGGAAAGTCTCTGCTCGATGGGGCAGTACACATCCGCAAGCTTCTGCGCCACGATCTCTTCGATCTTCTCCTCCAGTTCCGCGTCTTCCATTTTGCTCAGGGAAAGATTTTCCGCCACATAATTTTTTATCTCGGTAATAAACCGCTGTTCCTGTTCAAAATCCATAGATATCTCCCCGCTCAGATGATTTTATCGAAAACGGTCAGCCTGGAAAGCTGTTCCAGGATCTGTCCCGTGGACATATGCTCGTACCTGGGGGCTCCGCCGATATTTTTGATCCCCAGATCCTCCAGCGCCGTGCTCGTCTTGTTGCTGAACTTATTATAGAGAAGCATCAGCCGATTCGTCAGCGGCAGATCGGCGTTCTGTTCCCGGATGGTCAGGGCTTCATAGGCTCTGCGAAGCTTCCTGTTGGAAATCTCCGAACCGTCTCCCACCCACACGATGCCGTTGGCCGCCCTCTGAATCTGCGCCGCATCCTTATCCAGGGAGAAATCCATATCGATGATGATATACTGATAAGAACCGGAGGCCTTCAGCTCCGAGATCAGCAGCTGCTTATCCTCCCCGTTCAGCTCCAGCATATCAAGAGCCAGCTTGGACTGGGAATAAAAGCAGACGCCGCTTATATCCTGTTTCACGCAGCTTTCCAGCTTCAGCGCCAGATTTGCTTTTTTGCTCTTCAGGGCATATATGATATCACTGATGTTGAACTGCCCCTCTGCTTTGAAGAAGGCATCCGAAGAACCGTAGTTCTCCAGATTCAGATAAAGAGTACGTTTCCCTGTCCCGGCAAAATGCAGGGCGCAGGCAGCCGCCATGGAGGAAGCCCCCGTGCCTCCGCCAGGCGAGGTAAAGACCATCACCTTAGTACTGTCGTCGTCCTGTCTCATTCCAAACAGACTGCCCGCCTTTTCGGAATAGATGTTAAGGATCTCCTTGTAGATCAGCTCCGCCTTCTGGAACTTGCAGATCGCCTTCTGATCCTTGACGCTTTCCACGCCGTTGGAACTTACAAAATAGGCGAAGCCGCACCGCTTGGGAAGGGCGCTTACGTCTACGTCAAACTCATCGCTGGCGATCAGGATGTCTATCCTGGCGCTGTCCAGCAGGGACAGCGCGGCCGCCTGATCGGTAAAAGAATAAATCTCAAATTTATCGGCATATTTCGTGCTGAACACCGACACGATCCGTGTCAGATAACTCTGGTCTTGTTCAAGTATGGCAAGTTTAATTCTCAAAGCGGCACCTCCCTGGTCTGAATATGAATCTCGCAAATCCGTTAATATATTAAAACTTTAATACATTAAACTTTATACTTATAAATTTATTATAAATATTCTAAAAAATTTGTCAATATTTCGCGTGATAATCCATGGGGAAAAGCACGATTTCACCAGACAGTTCACTCATCCGGATATAATATCGTATAATTCCTAAGCATATTCCTCCAGCCGAAGGATGCCCCATTATTGAATCCGAAGGTAAATGCAAACCCTTTATGGGTCCTGCTGCTCAAAGTAATATTCACATCATCCAGCAGATAATTGCCATCGTCCAACGCGCCGCCCATGGTGCCGGTGGTCCTGATAATAAATTCGTCGCTGACATAATGCAGAGCTGCGTACAGCTCTTTATTGACCTCCTCCCCATATCCATCCGCATATTCTGTGGTCGCAACCCGTTCCACAAAAGCGTCTATTTCTGCGCCGTTGGTAAAGCCCAGCTGGGTAAAAAACTCTCCTATTGAACAGTACATTTTCATATCCCGGATCCAAACAGGGGCCTCGGTATCTTCATCATAGCCGCCAAAAATGATCCTGCTCAAAGTATTTCTTTCCATGCTCTGACGCACCTGCACATCAGCACCATATCTATACCAGCTGCTTCCGATGAACCACCAGTCCCCGCTGGTGTCATTAAGCCCCATTGTCCGCATATCCTCCTGGGTAAAGAAATCATTACATCCATACTGCTCCATAATGGTCCTGGCACTATTCACGTTCAGATCCGGAAGGGCATAGCCGAAGAAGTTGATCTCCTCAAAACGGAGCAAATTATCGCCGGCTCCTTCCTGCAGCAGATTATGACCTTCCACCATTTCCCCGGGGAAAACCCCTTCCCAGGGCACCGTAAATACCATGATATCCTCCGCTACCACATTTCTGTCCGCATCCAGTTCCCGTATCAGGAAATACCCCTCCGGCGCCGGTATCCTCTGGCTCACTTCAATCTCATGATCCGCAGCCGCCATAGTATAAGGGCTCACAGACACATCTCCTGAATTATAGATGGTGACCCTCTCCGCCTCATATACATAATACCACCCCATCCATCCCTCATCCTCCCCAGTATTGTAAACGGTTTCAGAGGTCCTGCGCCCCAGGGCGTCGAAGGTGTCCAACGTATGGCCGCCGTCATGATCAAGCCAGTAAATATCATCAGAAACCATGATTCCGTTTGGATCAAACCCGAGGATCTCCTTAATAACGCCATAGTCATTGGCAGCGCAGTATGCTTCCGTATATTCGGTGATATAGGAATAGCTTCCGTCTTCCTCATAGACGACGGTGGTGGTGCTCCACAGCTCTCCGTCAGGTCCGTAGCTTCTGCTGCGCAAAAATACCCCCTCAAAATCATAATCGTCCACCGAATAACTGCCGTCCTCGTTTTCCGTTCTCCTGCTCTGTGCCGGAATGTTTAACTCCGTCATGCGGCTGCGGATCGCCTCCGCATCCTCCACCGTTTCCAGGGCGCCCCGCAGGATATCAGCCGCTTCTTCCTCATTTCCCTGAGCCAGGTAAGCGTCGGCCAATCCTATGTAGGCATCTGCATTTTTCGGTTCCACTTCAATAGCTGCCTGGAAGGCAATGACGGCTTCCTCAAAGTTTCCTTCCGACAGATAGCGAAGTCCCAGATCGTACTGCTCCTGCCATCTGGCCGCCCTGCCGCCTTCGCCGCAGGATACGAGCCCCATCATCATGACCAGAACCATGACCATGATCAATACACCTGGATATATCCTGCCGGCAACCAAGTTTTCCTTCCGTTTCATCTGACTTAATCTCTCCTTCTTTTCTTCTTTCTTTCGGGTTATCCTATCTCCTTCGGATTTCCCCTCTCCCTTTCAGGGTTATCCTTTCTCCTTCGGATTTTTCCTCTCCCTTTCAGGCTTCCCCTCCCCTTCAGATTTCCCTCTTCCCCTCATCTTACAGATCCTGCAGTCTCTCCAGCAGTTTTTTTCTCTGCTTCCGGAAAATCGGTCCTGTTGCGATCAACAGGATCAGGCAGATCACCGCCCCTGCGCCGCCTCCGGCCAACATGATAAGTCCTTTTGTAATCACCATCCTGCTACCTCCATCCATTCATAAAGCCATGCCTTACCGGGCTTCCAGCCAGCCGCCGTCCACAGCCTGCTGATACAGCTCCTGCAGCGTGGTCATTTCCAGATCCGTCTGGTTGTTGGCCAGCTGTTCCTCATACAGGGCAACGGCATTTTCGTAATATTCCGCAAAGGTATGATATTCTCTTTCCTCATTGGCCGCCTGCATCTGCGCGCCGGCTTCCATGAAGGCCAGCCGCTTGTAGGTATTGTAATTTTCTCCAAACAACCTGAGCATTTCGTCCAGAATATCTTTTTCTTCCGAATACATCTGATTCTTCTGGTACAAAACGGCTATGTTGTTGTAAGTGGAATAAATTCCCCATCCATTATTCACAATGCCGGTAAAGACCTCCACCGCTTTCATATCGTAAGAAGCGTCTCCGGAAACATTCGACAGATCAATATATACCTGTGCTAGTTCCTCCAAAACCGCATTCTGATATTCCATGGGAAGCTGTCCCCGGGCTTCTTCCAGGAGTGCGGCCTGGTCCTCCAGCGTGCCGGCTCCCTGTTCCATCGCGGTATTGCACATCAGATACGCCCGCATCTTCATATAATCGTCTTCCGTCGTTTCAATGCAGGTTCTGAAATCGGCCAGAGCCTCCTGCCAGTTCCCCTGAGCGCCGTTGATCTCTCCCTGGGTGTAGTAGATGCTGTCATTTCCCAGCAGCAGCTGCACCGCCATATTCAGCTGTGTCTCCGCCTCCTCCGCCCGGTTCAGCTTGGCCAGGGTAATGGCATGATCCCGATAAAGCAGGGCGTTATCCGGAGCATACGCAATCGCCTGACGGAACACTTCTTCCGCCGCTTCATATTCACCCAGTTCAAAATAACTGTTGCCGTACAGATAATAAATATTGCCAAGGCAGGTCTCATCCGTCACCACATTGATCACGGAGCGGCTGACAAACTCCAGCACATCCTCATATCTCTTCTGCTGGTACAGAGTGCGGACCATTTCCAGGGCGGCTTCCGGTCCGTCCGGGTACAGGGCAATGGCCTGTCTGTAATATCCGTCCGCCAGATCGTAATCCTGGGCCTGCCTCGCGGCATCCATCTGATCCACATAACTCAGATAAGCATCCTGTCTCTCCCTCTGCATCTGAAGATATCCCAGACCCGCCAGCGCCGCAAATCCCACCGTCCCTGCCGCCAGGGCCAGCCGGATGATAAGCTGTCTGACCTTCAGGCGTTTATACGCCTTTCCGGATTGATGTACGTTCAAAACCGCCTGATGCAGTTCCCGGACAGACTGGTATCTCCCGGCCGGATCCTTATTCAGACATTTCATGACCAGGTATGCCAGGGAATCCTCCAGGGAAGGGTTCACCTCCCAGATAGGTTTTACCTCGTCCTTATCAGGGCACTGACCCGTCAACAAATGGTAAGCCGTGGCGCCAATGCTGTATATATCCGAGCGTTCATCTATCGTGATCCTGAAGGTCTTCTGCTCCGTCTCCGCGCCCGAAGATCCGGCAGCAGAATCCCCGGATTCCGCAGGCATGGTAACGGTTGCGTCCTGATCGGATCCCACTGGCATAGTGACAGCAGCGTCCTGAACAGATCCCGGGGCCTCTCGCTTCTCCTTCAGCCTCGCAAGCCTCTGTTCCACGCTCTTCATTTGTTCCGGAGCTGCATAGCCGGGAGTAAAGCCCAGAATATCGCTGTCCTGAAAATCTCCCGAAATATTGAAATCGATCAGACAGATATCATCCTTGGGCGTCAGCATGATATTTGCCGGTTTGATATCCCCATGAATGATGGGCGGATTCTGAGTATGTAACTGTTCCACAGCCTGACAGAGCTGATCCATCCATTTGATCACCCTGCTCTGGGAGAATTCCGTTTTTTCCTGTAAAACTTCCTTCAGGGACTGTCCGGGAATATAATCCATAACTGTGTAAACTGCCCCGTCCACCTGCAGGAAGTCAAACACCTGGGGCAGGTAGGGACTCTTAAGATTTTTCAGGATATCCACTTCTGTCCTTATATTATTTTTCAGCAGACCTGAATGAATCCTTTTCAGAACCACTTCTTTTTCCAGATTTTTATGATACGCTTTGTAAATCGTACCTCCCCCGCCGCTTCCGATCTTCCCCAGGATCTGATAAGTGCGGGTCAATTCCTGATCAAACTCCGGCATATCTTTTCCCTCGCAATTCTTTTTCTATGCACATCCAGGATGCATCATGATTCCTTTGCCGCATCTTCTTTTTTCCTTCGCTGTTCCACAAGAGAAATAATATTGGTCACATTGATCCCTGCCGCCAGAACAACGCAGCAGATCCCCGGCGCATTAAGAACATACTGATAGCTTCCCAAACCGCCCATGGGAGCCAGCACGCTTAATAACCCGGGCCAGACCAGCATCAGCCCCAGCAACAGCAGTCCGAAAATCATTCTCAGGATGCCCGCCCAGAAACGTTGGGATAAACAGGCGAGCGCCCCCAACAATATAAGTCCCGCGAAAAAAGGATTAAAATAGCTTTTTGTACCCATTGACGAACCCCCTCCGGGAAAGGAGTATTTCATCATCACACGCTCCTGTATCCTTTTTTCAATTTTAATCCCATGTACCACCCCTGTCAAATATATTTTATCGCCTCTCCTACTCCAAGGTTCTCATTGTCGGGAATACAGAAATCTCCTGATGCATAAAGGAACCAAGCGGAATTGCAATTCTTTCCTCCGCAATTCCGCTTGGTTCCTTTCAATCATACTTGGAAAGCCAGTTTTTTCCTTCCATGCCAATTGAATGATTAAAACATTTTATACAGTCGCAAGCCTCGACAATTCGTTTGCAAGTTCTTCCACCTGATCTAAAGAAAGCTCCTGATAATCTGCAATTTCTTCATAAGATAATTTCCCGACCATAAGCATTTTAAGGGCAGATCTCTTTTTCTGCTCCAACATGGTTTCATTTCTCATTTCTTCCATAGCACGACACATCGATTTTATTTCCTCCTTGCTCTCTTTCAAATATCTTGTCATGTTAAAAGAACCGCAGATGTTCTATTCAGCAGCCTGCGGTTCTCCTTGCCTATCCTTGTTACTTTATATACGCCATATATTCCTTCTCAAACACAGAACACTCTATGTTCGCCCGCTTTGCCGCATCCGCAATAGAAAGCAGGTTGTCTCTTACAAGACCAAAGAGAATCTCTAATGCCCCCTCACGCTTACCTTCCAGGATTCCTTCACGTTTACCTTTTTGGATGCCTTCTTGGATGCCTTCTTGGATGCCTTCTTGGATGCCTTTCTGCACCCCTTTATCATAAATCCCCGTACTCAGATTACACACCTGGCTCACCTCCCGACTGATTTCCTCTGTTACCTCAATATGAAACTCATCC
>CANQBS010000057.1 GCA_947589075.1 uncultured Acetatifactor sp.
CCGGGGTTGTACTTGCTGAAGCGGAGGTTGACGTTGTTCGTGACGCCGGCGTGCAGTATCTGCTCCGGAGTCAGAGTCCTTTCGGTTTTGCCATCAAGACTCTTGACGGTCAGCTCTGTCTCACCGGACAGATCCAGGTCGTACTCCGTGATGACCAGTCGGTCTTTATCATGATTCCAGCTGCCCCAATTCCCCCAGTATTCGTTATAGTTCCGTGTGTGGTCGAAACCGAAGATGATGTACATCGTCCTACCAGCGAAGTAATAGACATACTGATCCACATTCGTGGTTTGGTCCTCGTTCATGGCTTTATAGCCCTCCGGCTTGCTGTTGTCGCCGAAGTCATAGAAGTCGAAGCCCGTCAGCTGCCCGGCCTGCTTCACATAGGTCTGAAGATCCCCCTGGAGCTTGTCGGGGTTCTCGTTGTCCTTCCAGCCGAACGTCCCGTCGGGCAGATCCACGGCCTTGACCGTCAGGCTGCTGAGGTCGACCCGGCTGTCGCCGTTGCTGAACTCTTCGATGTACCAGCGCTCGCCGCCGTAATTGACGTACATATCGTCCTGGATAAAGAGGGGCGCCCATGTGCCCTTCGGGATCACCGTGTAGAGAGTGTAGTGCAGCTTGTGCGTGTACTCGTCATAGTGCTGGTCCTTGAAGATCACGCCGTCGCCGGTGGTCGTCACGTTGATATACACGTCGCTGTTCCGCTTTTCCTCCACCTCGACGGGCGGCTTTCCCTCCGGGTCGTCGGGGTCCTCCAGCGGCATGGAGCCGCGGACGGTGACCTCGTTGAACACGCTGCCGCTGAGCAGGCCGACGCCGTTCATATTGTAGTCCACATCGTACTCGTAGGAGACGTTCAGCACGTCGCCCTCGTTCAGCGTCGCGTAGGGGTCCTTGAGCTTGACGATGAACGTCTGCTTCTCCGGGTTCTCCGGATCGGGCTCGCCGGGGACCAAGTCATAGTATTCGGAATCGAGCTCGACGGCCGGGGCGTCCGGGTCGTCCTCCGCCCGCTTGAGGGTGACCTTCACATTATCATACTTTCCCACCTTGATCGCATCGGTCTGGGGCGGGGTGAGCACGTCGGTGATCTGCGCGTGCTCCACTGTGCCGTGCTCCACCGTGGTCGTCACAGTGTAGGACAGCGTCCCGCCTTTTCCGTCCGCGCCCTCGCGGAAGCCGCCCCTCTTCTGCACGTCGAGCCGGGGCTGGTCCGTCACCGTGAACTTGAAGTCGGAGCCCACGTCGCCGAAGTGGACGTCTTGATCGCCGCCCCCCTCGGTCGCCTGGGCCGTGGCTTTCATGTCAAAGGACAGCGCAATATCGCTGGACAATGACAGCGCATTTTTCCCCTCATCTGTCAGTTTGAGGGTGAGCAGGCCGTTTTCATCAATGGAGTAGTAGCCGACCGTGACCTTCTGGTCGCCGACCGTGATTTCGAGCGGCATATTCTCGTATTTGTCTACCTGAAAGCTGCTTGGAATCTGGAAGGTCATCGTTCCATCGTCCTTCCAGTGGAATTGCTTGTTGTCACTGGCTTGGACTCCGCCCTCTCGGAATTCCAGGTGAATCGTGTACGACTCGCCAACATACAGCTTTCCGTCCGTGACCTCCTCGCCTTTGTTGTCCTTGATCGTCACATCGCCCAGCAGTCCGCCCATGTTGCTGCCATCATTGCTCGCATCACCCGGTTCATTTGAGGCTATAATCCAAATCTCACCAACAGCATTTACCGTTCCCATCCCCGAATCCGCCAGTATCGTAAATCCGGCAAGCGCCAGGGACAATACCAGGCACAGCAGTTTTGCCGGATGTTTCCCCCGCTTGGTACTGCTCTTTTTGCGAAGCAGGCATCCCATATTTTTTCCCCTGTTAGAAAGTTTCATCATGCCACCTCCCAAAGACTATGATCGAATCCCGGAATCCTCAAGTTTTCTGATAATAAAATCCTGTAAATTTGTCAATTCTGTATAAGAGATATGTTCAAAAGCGCCAAATATAGGCTGCCAGGCGTCCAAAGTGTCGCAGATTTGCGCAATCTGCGGGAAAGCCTCTGCATGCCCCCATCTGTACAGCTGCCAGCAATACCGAAAACCCGCTGTTTTATGGGAAAATCGAGCCTGAAGCATATGCGGCAAGGGACGTTTTCGCACCGCTTTTCCTGCCGGATGACTTAAAAGTTTGACTGCTTATAATGCAAAAATTCCAGGCATAAAACTCCCATAAATTAAATTGACAGTCCTGGCGGTTCAGTCTATACTGAATTTATGATAAAGCCACAAAAGAAAATATTGCCAACTGCGGGTGTCTTCCTGAGAATTGGCCTGCGGCAATACTGTTATGATTAAATTTACAGCCCAGGAGGGGCGCATCGTTCGAAAACCAGGCGGAACTGTAAATGAAACTGAAAACGGAACTGTAAATGGAACCGTAAGCTTAACGACAGGGGAAAGCTGGATACTTGTCCTGGCAGCCAAATGGGGTATATCCGCCCGTCGTGTCAGTATTCTCTGCGCAGAAGGCAGAATCTCCGGCGCACAAAAAGCCGGTTCCTATTGGATCATCCCGGAAGATGCAGAGAAGCCAAAAGACGCCCGCATTAAGAGCGGGAAGTATATCAAACATGAGATCGCACATGATGCAGATCAGGCGGAGGCAGACGATGAAATACACGCTTGAAGAACTGATGCAAAAGAAAGAGGATCAGACTTTTGATAGGAAGAGTGCTCGGAAGGATCCCAAAGGTTTATCCAACCACATTGCTGCATTTGCCAATGCAGACGGAGGCACACTGGTAATTGGCATGGAAGATGATGGGGAGATTACTGGTATTGATGACTACCCCAATCAGGTCAATGAGATCCTGCGGGTTCCTTTTGATTTTTGTCGGCCTTCTGTCCTGATTGAGACGGAAACGGTCGCCTGCACAGATAAATTCGGCAAGCCAAATCATCTCCTTGTTATCTCGATTCCGCAAAGTCCAGAACTGCATGCCAATCAGCAGGACGATGTGTACTACCGTATGGGCGACAAATCCCAACGGCTGAACTTTGATGATCGTCTTCGGCTGATGTACTCCAAAGGAACGCGCTATTTTGAGGATGAACCTGTCGCTGACTCCACGCTTGATGACATTGACATGGAGTTTGTTGCTTCCTATTGTAAAAAAATCGGATACACAAGATCGCCAGAAGAATATATTACGGGCAATAAGTCCTATATCGTCACTAAGAGCGGACGGAAGGAAATGAGCGGTGCAGCTATTCTTCTGTTTGGGAAGGATCCTCAGCAATATTTTCCCCGCGCTCGGCTCCGCTTTATCCGATACGATGGCATAGAAGCAAAAGTTGGAACCGAGATGAATGTCGTTAAAGACAAGATTTTTACCGGACGAATTCTGGACATGGTTGAAAGCGCCCTTTCATTCATCCGCGACCAAATCAAGGATCATACCTATTTGGGCAGGGATGGCCGTTTCGTTACAACACCTGAGTATCCGGAGTTTGTCTGGAAGGAAGTAATCGTCAATGCCGCTACTCACCGAGATTACAGCATCAAAGGTACTGATATCCAAATAAAAATGTTCGATGATCGAATGGAAGTCGAAAGCCCCGGCAATCTGCCCGGTATCGTTCGGTTCTCCAATATGCGCCGGGTTCATTTCTCGCGTAATCCGAAAATTGCCGCATTTCTACATGAGTACGACTATGTACAAGAATTTGGAGAAGGCGTTGACCGGATGTACAGAGAGATGGAACAAGCTGGATTGCCTGCACCAGAATATAGGGACAATGCGTTCATGCTCAACGCCACAATTCGCAATGGCGCTGAAAGTGCTTCGAATGATGACTCTAATGTCCACAATGTCCCTAATGATGTCCCCAATGATGTCCCTAATCCGGATGATCTGCTGTCGGAAACTGAAGCAAAAGTATTGCAGACCATCATTCAAGATCCAAGCCTTTCGGCTCAGAAAATCGCGGATAGATGCGATATCTCTAAAAAGACGGTTACCAGGGCCTGCAAATTCTTGAAAGAAAAGGGACTTATAATACGCGAAGGCGGGACCCGCGGAAAATGGATTATTTTAAAATAAACAAGTTTTGCGATCATTCCATTTGGGTTGTTCCTATTGGAGTGCCAGCAGGCGATAGGTACTGCTATTATGCGGATGGCAGGTATCCCCGCCCATGGGTAAAGACGAGCCGGAAATATGTCCCACAGCTTCTTCCATTACTTCATCACTGGTCGTCTGATAGATGGGGAGGGATAGATAAGGGATAAATTGACAAAGCATTTTGTGGAGCAGCTGCTTCCGGTCCGGATTTATCTGTTCGGCTCTTATGCAAATAATACCTATACGGCAGAAAGTGACCTGGATTTTTATATTATTGTGCCGGATGGCGTATCGGATCTTGCGGCAGAGACTACCAAAGCATATAAGGCCGTCCGCAGAGTGAAGCAGCATCCCGTAGACCTTATTGTGGCGACAAAAAGCCGATTTGAAGCGAGAAAAGGGATACCTTCTGTAGAAAATGCAGTCAGGTATCCAAATGAGCTTTTCCCGGAAGAGAGGCATGCGGGGGAAGCGATACAGTACGCTGATGAGATTTTAGAATGGGTTAAAAGCATCATTGATGTTACGGAATAAAAATATGATTTCAAACTATGGAGTATTTAAAGATTGATTTTGATATGATGACGAAAGGAAATCGCGTGCGCGCATGCTATATGACCGCGTGCCTTGCGTTTGTCACATCCGATGTGATCACGAATTCTGAGATTCGGAAAGCGTTTGGATTGCTTGCGAACCTACTGCGTTTTTAACAGACGCGACTGTAATCGGCATATTGGCGAATTTCTAAAGAAAATACACCTCACCGAGGGGCATAAGACCAGATCCCGAAAAATATTGAACGCATTAGCGCAGAACGGTTCTCCAATGCCCCTTTTTGAAACGGATCCTGACCGCTTATCTTTTTCAACCACACTTCTTATTCACCCTAATTTTCTCCATCATAATGAGGGAGAAAATGAAGGTGATAACCGTGAAGTTGAAGCCGGACTGACTGAAAGAGAAAGTGCAGTGCTATCACTCATGCGAATAAGCGATGCCCGTAACAGCAGGATCTTCAATAAATCGGTCTTTCCGTAGCTTCAGTCAATAGAGTCTACAAGAACCTAAAAAATAAAGGTTATATTGCCCGCGAGGGTAAAACTCGCGGTAACTGGATCGTTTTGCAATAGAACAGGACTTTTGCGATAGAGGTGATTTTGTGGTATACCGATTCAAAGAGGCTCGGCTTCAGTCTGGGGAAAGTGTCGCAGATTTTCGCACCGTTTTTCCTGCAGGCTGACTTAAAAGCTTGACTGCTTATAATGGAAATAAAGGGTACATTCAAGGGAAATCCTGATGGAGGCATGCAGATGAATGATTATGAGAAGGCTGTTGCACTTTGGAAAAAGCGCCATATCGCCACCGGCGCAGAACTTGCTGAGGCGATGAACGGGCACAGCATTTTCTTTGCTTACCATTCCGGGAAAATTGAAAACGATAGGATCACTTATAACGATACCCGGGAGATATTCGAGTACGACAGCGTTACCAGCTATACCGGGGATCTGCGGACCCTGTTTGAGATCCGCAACGCCAGGGATGCCAATGAGCTCCTTCTGGAGGCCTTTGATGAAAAGCGGCCCTTGGATGAGCAGCTTATCTGCGAGTTCCAAAGGCTCCTTACGCAAAACACTTATGATACCCGCCGCTGGCAGCTCGGCGAGCGCCCCGGCGAATACAAGCGCCATGACTATGTGACCGGAAGGGATGAGATTGGGGCATCGCCGGAGAATATAGGGGAAGAGATGGAGGAACTGTTATCTGAATTTAAGGATATCCCAGATGAAAAAGCCCTTATTGCCGCGGCGTATTTCCATGTTAAATTTGAAAATATTCATCCTTTTGCGGACGGCAATGGACGCACTGGACGTTTGGTGATGAATTACATTCTGCTTCTTCATGATCATCCGCCCATCGTAATCCATGAGGAGGACAGAAAGGCTTATTATTCGGCGCTGGAGGCCTGGGACGAAGGGCAGGATCTTGAACCGATGCTTTCCTTTCTCCGGGAACAGACAGGCAAGACGTGGAAAAAGCAGATTGAGCGCGTTAGCGCTGGCAGGAAACAATAAATGGATACTGCGATATCCCCTGCATCTGGGAAACGGAAGTTCCAGGATTTCGGCGGGTAATAATTTCGGAGGGTAAAAGAGGGCGTTCCCAAAGTCATTTCAAATAATTTTGGGAACGCTCTCTTGTAATATATTATGGGTTAAGATACTTTCTGTTCTTTTATCTCACTTTTTCTCTGGTTTGCCGTTTGGCTTGCCTTTCCCTTATCTAGTCTGATGAAGTCGTTTCTTCATGGTCAGGGCGGCTCCGCCGGCAAACAGGAATGCAAGCCCGGCTGCGAGAAAGACCGAAGCGCCCATGCCGCCGGTTTCGGGCAGAGTGTATTGAACCGGAGGATCGCCGACCGTCAGCATTCCGTCTGGCGGAGCGATTGCCACGGTTGGATCTATTCCCTCTTGCTTGAGCCCAAAGTAGAACAGGAGGGGTTCCTCTAACATCTCATACCCTTCCGGGGCCTCGGTTTCCTTAAGAATGTAGTAACGTCCGGGTTCAAGATTCTTGCTTTCAACAGGAACGCTTCCGTCTGGGCCAGTTGTTAGTTCCTGCGCCAAACGACATTGATAGTTTTTTCCTCCTATGGTTATTTCTTCGTTGTACTGTTCCCCTCTCGGTGTACCGCTCTCCGGCTTAACAACGTACAATTCAAATTTCGCGTCGGGCAATTTTTTGCTGTTATTATCCCGGTCGACCTTAATGATCGCCAGCTGATACTCGTCGCCACCGCCGCTGGCATGGATCTCGTCGACCTTCAACGACCCTTCATAGCTGCTGTCCGAGCGGGTCACACCGTCGATGCTGGCCTTGTTGGAGACGGGCACGGCGTCGCCCATCTCGGTGATCAGTGCCTCATAAGTGATGTGCAAAGCCACGCCGTCTGGGATCTTCAGCTTGTACTGGTGTTCATCCTCCGTCGGCAGAAACCCCCACTGGTCAGACGCCAGGGGTGCGTCGATCGTAGTGTCTCCAATGCAGGTCAGCGGGGTGCCGTCCTTGCGGGTCACCTTTATGTTGTCCGGGCTCGGATTGATCTGGATGCCGGTGCTGTCATCCGTTACGATCAGGTAATCCTTCGCCGGGTCCAGATCGGCGCCAACAAAGTTGATATCCAGCGTGAAGGTGATCAGGTTGCTGGTTCCGTCCTGCTTAGCGGTCTTGCTCAGACGGTTCGGGAAATAGGGGACGTCTGCCTCGGCATCCCAGTGGGTCATCGTGTCATCCAGGATCTGAGCCGTGTTGTGGACGTTGGTGTCGTCCTCGCCGTAAGCGTACTCTTCGAGCCACGCGTTGGAGGCTTTCAGCGTATAGGTGAACTCCAATCGGTCCACTGAGTTGGTGTAGACATTGTTAAATGCCCAGCACAAAAGATTTTGGTCCTCGGGTCCAAAGTTCCATCCAAAGTTCCACAGATATGCTTTGATATCGCCATCGCTGAAATCATCTTCTGTTATGGAGCCTCTGGTATAATAGACACCAGCGCCGGGAGTATAGGGATACACAAAAACCTCACCGTTTTTTCCATAGATCGTCGCCGTCAGGGTCCCGTCCACATAGTCCCAACCGTTGGCGTAATCGTCATAGAACGCGGCGGTGGTGATGGGCGCGCTCTGATTGCCGACATCCAGCAAATACTCCCACACCGTCGAGTCCTGCAGGTTTAGGGAGACGGTATAGTCGATGGTGTTGTTGACCTTATCCAGCCGACCGTATTTGTTCAGCTTTTCCCCGTTGCTGAAGAATACGGTATAGCTGGGGAAAAAGGGACCATACTGGAGGGTGACCTTATTCGTGATACCAGCGAGCAGTACGTCTTCCTTGGACAGCGTAACCGTTTCAATCTTGCCGTCGTCGTTTTCACGGTATAGGGTCAGGCCGCCCGATACATCCAGATCGTATTCCACCGTGATCAGCCGACCCGGATCATACTTCCAGTGGCCCTGCGGATGCTCATCATCCATCCCAAAGTAGATATAAAGGTCGGTGGCCTTCTGCTCGCCATAATCGGTCATCCAGCAGATGTAGTTGTCCATGCTTGTGGGGGAATAGCCTGGCACATTACCCGCAAGAGCATCATTATAGTCATATCCAATCAGACTTTTCTTTTCGCCTGCTCCGGCCGGGATGCCCTCTGCGGGCCAATTGGCAATATCCTGGGCGTAGACCTCTAAATTCAAACAGTGGGCTGTATCAAAACCCTGGACGATCCAGGTTTTGCCGTTGTACTCCACCGTCGCGCGGTCGTTGATAAAGAATGGGCTATACTCTGTGCCCGGCGCGACCGCCGCGTAGAGGGTGTAATGCAGCAGGCCGGTGGCCTCGCTGTAGTGCTGCGCCTTGCTCACCACGCCGTCGCCGTTGGTATCCCAGTAGACCTCTGCGTAGCTGCCCCGCTTTTCCTCCACGGGCACCTCTGTCTCCCCGCCAGTCTGCGGATCTTTCATGGGCATGAAACCAGAGACGGTGGCCTCGTTGACGACCTGCCCAAAGAACCGATCCGCTGCGCTTTGATCAAATTCCGCTTGGTACTGATAGTTGACAAACAGCTCGTCGCCCGTCTCCAGAGGGTTATACTTGCTTTCCTCTTTGAGTACGACCCGGAAGGTCTGCGGTGCGTAAGGGTTCATCGGATCGGGCTCTACTGGAACAAGATCATAGTCCTCCTCCGTCAGTTCGACCGGCTCTCCATTGCGTATGACCGTGACCTTAATCTTCGGCTGCTCACCATATCCAGGGTGATCCCGGGGGTCTCAGGCGGCGTGAGGGTATCGATCACGACCACATCGTGGATGGGGCCGTGATCGACGGTCGTGTGGACGGTATACTCCAAAATTTGTGTATCGCTGTGATAGTCGCTGAGCTTCTCCACCGAAATCTGGGGCTGGTCTGTGACCACGAAATGAAAGTCGTCTCCGGTGTCCCCAAAGTGGACATTCTCGTCGTTTCCGCCCTCTGTTTTCTGTGCGGTGGCATCCATATCGAAGGATAGCGTGTAGTTGTTTGAATTCTCCAGCTTCGCCTTCCCTTCCTCGGTAAGCTCAATCGTCAATCGGCCATTCTCGTCGACCGAGTATTTGCCGATCATAACGCCGTCGATTACCAGATCCACATTGCTGCGCGGCTCAACGCGAAAGCTCTTAGGGATCTGATATGTCATTTGCCCGTTTTCGTCCCACGCAAACTGGTTTCCATCCATTCCACCCTCAGTAAATTTCAGGTGAATGGTATACTTCTCGCCGACAAACAGTTTGCCGTCTGTGACAATCTCGCCCTTTTGGTTCTCGATGCTCACATCGCTCACAAGACCGGTCATATCGCCTTCTTGTTTACCCTGATCGATGGTCATAATCCCATAGTCAGTCGCATTTACCGTCCCCATCCCCGAATCTGCCAGTATCGTAAATCCGGCGAGCGCCAGGGACAATATCAGGCACAGCAGTTTTTCCGGATGTTTTTTCCACTGGGCACTGCTTTTTTTGCGAAGCAGGCATTCCATATTTTTTCCCCTATTAGAAAGCTTCATTATGCCACCTCCCGAAGACTATGCTTGAATCCTGGAATCCCACTGCCCTGTTTCGGACAGGAATTCAGGTTCCGTTTTGTTTTTACCTATAATATCCCGATATCCTTATATCCCTTTAAGCTCCTTAAATCCTAATAAAGCACGTATATTAAATTCCAATAAAGGAGATGATATGCTAAACAGCATCCCATACGGTTCAAAAGGCCATCCAAACTTTTTTCAGGTTCTCTGAGAATCTCTCAGGACTTCTTCAGATCCTCTCAGAATTTCTCATAGATTCTTCAAGCCCGCTTACAGCTTCTTCAAACTTCCTGTGGTCGCAGATTTGCGCAATCTGCGGGAAAGCCCCTGCATGCCCCCATCTGTACAGCTGCCAGCAATACCGAAAACCCGCTGTTTTATGGGAAAATCGAGCCTGAAGCATATGCGGCAAGGGACATTTTCGCACCCCTTTTCCTGACGGATGACTTAAAAGCCCGACTGTTTATAATGCAAAAATTCAGTGTTTTTATTGCAGGTTTTATAGTCATTAGGAGACAGCCATCCGAAAACTCTCATAAATTGATTGGTTCGGAAACTCTTATAAATTGAATTGACAGCCCCGGCGGTTCAGTCTATACTTAATTTGTGGCCATGTTACAAAAGAAAAAGGGTTGTTATCCGTTTTTCGCCGGGAAGACAATCAAAGCGTTGTACGAAATTATTTTTGCTGTCAGGAAAGGAAGGAACGGAAGCAGGATTGCGGAGTTAATGCAGTGTTTTAAGCAGGAACGGGTGGACAATCCCCTGTTCCCCAAGTTGTCCTACCGGACAAGCCAGTTTAAGGATAGTGAGGAAGGAGTCGAGATCATGTGTACATTGATTGAAGAATATGCTGAAAAGCGGGCACAGGAAGCAGAGGCGAAGGGAATAGAAAAAGGCATAGAAAGAGGCATAGAGAGAGGTATAGAATCCATTATCCACAACATGCTGTCCAGCGGCTTAACCCACGAACAGATTGCCAGTTTGACCAGGCAGCCCCTGGAACGGATTCGTGAGATTGCGCAGGAAGCGTTGGATTAACAGGGGCTGGCCGCGAAGAACGGGCAAACCGCTGACCGCGAAGAATGGGCAAACTGCCGGGCGCGATGGGTGGACAGCCCCCCAGGCATACAACCAAAAACGACATGACGGTCTTCCGGGATTAAGTCCGTCATGTCGTTTTGGTGTTTGTATCAGTAAGGTTTCGTCCAGGGAAACGATAAGTTCCCCTTCTCAAAAGATTTCACCATATCTTATTTACACACCTGATGACGATTGGATTATTATCGATCAGGCAGCCCCCCTTATTTCCATCCCATCCCCTGAAAGTTCAGCTTCTCCATGTTGCTCCGCTTGATCTCCAGAGAAGAATGGACATAAATGTCCAGGGTAGTGGAGGCTTTGGAGTGGCCGAGGATTTCCGACAGGGATTTCAGGTCGAAGCCCGCCTCCATGCAGCGGGTGGCAAACGAATGCCTCAGCGTATGGAAATGTACCCCCTCCAGGCCGCACTCCCGGGTATATTTTTTCAGCCGCCGCTGCAGCTTGCGGGGCTCCATGAATTCCTCCGAGCCCGTCAGGACATACGCCCCGGGGCGATGGGAGCCCGTCTGCCTGCAGAGCTCCGCTACACTGTCCTGAAAAGGAATCGTCCGGGCGGATGTGTCGCTTTTGGGCGGCCCGATCAGAATCTTTGTCCTGCCGACGCCCTCCGGATCTAAATCTTTGAGCCTTTGCATGGTGGAGTCGATGCGGATCGTGTTGTCGCGCAGTGAAATATTGCCCCATTGCAGGGCGCAGATCTCTCCGATCCGAAGCCCCGTCAGAAGAGCCAAAATGACGCCGAACCTGCAGGGGTCCATGTTTTCCAGCAGATAGGACATAAACCGCAGCTGCTCTTCGCCGTTTAAGACCCGGGGCTCCTTCCTGCTCTCCCTGGGATACCGGATTTCCACGTTGGGGAAAACGCCGGGAAACTGACCGGCGGTGTAATGCAGCACCGCATGCAGCACCATCAGAATATTTTTCACACTTTGTGCGGAAAGCCCTTTTTCCAGCAGCTCTGCCTTGAAGGCTTCCACAACCTGAGTGCTGATCCCCAGTGGAAAGCAGCCCCCCAGTCCGGGTAAAATATGACATTGAAGCATTGTATCGTATTTCACATAGGTGGATTCCTTCACCCTGGTTTTCTGCATTTTCAGCCACTCTTCGCAGAAAAAAGAAAAGCGGTGCTGATTCCCGGCTGCAGGAACCGGCAGATTGTTCAGGATCGCGCCCTTTATCTGTCCTACCTTGGCCTTCGCCTCTTTATAGGTCTTTCCATAACAAAAACCGTACTTGATCTTTCCGGACAGCTCGTAGCCCTTAACGTATCGGGCCTCCCACCGTCCGTCTTTTCTTTTGAAAATGTTTTCACCCTTCTTTGGCATCTCTTTACCTCCTACTGATTCTAAACTGTGCATCATACACAGAAACTGACAGCTGCATAGAATTCATCGGCCGGGTAAGCTCACCAAACATATCGTGTCCGACTGCTGTACAAGACTTACCGACTGCGCATTTGACTGCTATAAAATCGCTTTCCAATGCAGCCGAAAAAAATAATACCGCCTTTAAATGCCTCTCAAACGCTTTTAATCTCAAAAAAACCATCTCAAAACCCGTTTTTACCTTGTTTTTTGATTCTTTTGTTGATTGCCTGCTTGATATAATCATTGTACTGTAAGGTAGTATCCCGTATCGCAGATTGCGCAAATCTGCGACACTTTTGGGGAGGCTGATGGCATTTAGTGCTTGGCAGGTTCAATCTAAACAGAAGTTGATCGGTCACACCGTTCAAGGCGACTGTTATAAGGATAGATTTTTAGAGCTGACTTGATGTAAAACATGGAATCTCGTTATTTAATCATAGTGCTTGGGAGGTGGCATGATGAAACTTTCAAATGGCAAAAATATCATAAAAAAATCCTTTGGCAGAAGAGAAAAGAGAAATTGGTTACGTAAATTATCTTGTCTGTTGTTGACTATTGTAGTAACGGCAGCTGCATCGTTGACCGATGCAGGTACGGTGTTGGTATTAGCTGATGATTTTGCCTTCACTACTACATCATTAGAATCCGCAGTAGAAATAAATGACTCAAGCGATTTAAGTAAATTCATTGACGATGCTAAATTACTGCAGGACGGTGAAGAAGTAGACTTAAATGGTAAAGTAATCGTTGGAGAGCATTACCAATATACAGTCAAATTTAAGGAAGATAATTCCAGATCTTTTATCACGCCAATGTATTTCCAGCTTCCGGAAAATGTTCGCTGTGAAGCACAGGGAAAAGTAGAAATCTACGATAAAGACTATGAAAACGGAGATAAACCTGCTGGTTTCTATTCAATTGATGAAAACGGACTGGTGACCTTTGAGTTTTACAAAGAATATTTGGATAGCAGATCCGGGAAAGAATTGGGAGCGACATTTGACCTGACGGTGGCAGATATGGGGGACGGAAAAGTAACAGAGTTTCCATGGAAAGGTGGACAGACTCACAGATTCACCACGGAATCTGCGTCTGATGCTAAGCTGACAAAAACAATGGGAGAATACAATCCAATTGATCCGGATGGCCCCTGTATCGATTATACAGTGGAACTTGAGATCACGAAAGGTGGAGTTAATAACCCGCAAATAACAGATAATATGAAGCCCGGTCTATCGTACAGACCTGGTTCCGGTCAAGTGATTGTGTATGATGAAAAAGGCAACGATATCACAGAGGAATTAGATCCGAAACCGACCCTGAAACAAACAGAGAATGGTTGGGAAGTAGAGAATTTGCCCAAGTCTCTTTCCAAAGGGCAGAAGGTAGTTGTGACCTATAAATCAGATGTGGATTTTTCACAGGTGGAAGGCAATCCCGATGGGGGCATATATAAGTTTGAAGCTGATAACACTGCTGCTTTTACCGGCGATGTACCCGGGGAAGAAGGCAAGAAAATTACACGGGACGATAATGTGCATGAAACCTTGAAGGATAAGCGCATTGAAAAAACGGGAAGTTATGATAAAACGCAAAACAATATTGATTGGGAAATTGTTGTCGGTTCCGGCTCCGCCAATTTACAGGGTACTACTGTAAAAGATAGGCTGGAGGGCAACCAATGGATCGACCAGAGCAAAGAGTTAGAGATTAAGTGGAAGGATGAGAATAACTCCACTATCAAAACGTATAAGATTCCCTGGAGTGAAGCCGCAAAATATGGTCTTAAGCCTGTGTATGGGAAAGGAGATTTGGAAGGTAAGATTGTAGGCTTTGATTTTACTGTTCCTAAGGAGGGAGTAGAGGCTCCGGGAACCAATGAAAAATTTTGGATTGGATCAGATGACGACAAAGATCGGAAATGGGAATATGGAGATAAACTAAAGATTGAATACTATACTGAAATTGCATCGAATACTGGTGAGCAATATAGCAACAATGCAACTGTAGATATTGATGGTAAAACGTTTGAGGATGATGCCGATGTAGGGATCGGTGCCGGTTCCATCAGCAAAAACGGCAGCTTACATGAAGACGAAACACATGGCGAATACATAGAATATACTGTCGTCGTGAACATTCCTTCTGCAAAGGATTTGGCTGATATGACAGGCGGAATGGCTTCACATGGCAGTCGGTTCTACCTGCAGGATCAGCTTGAATTTGCCGATGTGAAGTTGGATGATGGAAATGGGGAAAGAACTGTTCGGTATTTTGTCGACAATTACCCAGATCCGGAAGATGTAACGATTACCGTGACTCCCGCAGGCGGTGAACCAATTTCTTTTACTGAAGGAGACGGAGAAAATCAATTTCGGATTTTAAGGGGCGGGGTAGATTATACCCACAGTGATGAGAAAGATTTGCGCAAGACCGCCCGAGAATTTAGGATCGTATTTAATAGGTATCTTGGAGGCAAAACCTGGGATAAAAATGATTCTTATTGGACTCTGGAGGAACCTAGTACAATAACTGTTACTTATAAGATTAAGACTAATTCTAAATTGTACTTGGAAGATGAGCAATATTCCGGAACGATTTATGACACGGATCTCACTGTCCGCGACCTGCTGAATCAGGGGCAAACCCTGACCAATGAGATGGCAGGTTATGGAAATGGTGATAAGAATTCTTTTAAGGCAAAGCATAAATACAAAGAATACCCACAGGCATTCGATGTAAAAAAAGATGCGAAAATATTGGATCATGAGTCTGGCGATCTTTCAGACAACGAAATTGAATATCGTGTAACGTTTAACGGATTTACAATGAGTTTGGATGGTAAATATGGAACAGCCCCGATTGATCCCACTACATTCTATTTATCAGACACCTTTAGCAGCGCGCTTGAGTACGTAGAAGGATCCTTGCAGGTAGAAGTGTATGCCCCGGACAGCAACAGGCACCGTTATACATTCTCGTATAAGGATGAGAATGGTACAGATCGATCGCCCGAGATTAAAATCAATGATGATGGCACCACCACATTGGAAGCTTTTGCAAGGTATTTTAACTATAGAGCGTATCAGGGCAGTACAGAAGATGATACGAGAACAAGTTTATTTGACTATATGAGGGGAGATGATAAAAACGCAAATGCAAAGGCAAGAGATGCTCTGTATGTGTTTGTTTACAGATTGCGTGTCAAAGATGAATATCTCAATGGCAGCGATCTGCATTTAGATAATACTGCAACAGTCCATTATAATGGTGCATCAGATAGTGATAAAGCTTCTGTAGGTTTTACGCCTGACGTATTAGTAAAAAATGGAACGCATGTTGTTGATGCTAAAGGTTATGACATCGTCAAATATTCCATAGAGGTAAACCCTGCTGCGATAGATATGGTTACAACCGGTGTAGATGATTATAATCCTGGGAGATATACTCTAATTGATACCATGGATGAAATCCTTGAACTTAGACCTGATTCGGTTAAAGTATTTTGCATAGAGGAGAATGGAAACAGAAAAGTGTTGACCAGAGTTGCTGATCAGGCATCAGTAAAACCGAAGGAATATAATTATGTATTACAGGAGGCGGAGGACAATACGTTCAAGCTGATCTTGCCGGATGAACAGCATATTATTATTGAATATGAAGCAGAAGTTATAGCGGAGCATGGTACATCAGTTTCCGTAACCAACACGGTTACGATGGAAGGCGGTATGTCCATTTCTGACAGCAGCGATGCTGATTTTAAAGTGGACGGAAACATGGTCACTCTGAAAAGCCAGGCCAATATGCGCTTGTTCAAGCAGGATGCTTCCACCGGTAACTATATTGACGGCGCAACGTTTAAGCTCTATTCAATAAGTGAAGGTGGATCTATAAATGCTGAAATTGGAGGAGACACTTATTATTTTAAAGAATATAGAACTCTTGAACCTACAGCGTTGAATGGTGATTCCGTGGGACCGGAGCCTGATAATGACGGGGAGTATTATCTCTTGGAGGAAACCGAGGCTCCTAATGGCTACCAGTTGAATGAAGAACCAGTTATAATCGTATTCGCTGCAAAAAAAGAAGGGGATCCTACTACTGTAGATGTAACATTTAGAGATAAGGTATACAATGGATTAGAGATTTACTATATCGTTACAGGAGACAACGTAATAACCTTTAATAATGAGCCAGGGCTTTATCAGCTTCCGGAGACCGGAGGCAGGGGTTATGATTATCTTTATCTTACAGGTGGTATCTTTACATTCTTAGGTGCCTTATTTCTGCTCAATAAAAGACGTACTTATGCGGGGAAGAAATAAGTAATCGAGTGGCGGATAAACAAGAGGAAATAGTCAATTATTAAAATTGGAAGAGTTTTTCGAGGTATTTACCTTGCAAGACTCTTCCAATTATAGTTACAATCTATGCCGCTGCCAATATCGTTGCATAAAGATTTCGTTATCCCAAGCGGTTTGCTCGCTCTTCGCGCTCAATCTGTTTTTTCCACGTCTTGCCTGTCTGTTCCCGGAGGAAGGAAAGCATCGGCTCAAGATCCTGCCTCTCGTCCCAGGCCTCCAGCGCCGAATAATAAGCTTTTCTGTCCTCCTCATGGATTACGATGGGCGGATGATCATAAAGAAGCAGAATGTAATTCATCACCAAACGTCCAGTGCGTCCATTGCCATCCGCAAAGGGGTGTATATTTTCAAATTTAACATGGAAATACGCCGCGGCAATAAGGGCTTTTTCATCCGGGATGTCCTTAAATTCGGATAACAGTTCCTCCATCTCTTCCCCTACATCCTCCGGCGATGCCCCGATCTCATCTTTTCCGGTCACATAGTCATGGCGCTTGTATTCGCCTGGGCGCTCACCGAGCTGCCAGCGGCGGGTATCATAAGTATTTTGCGTAAGGAGCCTTTGGAATTCGCAGACGAGCTGCTCATCCAGGGGGCGTTTTTCATCAAAAGCCTCCAGGAGAAGCTCATTGGCATCCCTGGCATTGCGGATCTCAAACAGGGTCCGCAGATCCCCGGTATAGCTGGTAACGCCGTCGTGCTCGAAAATCTCCCGGGTATCGTTATAAGTGATCCTATCGTTTTCGATTTTACCGGAATGGTAAGCAAAGAAAATGCTATGCCCGTTCATTGCTTCAGCAAGCTCTGCACCGGTGGCAATATGACGCTTTTTCCAAAGTGCGACAGCCTTTTCATAATCATTCATTTACATACCTCCATCAGAATTTCCTGATTGTCGTCTGGCTGCTTTTTACCCCATTTTCCTTGAAAACGTTTAACCTCTCAAGGAATATAAGTTATAGGACATTACTCATTTTAGCATCATCACTTTTTTATTTCAATAAAATTATTATGTATAGAAGTGACTTGTTTTTTACACTTGACAAATAACAAATTAAATGATATGATTAATTTATCATACCTGTCTTTGGTATCAGACATTAAAAAATGGCGTTAACTCATTGGAAAACGAAAGCTGTTGCAGTAAATTTGCAG
>CANQBS010000058.1 GCA_947589075.1 uncultured Acetatifactor sp.
TTTGAACTGGAGCCTGGAGTTCCGACATATGGATATGAACTTGGACAGGCTGTAACCGACGGATATCTTGTGGATTTTCTGTCTGTAGAAACAAGGCTTAAATTCATTGATCAAGGAATCGTATATGCGGATCTTTCCGATGAAGATAAAGCAATTTATGAAAGCACCTTTGAGATGGAAGACGGAAATGTTCCGGAGGCCATCAGTTCATCTGCGCTTAATTCATGGATTTTCAATGAAGATACCATTCGTCAGGCGCTGCAGACTGTTATGACCGAGGGCATCAAGATAGATTATGGTCAGAAGCTTGGAAAGACGATCATCTTTGCCAAGAACCACGATCATGCAGAAAAGATCCTTGAGATCTTTAACAAAGATTACCCTCATCTGAACGGATTTGCTCAGGTGATCGACAATAGGATTAACTATGCACAGACTCTTATAGATGAGTTTTCTGAGGCTAATAAGCTGCCTCAAATAGCGATATCCGTTGATATGATGGATACCGGTATCGATGTACCGGAGGTGTTGAACCTTGTGTTTTTTAAAAAAGTAATGAGTTACGCCAAATTCTGGCAGATGATTGGACGTGGTACCAGACTCTGTCCGGGGCTTATTGACGGTGAAGATAAGAGCAAGTTTTATATTTTTGATTTTTGCGGAAACTTCGAGTTTTTCCGTATGAGCAAAGGAAAACCTACTGCAAATATGATTGCTCTTCAGGGGGCAATCTTTAATCTTCAGTTTGAGATTGCTTATAAGCTGCAGGATTTGGAATATCAGGTAGACAGGCTTATAGCATATCGTAATGCCCTGGTAGAAATGTTGACCGGAAAAGTACAGGAACTTCCCCGCGAAAACTTTGCAGTAAGACAACATCTGAAATATGTAGACTTGTATTCCGCAGAGGCTAATTATCAGACGCTGACTTATGAAGATACTTTGATTGTCCGGGAAGAACTTGCTCCACTTATTCTTCCGAACGATGATGAAGCAAGTGCAGTACGTTTTGATGCGCTTATGTACGGTATAGAACTTGCATGTCTTGCAGGAAAGAAATATGGGAAAGCCCGCAGTGACTTGCTCAAGCGTGTTAGGGATATCGCAGGTGTTGCAAATATCCCAGAGATAAAGGTGCAGGCGGAACTGATCCATAAGATTCTTCATACCGATTATATCGACAACTGCGGCATTAATGAGTTTGAAGAAATCAGGGAAAAACTACGTAATCTCATGAAGTATATTCCTCGCACTAAGCTTCGTTACGACACGAACTTTGAGGATGATATCCTTGATGTTTCCTGGAATGAGGCGGAACTTGATAACGATGCTCTGAAGAACTATAAGGCAAAAGCAGAATATTATATCCGAGAACATCAGGATAATGAGGCGATTAAGAAACTTAAGTCTAACATTCCTTTGTCACACAGCGATATAGAGGCACTGGAAAAGGTTCTTTGGTTCGAACTTGGCACCAAAGCAGAATACGAGCAGGAATATGGCTCTAAGCCTTTGGGCGAGCTCGTTCGCGAAATTGTCGGTCTTGACATGAATGCAGCAAAGGCAGCATTTTCAGAGTACCTGGAGAGCAATAATCTCGATAGCCGGCAGATATACTTTGTGAACCAGATTGTTGAGTATATTGTTCATAACGGAATGATGAAAGATCTGTCTGTTCTTCAAGAATCTCCGTTCACGGACCAGGGAAGCGTAGTTGAGATATTTACGGATCTTAATATCTGGATGGGAATCCGAAGGGTTATAGAAAGCATAAATGATAATGCGTTAGCGGCGTAAGAGAAAAAGATCAATAAGCAAAAGAATGGAAGAGTGGTAAACGAGGATGTGTTAGGAATATATCAAAGAATTGATGATAATATTCAAACAGCATATTATAAGAAAATAGGTTTGAATATTATTTAGATAGAAGATTTCGGGGAAATACCAGACATATTGAATGGTTTTCTTGATTAGAGAGGCTCCCTGATTAGAGGATATAAGTAAATGGGAAAAAAGAGGGAGCCTCTCGGAAATTTGGGAAGTAAAATGATTGTCTCTAGAATGAGGAATGAGAAAATGCGTCAATTTCTGCCGGCGGACATCCCGGCCGTTGACGCCGCAGCGCCGGCGATATCGAGCTCGCTTTTCAAGAGCGCTGCCTTGATTTTTTTCTTCTTTCCTTGTTTTTAACGCTCTGGGAACGCGATCAGATTGGATCTGCTCCAAAGCTCGTCTTTGTATGCGAACACGTTTACTTCCGCGGCTCGCTCAACAAACCCAACTTTCTCATAACATTGTTTTGCCAAAGCATTTTCCTGGAAAACGTTCAGCTGAACTGCTGTCGCCCCGGTTATGCGAAAGGCGTATTGAAGGGCTAGATGCAGCATTTCCTTTCCGTAACCTTTTCCGCGTTTCTCCCGGTCGATGATGATGAATTTAAGAAATCCCAGGTTATCTTCTGTGTTGATGGAGTAACAGAAAAAGCCGGCCGGCTGTCCGTCGTTTTCTGTCGCCACATAGGAGCAGTCTGTCCGTTCTGCGGCGTTTTTCTCCAGAAGTTCATGAAAAGATTTTGGAGTCATGGGATAAGGAATAAGATTTGCGCACCAAAAGGCGTGGGTCCTTTCGTTATCAACCCATTTCGCTACATATTCATAATCCCTGCCCGGTATATATGGCCGAATTCTCATAAATGGAATACCCTTTCTCGGAAGATGCTCAAAGCCAACTATCAAAACCAACTATCGAAGCCAACTATCGAAGCCAACTATCAAAACCAATCATCAAAACCGACCATATGATATTGTTTTGCCTCAGCTTTCATATATCAGCTCTCATCTATTTTAATATAATTCTGTTATCACGGCAACAAAAACTTGTCGAAAACAGCCGGAAAACAGCCGGGAAACAACAAAGGAAATAACAAGATACCTTGTTTTTGTCGTATAATCCATGTATAATAAATCAAGAAGTAATAAATCAAGAAGTAATAAATCAAGAAGTAATAAATCAAGAAGTAGTAAATCAGAAGGTACGGAACCGACAGAAGTACCTTGAAAAGAATTGTTTCAGAATGGATGTGAGTGATTTGAATTTTGGAAAGACGATAGAACTGTTTTGGGTAAATGGCACGGCGGAAGGAATCATTACAGCGGAGCTTTCAAATTGGAACGGAAAGGGCATTAAGGTTCCGCGCACCGAAATTATATCCTGCCAAAGGGAGGATGTGTGTGAACCCGGGGTTTATTTTCTGCTTTGTCAGGAGGATGACGGGACGGATTCCGTTTATATCGGCGAGGCAGAGAATATCAGGGACAGGCTGCTTCAGCACCTTCGTGATTATCAGAGCGGAAAAGAAAAGTATTATTGGAACACTGCGGTTATCTTTGTGGGGCGCGATCTGAACAAGGCGCTGATCCGGTATCTGGAGAATCGTCTGGTGGAGATCGCCACTGCAAATGCCCGTTACAGGATCCTTACGAAGAATACCTATAAAAATACGGTGATCAAAGAATCCCAGGCGGCCAGCATGGATGAATTTATTGAGAATATCAAGGTGCTTATCAATGCCATGGGATATAAGATCCTGGAATCTGTTCCGACTGCCACGGAGACAACGGAGTATTTATTTTGTAAAAGCGGCAGCCCCGGCGGAGGCGCAAGCGGAAAAGGCTTCATCAGCGCAGGGGGTTTTACGGTGGTTGAAGGCTCCAGGGTTTCGGAACATCTGGCAAAATCCTTTGAGTCCGGGGCAAAATCTTATTATGACTTACGGAAAAAACTGGAGTCTGACGGCATTATCCAGGAGGGCAGATTTGTGAAAAGCTATGAATTCAATGCGCCCTCAGCGGCTTCCTCCGTTATTCTCGGCCGTTCCTCCAATGGAAAGATAGACTGGAAGACTCAGGATGGAAAAAAATTAAATGAATTATGAGGGAAAACACCCCTTTCCTGATATAGGAGGACACACGAGATGATTACGGGAGGACACACGAGATGAAGGAAAAGCAGTTGACTGTCTGGGAGAGCGCCTGTATTATCACAGGCTATGGCGTCGGCGGAGGCGTGATGAGCATGCCTTATCTGACGGAGAAAACGGGATTTTTGTTTTCCATGATGATTTTGATCGCCGCGCTGGCGGCAAGCTATCTGCTGCATCTGATGATCGCGGATCTGGCGTTAAAGAGCGAGGATGGAGGGCAGATCATTTCCTGCCTGTCCCGGTTTTTATTCCGGGGCCGGGCGAAAACCGTGCTGACAGTCACGTTTTTTGTGCTGATGGCGCTGATCTTGTGTACCAATCTGGCGGCTTATATCTCCGGCGCCGAGGAGATCCTGGTGGAGCTTCTTCCGATTTCGCCTTTGGCCGCAAAGCTGATTTTTTATGGGGCGGCAGCGGCGGTGGTACTGTTTGGATTGAAGGCCGTGGGCGTAAGCGAAAAGCTGGCGGTAGCGGTAATCTTCGTGCTGATCGGGATCCTGGCTGCAGCGTCCCTGTTTGCCGATCATCACGCCATTGCCTGGGTTGGGGCGTCGGGTAAGGCAGCGCTGGCGTATTTCGGTATGGCAATGTTCGCCATGTCGGCGTTTTTCTCCATTCCCCAGGCAGTGGAAGGGCTGGCGGGAGATGAGGCAAAGGTAAAAAAGGCGGTGTTTCTCGGTCTTTTCAATAATTTTGTATTGATCGTGGTGATTTCCTTCTGCGCCCTGTGGGCCTCCGGGGAAGTGACGGAGGTAGCCATGGTGGGCTGGAGCGCGGGGATCGGCTCCTGGGCCCAGATCGTGGGCGGCGTATTTACGATCCTGGCCATGCTGACCACCTATTGGTCCATTTCCCTGGCGCTGAGCTCCATTGTCAGGGAACAGACCAGGATGAATACGAAGATCTGCTGGGTTCTGGCAACGCTGCCCTCCCTCGTCCTTTCCCTGCTGCCTTTGGGAGGTTTTATGGAGTTTATGCGCCTGGCAGGAGGTCTGATCGCCATTGTGGTGGCGGTCATGGTGGTGCCCTCCTACCGCAACGCCAGAAATGAGGTGGCGGGCTCGGTGCTTGGAAAATATGGCGGGACCCTGATGCAGATTCTGATCATCCTGGCGTATATTCTCATGGGGATCGGAAGCGTGGTGACGGTATAATGCGTGACGGTATAATGCGGAAGGAAAAGATATTATTTACAGATGGGATCTTCCATTCCGTCAAAAGCCAGGAGGATGTATTCTCTTACATGGCGGCGGAGGACGGCAGGATCGCGGGGACTTACCGTGAGCGGCCGAAGGATACAGGATTTACCCGTGAAGTTTCTCTGCAGGGACGCCATGTGTATCCCTGTCTCATCGACAGCCATGTGCATCTGTTATATACCATTGCCATGGCAGCTATGGGCTTCTCTGTCTGCGAAATCACGGCAAAGGGCGTGGAACCATCTGATCTGGCAGGCATCGAAAGGCGGCTTCGCGCTTATGCCGAAAGCAGAAAAAAGGGTTCTGTTATCGCCGCCAACAATTATATTCTCTCGGCGGTCAAGGAGCGGCGGCTTCCCACAAAGGAGGAGCTGGACAGCTGGTGCGGTGGGAGACCTGTGGTGGTTTATAATATAGACGGGCACAGCAGCGCACTTTCCACGGAAATGCTGAAAAAGATCGGGATCGATCCTCAGGGGCATGATGGGATTTTATGCGGGGAGGCCCATGAACGGGTGCAGGGAAAGCTGACAGACGCCATCGCCGCTTCCATCACCCTTCCGGTATTGGCAAAGGGAATCGCCAATTTTCACAATACCTGCGGGGATTATGGGATCACGATGGTGGGAGCCCTGGAGGGCAACGGGGATTCCGTCAAGGATCCTACCACAGCCCTGATCACGGCGCTTGCCCGGAGATTTGACAGAGAGGTTCGTTTTTACTATCAGTATATGGATCTGGATAAGGCAAAAAGGTTTGCTCGCTTCCAAAAGCAGCTTCGGATCGGCGGCTGCGGGGACTGGGAAATGGACGGCTCCGTTGGTTCCCACAGCGCGGCCTTTCATTTGCCCTTCCGGGACAGCGGTAAGACTGCTCCCTGCTACTATTCCCAGGAAGAGGTGAATGAGGCGGTGCGCCGGATGGATCAGGCGGGATATCAGATTGCCAGCCATGCCATCGGGGACTGTGGGGTGGAGCGTATTTTGGACGGCTTGTCCTGTGCCTCTTCAGGGCGCATGCACCGGATCGAGCATTGTGAATTCGTAACGGACGAGACAAAGGAAAAGCTGCTGGCATACGGTCCTCAGAAGCTGGCGGTGGTGATGCAGCCGGGTTATTCCTGGATCGACCGGCATTATCTGCATACCTATGAGCAGTTTTTGCCGGATGAGATGGTTTCAGAGATGCGGCTGCGCAGCCTGTATGACGGCGGGCTGTGCCTTTGCGGCTCCAGCGATTCGCCGGTGCAGGATATGAATCCCTATGTGCAGATGCTGGGAATGGTTGATTTTTATCATCCTGCGGAGTCCCTGACACCCTATGAGGCCTTTCGCTCTTACACGCTGCATCCGGCGCAGGCCATGATGGAAGAGAAGGATTACGGAACCCTGGAGGCGGGGAAAAAGGCGGACTTCTTTACCGCAGAGCAGGATTTCTTCCGGCTTTCCCCTGCAGAGATCGGGGAATTCCGTCCTGTACAGACCTACTACGGGGGCAGACCCTATCGGCGCAAAACCGGCAGTGTGGCGGAGCTTTTCGCCATGCTGTTAAAAAAGGGGAAGATGGTGTAGGGAGAAAGGCGCGCCATTTTACTTGTTCGGCTTGGGTGCGGAGTGAACTGTGACCATTCTCGGCGCTGTCCTCTTGACACAATCCGCCCCGAAGAGTATCATTTATTTAGCATCATTTTATCAGCCCTGTTTATGCAGGCTCAAATGAAAGGATCTATGGAAATGTCAGATAACCATGATGAGCAGATCAGGATCGTACAGGAGACCGTGGCGGGCAAGGAGATCACCTTCGCCCATGTAATGGGCGGACCGGCTCCCATCGTATATCAGAAGCTGGGACTGAATCCCCAGGTGGATTACAGCTCCTCCGCAATCGGGATCATGAATATGACTCCTCCGGAATCCGCCGTGATCGCTTCGGATATCGCGGTGAAGAGCGGAAATATTTATCTGGGGTTTGCAGACCGGTTTACGGGCACTTTGATCATTACAGGGGAGATTTCCGATGTGGAGTCCGCCCTGACGGAGATCGTGAATTTCTTCCGGGACGAGATGGGGTATGTGGTCTGCAAGATCACGAAACGTTAGTTGATTCATAAAAAGCTGTAAATCTGCAATGGGTCAGGATCCGCTGCCTGGCGGAGACTTCAAGGTCGGCGGCGAAGCTGTCAAAAAAGGATGTAACATCATGACGCATATCTCAAGAGAAGAGCTGTTGGAAAAAATTTTCCATGATGATTATAAGAATCTGAAAGGGAAAAGGCTGCGGATGACCCGTCTTCGGGTTCCCGGGAAGGAAGTTTGTCTGGCGCATGTATTGTGCCCTTCGGATTCCAGCGTATATCAGAACCTCAGCCTTCATATCGGCGTCCATGAAGGGGAGGATCACAGGGGAGAAGCCATCGGCCTGATTCGCTTTACTCCCTGGGAAGCGGTTGTGGCGGCGGCGGATATTGCCACCAAAAGCGCCGATGTGGAGATTGGATTTATGGATCGTTTCTGCGGTTCCCTGATCATTACGGGAGGTCTGGCACAGGTGCAGACCGCTGTGGAAGAGGTGGTCCGTTCCTTCCGGGAGGATCTGGGATTTCGAACCTGTGAGATTCATAAAAGTTAGGAAGGGCAGACAGGCAGCATATGAAGAAATTATTTCTGATGGGCAGAAGTGAAGCGGGCAAAACTTCCCTGGTTCAGGCGTTAAAGGGAGAAGAGCTTCACTATGTAAAGACCCAGTATACAAATATGGAGGAGGACACCATAGACACTCCCGGAGAGTATGCCGAATCGAAGCGTTTCAGCGTCGGTCTGGCGTGCTTTTCTTTTGAAGCCGATGTGGTGGCCATCGTCCAGGCTGCGGACGAGCCTTATAATCTTTTCAGTCCTTGTCTGCGCACTTTCATTCTTCGCCCTTTGATCGGCATTATCACAAAGACGGATTCTCCCTATGCCAATATCCCTATGGTGAGGCAGTGGATGGTGGATGCCGGCTGTGAGCGTATTTTCCTCGTAAACAACGTGAACCGGGAAGGGGTCGAGGAACTGATGGAATATCTGAAGGAAGATCTGGAGCCGGTCACCCTGGAGCAGGCAAAATACAGGCAGAGCCTGGGGTTAAACGAGTGGGATCCCCTGCCGGCCGGGACAGGGAATATATGATAGAAAAAGGAATCCTTCTGGATGGAACCCTGATGTCAGCCGGGACGGGAAATCTTTGAGGAAAAAGAAGTTCCTTTGGATGAACCTTGCTGTCAGTCAGGACGGGGAATCTGTGAGGAAAAATTCCTCTGGATGTATTCTGCTGTCAGCCCGGATGGGAAGAATGGTGAATGGCGTATCGCCAAGATTCACAAAAGAATGAGACAAATGAAAAAAATATGATTCACTTTCTCCAAATATTAAATAATTCTTAAAATTTCCGTTGCAAAATCCCTTTTCTTACTTTATAATAACCCTTGTTTTTGGTATCCAAAAGAAAAAACAAGGAGAAACTGTACAATGGAAAAGAAAAACGGACTTTCAGAACAGGCTTTTCATTTTGAAGGCAAAATGCCCCTTTCCCAGGCAATCCCCCTGGGGCTGCAGCATGTGCTGGCGATGTTTGTGGGCAACCTGACGCCGCTTCTGGTGATCACTGGCGCCTGCGGTCTGGCGGGGAACGCGGAATTCGCAGGTCTTCGGATCTCCCTTCTGCAGAACGCCATGTTGGTGGCAGGCATCGTAACGCTGATCCAGCTGTTTGCCATCGGGCCTATCGGCGGCAAGGTACCCATCATCATGGGAACCAGTTCCGGTTTTATCGGCGTATTCAGCGGCGTGGCGGCTTCCATGGGAAGCGGTGTGCTGACATATGGCGCTATGATGGGCGCTTCTTTGCTGGGCGGATTGTTTGAAGGCGTTCTGGGATTTTTCTTAAAGCCTCTGCGCAAATTCTTTCCCCCTGTCGTTACAGGAACTGTGGTGTTATCCATCGGTCTGTCCCTGATTTCCGTAGGAATCAATTCTTTCGGCGGCGGCAATACTGCCCAGGATTTCGGTTCTATGGAGAATCTGCTGCTGGCAACCTTTGTTCTGGCAGTGATCCTGATCGTAAAGCACTGCACGAAGGGATTTTTAAGCTCTTCCGCAATTTTGATCGGCATTGTGGCAGGTTATATTGCGGCGGCGGTCATGGGTCTGGTGCTTCCGCATACCGGAATCACTGCGGAAGGCGTGGAGTACACCAAGTCCTGGGTGTTAAACTGGAGTGAAGTGGGAAACGCTTCCTGGTTTGCCCTTCCGGCCATTATGCCTGTGAAGCTGGTATTTGACCTGCGCGCCATCCTTCCTGTGATGATCATGTTTATTGTAACTGCGGTTGAGACCGTGGGAGATATTTCCGGCGTTATGGTAGGGGGACTTGACAGGGAAGCCACGGATAAGGAGCTGTCCGGCGGCGTGATCTGCGACGGTATTGGTTCTTCCATCGCCGCTATTTTCGGCGTGCTGCCCAATACATCCTTCAGCCAGAACGTAGGTCTGGTTGCCATGACCAAGGTTGTGAACCGTTTTGCCCTGGCCTGCGGCGCCGTGTTCCTGATCCTCTGCGGTCTGTTCCCGAAGCTGGGCGCCATCGTGTCCATTATGCCCCAGTCCGTTCTGGGCGGCGCAGCCGTGATGATGTTTTCCTCCATCGTTTTAAGCGGTATCCAGCTGATCACCAGACATCCTCTGACGGCAAGGAGTCTTTCCATTGTATCCGTTGCCCTGGGCGTGGGTTATGGTATGGGCGCCAATGCGGGGATCCTGAGCCATACTCCCGAGTATGTGCAGCTGATCTTCGGCGGTTCCGGCATCGTGCCCGCTGCCATGGTTGCCATTATTTTGAATATTGTTCTTCCGAAGAGCAAGGAAGATAAGGAAATGGAAGCTGCCTAAGGGGCAGGCTTTAGGAAAACCTTTTCCAGAAGCTGAAGATCCTCCCGGGTGTCGATATCCCGGAGTTCCCATGGGGAAGAGGCTTCCAGAAGACAGATCTGCTCCGGGTGAGAGGCTGCTGCATAAGAGCCGCCTCTGCCCTGGGGCAGATTTTTTAATTCCGGAAAATATTTTTTCGGAAAGATCAGGGGGCTTCCCGGGACGCCGCCATAAGAAAGTCGGTAAATGGCCTCCGGCTGTTTTAAAAATGCCTGCGCCATCCTTTCAATGGTTTCTCTGGACAAAAAGGGCTGGTCGCAGGTGCAGAACATACAGCCGTCGGGGAGATCCAAACAGCTGTCAGAAAGTTCCGAGCGGCTGTCAGAAAGATTCCTGCATCCGTCAGAAAGTTCCGGGCGGCTGTCAGGGAGATTTCCTGCCAGAGCCTCAAGTCCGAGGCGGATCGTGTCGCTGCGGTCGGGAAGGGAGTGCAGGATGGTCCGGATGCCGGCAGCCCGGCATAGTTCTGCCACTTCGGGATGCCTTGTTACCACAATGCGCTGCTGAAAAAGAGGGGTGTCTGTGGCTTCCAGGATTTTCCGGATCAGGGGTTCGCCGCCAAAGGAGGCCAGCAGTTTATTGCCGCCGAACCGTTCTCCCAGACCGGAAGCCATGAGTACGCAGCCCAGGGTGGGGGCGGAGTGTTCTCCGGCTTCTCCCGAAGGGAAAATCTGCCGATAAATTTCTGCGTTTGCCCGATAGCAGGCATCCCGATAGGTTTCGTATTTCTGCAGAAAATCCCGGGCTTTTGGGGTGAGCTGGCTTCCGCCTCCGCCTTTTCCGCCGATGGATTTTTGGGTCAGGGGAAATCCCAGAACCTCCTCGGCGTGCTTGATCAGATGTAAGGCCTTTGTATAAGCCATGTCCATTTCCTGTGCGGCTGCCCGCAGGGAACCGGTGCGCTCGATACCCTTGAGCAGACGGCAGGGGCCTTCCCCGAAAAACTTATCTCCGTTATCATCCTTCAAAAAAATACGTGTGGCAGGATACATAGCTCATTCCTTCTTCCTTTTTTACCTAGAGCCCGGCAACAGACTCAGGTGCTATTCCCGGTATTTTCAACAGCTCGGCCGCATGTGCATGTTCAGGTGCGATTTCCGGTCATTTCAACAGTCCGGCATTGTGCTCAGGTGTTACTCCCGGTCATTTCAACAGTCCGGCATTGTGATCAGGTGTCACTCCCGGTCTTTTTAACAGCCCGGCATTGTGTTCGGATGCGACTCCCGTTTTTTTCAATAACACGGTATCATGATCAGGTGCCTTTTCCCTGCGGTTTCGATTGCCTGCAGATGAACCGATCCATAGATTTCAGAGAGCGCTTCTTCCATCCGGGGGACCGGATCCGTCTCAGGATGCAGGGCTGCGATGCAGCGTCCCTCTTTTAAAAGGATGAGGCAGCTGCAATATTCCAGCGCCAGCTGAGGGTCGTGGAGCGTGACCAGGGCAGTCTTTTTCCAAGCGTATATTGAAGATGTTTCGAGGGTTACTTGTTTACCGGGAGTCTGTCCGTATGCTGCCTGACTGTCAGGCGCTTGTCCGTATAGCGTTTGTCCGCGCACTATGGAGGTGAGCAGCCGCATAACATGGTGCCGGTGTGAAAAATCCAGAGAACTCTCCGGTTCGTCCAAAAGCAGGAGCGGGGCGTCCTCCACAAGAGTGCGGGCCAGGATGCAAAGCTGCTTTTGACCCTCGCTGAGCTTCTGGTAATCCGCATCAGCGTACTCTCCCATGCCGACGGCGCACAGCGCATCCTGCGCCCGGGCGGTCTGTTCCCCGGAAGGACGTTCCAGAAGTCCCAGCACCGGATTAAAACCCATCAGAACTACGTCCAGCGCCGAAAGGGATATACCGATGCCGCTTCGCTGGGGAATATAGCTGATGAGCCTTGCCCGTTCCCGGAGGGAGCATTCTTTTAAGGAGAATTCGCCGGAGGAGAACCCGCCGGAAGAAAATCCGCCGGGAAAATGCCCCCGGGAAGAAGGTCCGGGAGAAAAATCTCGAAGAAGGATTTCTCCATGACAGGGAAGCTCCCGGCACAGTACCCGCAAAAGGGTAGTCTTGCCGCAGCCGTTTGGTCCCAGGAGCCCGGTCAGTTCCCCCGGTTTGGCCTGAAGGGAAAGATCCTGCAAAACCTGGCGGTGCCCATAGCCGGCGCTGACACGGGAAACTTCTAAAAAAAGCTCTCTTTTCTGGAGTTCTCTTTTTTTCATTTCTTTATTTTTCAGTTCTTTATTCTGTAGTCCTTTTTCCTGAAGTTTTCCTTTCCCTGCCGTTAAGTGTTTCCCTTCCATTTTCCCTTCTAACCTCCAACAAGTTTTGACCCGGTTCATTTTAGAAATTGCCTGGCTTTTATGAGGTTTTCCGTCCCGGACAGCTGTCCTTTGATAGGATCAGATAAAGCAAAAACGGCGCGCCCAGCAGGGAGGTGAAAATGCTTACGGGCAGCTCGGAGGAGGCAACGCTTCTTGCCAGAATGTCGGCTATGGTCAGGAGAAGGCTCCCGATAAGGCCGCTTAAGCAAAGAGTAGTTAGTCGGTTATTGCGTGTAAGCAGTCTGGCGATATGGGGCGCCAGCAGGCTTATGAAGCTGATGATCCCGGTAACGCTGATGATGGAGGAAACCATGAGGGTAGCCAATAACAGGATGGCCAGGCGCATTTTGCCTGTGGGAACCCCCAGCATGCGAGCTTCCGATTCCTCTACCGATAACAGAAGGATCTGCCTGTGAAGCAGAAAGATGCCGGCGAGCCCTATAAGGCATACGATGCAGTAAAAAGGGATTTTCCCCAGTGTGATGCCGTTGAGGCTTCCCATGATCCAATATTCGATGGAGGCCAGCTGCCGTTCTGGATCGGCGGTGAGCTTCAGGATCATGAGGAGGGTCTGAGCCAGGGAATGGACGGCGATGCCTGCCAGCACAATGCTGCTGTTCCCGCTCCCGGTGTGCCCGTATCCCTTTGCCAGGCTGGAAAGTCCTAAAGCCAGACCCACCGCCAGAAGTCCTCCTAAAAAAGAGGATAAAGTGATGGAAAAAGCCAGGGATGGAAGGAACAGGATGGCAAAAGCGGCTCCTGCACTGGCTCCGGAAGATACTCCGATCATGTCAGGGGCCGCCAGGGGATTGCGGAATACAGTCTGGAACACATATCCTGCCGTCCCCAGTGCAAATCCCCCAAGAGCCCCCATCAGGCAGCGGGGAACCCGCAGAGTGAGAAATACCTGGATCTGCAAGGGATCTCCCGCCAGTATTCTGTCAAGGGAAAGAGGATATTTTCCTGTCAGGAGGGAAATGACACAGGCGATGCCTAAAATCAGGAGCGCACTAAGGCACAAGACAGAATCTCTGCCGGAAGCCTCTTTTAAGTTCGTCCTCGGTCGCTGTTGAGTCAAATTCTTTTCCATCCTTTTCATATTTGTATATTGAATCCAGTCGAGAGTATATAGCTTTTTAAAACCCGAAATGAATCATCGCAATACAGATATCAAAATTACAATCAATCAGTAGTATACAGGTTTTAAACCCCGAAATGAATCGGCGGTATACGGATTTCAAAATCAGGATCGAAATCAATCGGTAGTGTACAGGTTTTAAACCCCGAAATTATTTGTCGCTGTACAAATTTTCAAAATCCGGGGTAAAGCCGTAGAAGGTTTCGTAGTAGGAGGCGGCAGCGTTTTGCCAGTTTTCCGCAGGGTATTGATCCGGATAGAAAAGACTTGCCAGCCACATGCTGCCCAGGATACTGCTGGGAACGGGGCTGTCCCAGGATTCAATGGCGTTAGGAAGCTGGTAAACGCTGCCATTGACCACGGTTTTGCAGGCCTTCAGGTTCTCATCCTGCAGGACGGAATCCACGGTATATTCCGCATCGGAAGCCAGGATGATATAGTCCGGATCCCAGGCCAGAAGCTGCTCGTAAGAAACATCTGCCCAATAGTCTTCCGTGATTTCGGCCGCCGCGTTGACGGCGCCTGCCTGTTCGATCAGGCTGTTCTGGTACATTCCGGATCCGGCTGCCGCCAGAAGGGAACTGTTGCTCGCCAGGTACACGGAAGGGGCGGAACCTTCAGCGTCGCTGGAAATGCCAGCCTGATTCAGGGCCCGGGTGAGAAGCTCCAACTGTTCTTCCTGGAAGGACAACAGCGCCTGTGCCCGTTCTGCAGTGTTGGTGGCAGTTCCTAAGAGGACGACGGCCTCTTCCATAAGATCCTTGTCCTCCGGATTGACGGCGATGACCGGTATATTCAGTTCTTCCAGGGAAGGAATGACATCCTTTAATTTGGCAGGTAGTATCACCAGATCCGGTTCCAGGGCGGCGCAGCCTTCCAGGTCAAATTCCTTGGCGGTTCCTACGCTGGGCAGGCCGATCACTTCCGGGGCGCTTAGCTGGTAGATGTTCCGGCTCTTAGCCTTAGCCTCGATGCCCACAAGCCTGTCCTTAAGTCCCAGCGCGATAAGAAAGCTGGTGGAAATATAATACCCGCTGACCAGGGTTTCTGGCTCCTTTTCGATAACCACTTCCCGTCCCAGCTGGTCAGTTACAGTAACAGGGTAAGCAGTCTCCCAGGGTGCGCCGGCTGCATCTTCGCCGGAGGAAAGATTTGCGGGAAGAGTTTCCGTGGAGGATGCGCCTGCCCCGCTGCCGCAGGCTGTCAGGTTAAAAAGCAATGACAGGGTCAATAATACGGCTAAAATTCTTTTCATAAATGTTTTCTCCAGTATGCGTTATATTTTTGAAACAACAACGCTATTCTAACAAATTCCGATTCATTTGACAAGAGAAATATTTTAAGATATAGTAATGAGAAGAATTCCTGTATAACAGTTCAGCCAGCCGCCTGATTTGATGGAAAATCGTGCTTGCACGAATTTTCCATCATGTCTGGCGGCAAGTCGAACTCCGTTCGACATGGGAGCGCCATTTAATGAGCAAAGGTAGTCGCGCAGCGACGGAAAGCGCGTAAGCGCGGCTTTGCCTGCCGAATCTATTCGGCTTGGGCGCGGCTGAACTGTTACATTCCTGTTACAGCTGAACGGTTACAATTTTAAAGGAGCAGGTTCCATGATTTCAATCAAAGAATACAAAAAGGCAGACAGCCTGGAGGAAGCGTGGCAGCTGAACCAGAAGCGCGCCAACCGGATCATCGGGGGTATGATGTGGATCAAAATGGGAAGCGGCAGCGTCCAGACCGCCATTGATCTGTCAGGGCTGGGGCTGGATACCATAGAGGAAGATGAAGAGCAGTTCCGGATCGGGAGCATGGTTACTTTGCGTCAGCTGGAGATCCACCGGGGGCTCAATGCATATACTCAGGGCGCTGTAAAAGAAGCCCTGCGCCACATTGTGGGAGTGCAGTTCCGCAACTCGGCAACCCTGGGGGGAAGTCTTTTTGGCAGATACGGATTTTCGGATGTGCTCACGCTGTTTATGGCGCTGGAGACGAAGGTGGAGCTGTACCGCGGAGGAATCCTTTCCCTGGAGAAATTTGCGGGGATGCCTTACGACAGGGACATTCTGGTGAGAATTATTGTAAAAAAGATTCCGGCGGTATGCTTTTATCAATCTGTGCGCAATACAGATACGGACTTTCCCGTGCTCACCTGCTGCAGCGCATTGTTGGAGAGGGAGCTTCGGATCAGCGTAGGGGCAAGACCCGGCAGGGCCATGCTCCTTAAGCCCCTTCTTCCGGAGGAGACCGACCTGTTAAAGCCTCCCTTTACAGAAGAAAAAGGGAAGGAGCTCGGCAGGCTTGCCGCAGAACGGATTCCTACGGATTCCAACATGAGGGGAAGCTCTGGTTACCGTAAGAAGCTGGTGCAGACTCTTGTAACCAGGGCCGCGGCGCATTTCGCGGAACCGGAGGAAGTAAAGAACGAGGGAAAGCGCGGAGAATCCGGGGAGAAACGTCCGGTTTCCGGGGAAGAGACGGCGCGGCGGTCTGTGCAGGAAGAGACGGCGCAGTCTGTGAAGGAAGAGAAGCAATCTGCAGCGGAGGACAGGGCATGAGGATACAGTTCCTGTTAAATGGGAAAAAACTGGAAAAGGAAATAGAGCCGGATCTTTTGCTGATCGATCTGGTAAGAGATTTGGGCTGTTATAGTGTAAAACGGGGATGTGAAACCTCAAACTGCGGGCTTTGTACCCTGTGGCTGGACGAACAGCCGGTGCTTTCCTGTTCCGTGCTGGCGGCCAGGGCGGAGGGGCACAGGATCACCACCCTGGAGGGCCTTAGGGAGGAGGCGGCGGAATTCGGCGCTTTTATCGCCGACCAGGGAGCGGAGCAGTGCGGCTTCTGCAACCCGGGTTTTATTATGAACGCCCTGGCGCTTTTCCGGGAAAATGAGGATCCTTCTGAGGAGGAGATCCGGGAGTATCTGGCGGGAAATCTTTGCCGCTGTTCCGGTTATGAGGGGCAGCTTCGGGGCATCATGAATTTTCTTGCCTGGAAGAAGCACAAAAACCGACAGGCTCCCGAAGATGTTCCCAGCCAGGGTCATCATGAAAAGGAGAAGGCTCAGTCCCTTCACGCGGTGAACCGGCCTGTGCGCAAGAAGGATGCCATGCAGCTTGTCACAGGTCAGCCTGTGTATACGGACGACCTTGCCCCCAGGGAGTGCCTGCTGGTCAAGGTGCTGCGTTCTCCCCATGCCAACGCCATGATCGAAAAAATAGATACGTCGTTAGCCTTAAGGGTTCCCGGCGTGGAAGCCGTCTATACCTGGAAGGATGTGCCGGAGGGAGCGAAGCGCTTTACCTGCGCGGGTCAGACCTACCCGGAGGCAAGTCCCCATGACAGGCTGATCCTGGATCGCCATGTGCGCTATGTGGGGGATCCTGTGGCCATTGTTGCCGGAACCAGCGGGAAGGCGGTGGATAGGGCTCTGTCCCTTATTAAGGTGACTTATGAGGTGCTGGAGTCGGTGCTGGACTATCATAAGGCTCTGGATAACCCTGTTCTGGTGCATCCGGAGGAAAATTGGGAAAGCCTGTGTCCGGTGGGGGCTGACGCGAAAAGAAATCTGTGCGCCCATGATGAGAGCGGAAGCGGAAACATCGACCAGGTGCTGTCGGAGTGCGATGTGGTGCTGGACCGCACCTACCATACGAAGGCCTGTCAGCAGACCATGATGGAGACCTTCCGGGCTTTTTGTGAGATAGATACCTATGGACGGCTTCATGTGACCAGCTCCACCCAGATTGTGTTCCACTGCCGCCGGATCGTGGCGGCAGCCCTGGGGATTCCCCAGTCCATGGTCCGGGTGACCAAGCCCAGGATCGGAGGGGGCTTCGGAGCAAAGCAGACTGTGGTGGCGGAAATCTTTCCTGCCTTTGTGACCTGGAAGACCGGGAAACCCAGCAAGATGATCTATACCAGAGAGGAGTGCATGACGGCTTCCACCCCCCGCCATGAGATGGAGCTGCATGTGCGGATCGGCGCCATGAAAAACGGGTGGATCCGGGGGATTGACCTTTATACCCTGTCCAATACCGGCGCCTATGGGGATCACGGACCCACGACAGTGGGTCTGACGGGGCATAAGGCCATTCCGC